>NZ_WWVR01000028.1 GCF_009883055.1 Blautia sp. BIOML-A1 | reverse complement strand
CTGTTGATGGAAGCATTATACTACATTGGGACATTTTCCTTTGTGGTATATTAGGACATTATCATAAATGGTTCATAACGATTATCTTATGTCGAAATTAAACATTGTCTTATAGCGGAAAACGGGTTATAATATCCTCATATAATAAATTTTTATGGAGGTCACTATATGAATGGACGTATAGATTCCGGCTTAGGTCAGATCGTCATTGACACAGACGTTATTGCTACCTATGCGGGCAGTGTGGCAGTTGAATGTTTCGGGATCGTAGGAATGGCGGCAGTCAGCATGAAGGACGGACTTGTCAAGCTGCTTCGTATGGAAAGTCTGAAACATGGTATCAGTGTCAAGATCACAGAGGACAATAAGATCCGCCTGAATTTCCATGTGATTGTAGCGTACGGTGTAAATATCAGTACGATCGCAGACAATCTTGTCAGCAATGTCAAATATAAAGTCGAAGATTTTACCGGTATGGAGATCGAGAAGATCAATATTTATGTAGAAGGCGTACGCGCAATAGATTAAGAAATCAGAGGAGGAACTTGTGTTGAATATAAAAACCATAGATGCCGGCATGCTTTCCAGAATGTTTCTGGCAGGAGCCAAGAATCTGGAGGCAAAGAAAGAATGGATCAATGAACTGAATGTATTTCCTGTGCCGGATGGAGATACAGGAACCAATATGACAATGACGATCATGTCAGCGGCTGCTGAGGTGAGCGCACTGACAGATCCTGATATGGAGACCCTTGCGAAGGCTATCTCTTCCGGTTCTCTTCGCGGAGCCAGAGGAAACTCCGGTGTTATTCTTTCTCAGCTGCTTCGAGGCTTTACCAAGAGCGTTAAGAAAGCAAAGGAACTCGATGCACTGGCCGTTGCCGCAGCGATGGAACGTGCAGTGGAGACAGCATACAAGGCAGTTATGAAGCCGAAGGAAGGAACCATCCTTACTGTAGCGAGAGAGGCAGCACTTAAGGCAGCTGAGATCGCTCCGGAAGCAGATGAACTGCAGCCGTTTTTTGAGAAAGTTTTTGCACATGCAGAGGAAACTCTGGCCAGGACTCCTGAGATGCTTCCTGTTCTTAAGGAAGCAGGCGTTGTGGATTCAGGCGGACAGGGACTTCTGGAGGTCTTAAGAGGTGCCATCGACGGTTTCCTTGGCAAGGAAGTTGATTATTCTGATTTTGAGAGAACTGCAGGTCCGGCAGTGACGAAGATCTCTCCACAGGCAGAGGCTGATATTAAATTTGGCTACTGTACAGAGTTTATTATTCTTCTGGATAAACCGCTTCCGCTGGAAGAAGAACATAAATTTAAGGAATTTCTGACTTCTCTTGGTGATTCCATCGTTCTTGTCGCAGATGATGAGATTGTCAAGGTTCATGTACACACCAACCATCCGGGACAGGCGATCGAGCGGGCTCTGACTTATGGTGCTCTTTCCCGTATGAAGATCGATAACATGAGAGAAGAACATCAGGAGAAGCTGATCAAGGATGCGGAGAAGCTCGCGAAACAGCAGGCTGAGGAAGAGAAGAAGCAGGAGCCGGCAAAGGAAGTCGGATTTATTGCAGTGTCCGCAGGTGACGGACTTACTGACATCTTCAGGGAGCTTGGTGTAGATTATCTGATCGAGGGCGGTCAGACTATGAATCCGAGTACGGAGGATATGCTGAACGCGATCGACAAGGTCAATGCGAAGGCAGTCTATATTCTTCCGAACAACAAGAATATCATTCTGGCAGCAAACCAGGCAAGAGATCTGACAGAAGATAAGAAGATCATTGTAGTTCCGACCAAAACAGTTCCGCAGGGTGTTACAGCACTTATCAGCTATGTGCCGGAGAAATCTCTTGAGGAAAACACCGCTGAGATGGAAGAAGCGATCGCAAGAGTCAAGACAGGACAGATCACTTATGCGGTAAGAGATACCAGAATCGAGGAGAATGAGATCCATGAGGGTGACATCATGGGAATCGGAGATAAGGGAATCCTTGCTGTAGGCGGCAATAAAGAAAAGGTTGCAGAGGATACGGTAGATGCGATGATTTTTGATGATGCAGAGATCATCAGTATCTATTACGGTGCAGATGCCTCCGAGGAAAAGGCAGAGGAACTGGCAGCAGCCCTGGAGGAGAAATATCCGGACTGTGAAGTGGAAATCAACTATGGCGGACAGCCGATCTATTATTATATCATTTCTGTTGAGTAGGATAAATGGGACAGAGTTTAAGAACATTAAAGGGTGTAGGAGAGAAGACGGAGAAGCTTTTCTGGAAAGTCGGTATCTATGATACGGACGATCTTCTTCACTACTATCCGAGAAATTATGATGAGTATGAAACGCCGGTAGATATCGCAGAACTTAAGGAGGGGACGGTGCAGGCCGTCTCCGCTGCGGTATGCTCCGGCGTTTATGTTAATTCCGTGAAAGGCAGACAGATCATTTCTGTGAATATAGCCGATCAGAGTGGAAAATTCCCGGTGGTCTGGTTCAATCTTCCATATTTAAAGAAGACTCTCCGAAAGGGAAGCTGGTTCGTTTTTCGTGGAAGGATCGTGCGTAAGCAGGGAAAGCTTGAGATGGAGCACCCGGAGATTTTTACTCCGTCAGCATATGAGGAGATCCTGCACCACCTTCAGCCGATATATGGACTGACAGCAGGGTTGTCCAACAAAACGGTCGTCAAGATGATCACACAGCTTCTGGAGAGTGTTCCGATGCAGAGTGAATATCTTCCGGAAGAATTCAGGGAACGTTATGAACTTGCAGATATTAATTATGCCCTCAGGACCATACATTTTCCGCCGAATAAAGAAGAGCTTCTGGTTTCACGGAAACGTCTGGTTTTTGATGAATTTTTTCTCTTTATTCTTTCAGTAAGAAAGATGAAGGAGAAGACAGAAGAAACCCCGAACTGTTTCCCGGTCAGAGAAACCTGGCTGACAGAAGAAATCATAGAGAGGCTTCCGTATTCTCTTACAGGGGCACAGCTGAATGCCTGGCATGAGATTGAGCGGGATCTTGCGGGGAGAAGAATGATGTCCCGTCTGGTTCAGGGAGATGTCGGAAGCGGAAAGACGATCCTTGCCTTTCTTGCCATGTGCCTTGTGGCAGATAATGGTTACCAGGCAGCGTTGATGGCACCGACAGAAGTTCTTGCCAGACAGCATTATGAAGGGTTTCAGAAGCTGATGGAGGAGCAGAACCTTTCTTTTCCGACAGTACTTCTGACCGGATCAGATACCGCCAGGGAGAAACGCCTTGCATATGCAAAGATTGCCTCGGGAGAGGCACTGGTTATTATCGGAACGCATGCACTGATCCAGGAAAAGGTGGAGTATGCAAATCTTGCACTGGTGATCACAGATGAGCAGCACCGCTTTGGTGTAAAACAGAGAGAAGCTCTGACGACAAGAGGAAATCCGCCGAATGTCCTGGTCATGAGTGCGACACCGATCCCGCGTACGCTTGCAATCATCCTGTATGGCGATCTGGATATTTCTGTGATCGATGAGCTTCCGGCCAGACGTCTTCCGATCAAAAACTGTGTGGTTAATACATCGTATCGTCCGAAGGCTTATTCCTTCATAGAAAGGCAGGTCCGGGAAGGAAGACAGGCCTATGTCATCTGTCCGATGGTGGAGGAGAGTGAGGGCATGGAGGCGGAAAATGTCCTTGATTACACGGAGAAATTAAGGGAGAATCTTTCCTCCGATATCCGGATCGAATATCTCCACGGAAAAATGAAAGCCAAAGAAAAGAATGTTGTCATGGAAGCTTTTGCACAGGGCGCGATCCAGGTTCTGGTATCAACAACTGTTGTAGAGGTCGGGGTCAATGTACCGAATGCTACGGTCATGATGGTTGAGAATGCGGAGCGTTTTGGCCTGGCACAGCTCCACCAGCTCCGCGGCCGGGTCGGAAGAGGGGAATATCAGTCTTACTGTATCTTTATACAGGGAAATCAGGAGCAGGTATCAAAGAGGCTGGAAATCCTGAATAAATCCAATGACGGATTTTATATTGCCGGAGAAGATCTAAAGCTTCGAGGCCCCGGTGATCTGTTTGGAATCCGTCAGAGTGGAGATATGGAGTTCAAAATCGGTGATATCTATAATGATTCAGCAACCCTTACAAAGGCCAGCGAAGCGGCCGATGAGATTCTTGCCCTTGATCCGGAGCTTGATCTTGAACAGCACAGATTCCTGAAAGAACGTATGGGAAGTTATGGTCAAAGCGAGGCGGAAAACATCAGTTTGTAAAAGAAAACTTGCAAAACTGTTGGAAACGTGCTATTTTAGTACCGTAAAATATTTTTTCACCTTGTAAGGAGGCTATTATGGCTACAAGAACAACGACAAAGAAAGCAGAACCTAAGACAACTACTGCACAGAAGGCTATCGAAAAAGAGGCTCCTGCAAAGCTCGCTGCAGAACCGGAGACAAAAGAGCCGGTCAAAGCAACAGTAACCGAGAAGAAAGCTGTAGAAACAGAAGTGAAAGAACCTGTGAAGAAAACAACCAGAAAGAGAACTACAGCGAAAAAGACGACTGAAGAGAAAACGACCGAAAAGAAAACTGCTGCAAAGAGAACAACCACAAGAAAAACCGCAGCCAAGAAAGCAGCTGAGGTAAACACGGAAGTATTCGTGCAGTGGCTTGGCAAAGAGATATATGCAAAGGATGTTGTAGACAGCATCAAGAAGATCTGGACAGAAGAGATGGGCAAAAAAGAATCAGAACTTGAAGATTTAAGGGTATATATCAAACCTGAGGACAACGGTGCACATTATGTCATCAATGGTGATATTACCGGATTTCTTGGATTATAAGAAGGACAAAAGCTCAGATGATCGGTTCATCTGAGCTTTTTATCCTTTTGTGGATCAGGAACAGCGAAGATTAGTACTGACTGCTCTGACTTCCGGAAGACATCTGTCTTTCCTGCTGTTCGATCATTTTTTTGACCATATAGCCGCCGACAGATCCGTTCTGTTTGGAGGTAAGATTTCCATTGTATCCATCGGTGAGCGGCACACCAAGTTCATTTGCTACTTCAAATTTAAAACGATCCAGGGCACCCTTTGCTTCTGGTACAACTGCTTTGTTAGAAGAAGTGTTGTTTGACATAGTTCATTTCCTCCTTGGTTGGTTGTTTTGTGTTCGTGTTACGATGTTAGTATGTGGATTTATGAGAATAATACACTGGAAGTTACCGTATAATCTGCCAGAAAAATGAAAAATATTAACTTTCTATGAATAATGTATAAATTTGAAAGATTTAATTGCACTTTTTTTGGCAACTTGCTATAATAATTTAGATGAGTTACAAAATAAACTAAAAACCAGCTATGTATTGGTGAAAATGGAGAGATGAACGATGAATTTAGGAATCATTGCACACAACAGCAAAAAGGTACTTATCGAAGATTTCTGTATCGCCTATAAGAATATTCTCGCCAAGCATGAGGTTTATGCTACCGGAACAACCGGAAGAAGAATTGAAGAAGCCACAAACCTTCATGTGCATAAGTTTCTTGCAGGAAGTATAGGCGGAGACAAGCAGTTTATGGAAATGGTAGAGAGACAGGATCTTGATATGGTCATCCTGTTTTACAATCCGGTCATGGTCGACCCGAAGGAACCGGACATTCACTCTATCGTTATGAGATGTGATCAATATAATATACCGGTTGCTACGAATATCGCAACAGCAGAACTTCTGATTCTCGGACTTGCCCGCGGCGACCTGGATTGGAGACTGAATCTGAAATGAGAGTAATAGCTGGAAAAGCCAGACGTCTTTCTCTTAAGACGGTACCTGGCATGGAGACTAGACCAACCACTGACAGAATCAAAGAAACACTGTTTAATATTCTGCAGCCTTATATTCCGGATTGTACTTTCCTGGATCTTTTCAGCGGAAGTGGCGCGATTGGAATTGAGGCACTCAGCAGAGGAGCAGAACATGCAACCTTTGTTGAGAAAAATCCCAGGGCATGTGCCTGTATCAGGGAAAATCTTGCATTTACAAAGCTGGCTGAACATGGTAAACTGCTGAACATGGATGTACTGCAGGCTCTTCGCTCTATGGAAGGGCAGGCTGCATTTGACTGTATTTTTATGGATCCTCCGTATATGAATGAACTGGAGAGGCAGGTACTTGAGTATCTTAAGGACAGTTCACTTGCGGATGAGGATACGCTGATCGTTGTAGAGGCGGATCTTCATACGGATTTCACTTATGCAGAGGAACTTGGTTATGAATTGAGCCGATCCAAAGAATACAAGACAAATAAGCATATTTTTTTGCATAAAAGAAAGTGAGAATACCTTATGGTAACAGCTGTTTATCCGGGAAGTTTTGATCCGGCAACTTATGGTCATCTGGATGTCATCAGGCGCGCAAGCGTTTCTTTTGACAGAGTTGTGGTCGGGGTTTTGCAGAATTCTGCAAAAAGTCCGTTGTTTTCTGTAGAAGAACGTGTTAATATATTAGCAAAGGCGACCAGAGATATCCCAAATGTGATCATCAAGCCATTTGATGGACTTTCTGTAAACTTTGCCAGAGAGAACCAGGCCCAGGTCATCGTACGTGGGCTTCGTGCGGTTACGGATTTTGAGTATGAGCTTCAGATGGCTCAGACAAACCGTGTTCTGGCGCCGGATGTAGATACCGTATTTTTGACGACAAGTCTTGAGTACGCTTATGTGAGTTCCACCATCATGAAGGAAGTTGCCCGATTTGGCGGAGACCTGTCGAGCTTTGCACCGGCAGAGATCATTCAGGAACTGCGCCTGAAACTACAGGAAAAAGAGAGAAAATAAGGAGAGTATATACTATGAGCAGCAGAATTGAACAGCTTATCGACGAGATCGATGAATTTATAGAAGGCTGCAAGTTTCAGCCTTTGTCTGCAACAAAGATCGTTGTAAATAAAGAGGAGATGGAGGAGTATCTGAGAGAACTTCGTCTCAAAACTCCGGATGAAATCAAGAGATACCAGAAGATCATCAGCAACAAGGATGCGATCCTTGAAGATGCACAGGCTAAGGCCGATGCTCTGATCGCAGATGCACAGAACAAAGCACAGGAGCTTGTTACACAGCATGAGATCATGCAGAAGGCTTATGCCCAGGCAAACGAGACCATCAATGCTGCCAACAAGCAGGCGCAGGAGATCCTGGACTCTGCCACACAGGATGCAAACAGCATTCGTCTGAGTGCGATCACTTACACAGATGATATGATGGCAAACATCGGTTCTGTCCTGAATCAGACACTGGAAGATGCGGGTGGCAAATACAAGACCTTCATTGATTCTCTGCAGAGCTGCCTGGAAGTTGTAAACCACAATCGTCAGGAGCTTGCACCTCAGACAGCACAGGCAGCAGCTATTACAGGTTCCTACCATGAAGAGCCTGCCAGAGAAGCAGAGGATGATGGCAGTCTGTTAGATGATCTTGGTGATGAATAAGAACAGGATCATGACGATCAGTGCATTCAGAAGTTTGGATGCAAGATAGGGAAGCAGTGAGAGTTCTCGTGTCACGAGGCTTCGGGTCTGTGCAGTGACGCAGATTCCGCCGAGGGTGACGGTGATCAGGGCGCAGAGACATTTTGTATCAGCGCTCAGAGAAGAGAGTGAGAGCTGATGGAGTCCGGTAGTCATTTCCAGAAGACAGAACAGCAGATACGAGAGTATGCTGCGGTTTTTCCAGAAATGTCGGACACAGGCATTCAGAATCGAGAACATCAGAATATAACCACCCAGTCGGGTGATCGTTTCAAAACCGTTCATAATAGAGGCATCCAGTACGGCTCCGGGAGAGTCGGAGGAGGATGTCTCTTTTTTTGTGCCGGATATTTTCGACAGAGTATTTCCCCTGAAGTACCCCAGACGCATAACAGTCATCGTGAGCCATCCGGAAGCTAGCAGAATTCCAAAGA
This sequence comes from Blautia sp. BIOML-A1, assembly GCF_009883055.1. Taxonomy (GTDB): domain Bacteria; phylum Bacillota; class Clostridia; order Lachnospirales; family Lachnospiraceae; genus Blautia_A. The sequence goes on along the minus strand of NZ_WWVR01000028.1, from coordinate 35,810 downwards.
TCTTGAAAGCGGGGAACTGCCCTTTCATACAGGTATGTATCAGATAGGAATTGATGAATACAGGACTGGCATGGTTGGTAAAGGTGAGGAGATACTGCGCTTCCCGGTGGCTGATCTTCTGAGCGGTATAGAGATCGGAAGTGACTTTTGCTCCCATGGGATAACCGCAGAGAAGTCCGAAGAGAAGAGCACAGGCACCGGCAGGGGAGATGCCGAATATTTTACTTAAAAAAGGTTCCAGAGGAAGCAGGATCTGGCTTATGAGGTCTGTCCGAATCAGGATCCCGGTAAGAATCATGAAGGGAAGCAGTGTGGGGATCAGGATGTTGAGCCAGAGCTGCATTCCTTTCTGGGCACAAAGCAGTGCCTCCTCTGGATAGAGCATAAGGAAAAGAAGCAGCAGAATGCTTATCATTGTACAGAAGAATCTTTTCATAAAAATCTTTTTTTCTTTACTATACGAAACAGAGCAGATAAATATGAGTAAAAAATCCGGAAACCCTTGAAAAAAGAGATATTTACGGGTAAAATAAATGCTGATCTTCTGTAGTCGATCTGAAGCGATGCAGTGATAATGGAGGAAATTTAAAATGAGAGTTTTAGAAAACTGTGAACCTAAAAGAGTATTTTATTATTTTGAAGAAATCTGTAAGATTCCGCATGGTTCCGGAAACACAAAACAGATCAGTGATTATCTGGTAGATTTTGCGAAGAAACATGGATTTGATTATGTACAGGATGAGATGAATAATGTTGTGATCTACAAACCAGCATCCAAAGGATATGAGAATGCACCGACTGTGATCCTTCAGGGACATATGGATATGGTGTGTGAGAAGCGTCCGGGTGTAGAGCATGACTTTGAAAAAGACGGGCTGAATCTTTCTGTCAGGGACGGATATATCAGTGCAAACGGAACCACGCTTGGCGGAGATGACGGAATTGCCGTTGCATATGCGCTGGCACTTCTGGACAGCACAGACCTTCCGCACCCGGCACTGGAGGTTCTGATTACGGTAGATGAGGAGATCGGACTTCTTGGAGCAGTAGGCCTTGACTGCAGCGTCCTTAAGGGAAAACGTATGATCAATATGGATTCTGAGGCTGAGGGAAGCCTCTGGATCAGCTGTGCAGGCGGACTTTCAGCAGTCAGCAGTATTCCGGTGCAGAGAATCGAAGCCGAGGGAACCAGACTTCAGGTCAAGATCTGCGGACTGATGGGTGGACATTCCGGAGCTGAAATTGACAAGAAACGTGCAAATGCCAATGTTCTTATGGCCCGTTTCCTTTATGGACTGAAGAATGAGGCAGATTATGAGATCATTTCTCTGGAAGGCGGTCAGAAGGACAATGCGATCACCAGAGAAGCGGTGGCAGAACTTCTTATTGACGGAGCACAGGCGGAGGCTGTGAAAGCTTATGCAGCCAAAGTACAGGCCGGACTTCGTGAGGAATATGAAGGAAGCGATTCAGGCATCACGATCCAGATCACAGAAGGTGATGTGGAGCAGGCGATGATCCTTCATCCGACCAGCAGAGAAAAAGTTCTCTTCTACCTGATGGAAGTTCCGTTTGGTATCCAGAAGATGAGTGGAAGTATCGAGGGACTGGTAGAGACTTCTACCAATATCGGAATTGTGAAGCTGTATGAGGACGAATTCTTTGCAAGCTCAGGAGTAAGAAGCTCCGTGGAAGCAGCAAGAGATGCACTGTCTGACAAGATCCAGTATCTCACAGAGTTTCTTGGCGGCGAGTACACGATCCAGGGTGCTTATCCGGCATGGGAATACAGAAAGGAATCTCCGCTTCGTGACAGGATGGTATCTGTATATGAAGAAATGTACGGACAGAAACCGGCAGTCGTTGCGATCCATGCGGGACTGGAATGCGGACTCTTCTATAAGAAGATTGAAGGACTGGACTGTGTATCTTTGGGTCCGGACATGAAAAATATCCATACTTCAGAGGAGGTTCTGGATATTGCATCTACAGAACGTGTATGGAACTACCTTGTAAAAGTTCTGGAACAGTTAAAAGACTGATCGTTACTGTGAACAGTTACGACTGATCCTTCAAAATGATATAAACGCTAAGACAGAGGCTTTGGGACGAAAAACATCCGAAGCCTCTGTTTTACTGTCCACGGAGATCCGCACGGCTATACATAAAGAAGAAACGTAAGACATAAAATAAAAACGGACCATAATCCGAAGAAAGAAGGATATGAAGCATAAAATCTGTATAGTTCTGTTCTGTATCCTGATACTTATCTGTATCGAAGGAGGACAGGAAATTCTGCTCAGGCGAAGCAGAGCCTCCATTTTGAATACAGAAACCTGTGCTACAGAGGCCTTCCGTGAACAGAGACTTTTGCCCGGGCTGTATCAGCAGCTGAAAAAGCAGGAGCTAGAGACGGCCGACTGGATTGAAAATCTGACAGCTGTCATGCTGAATGGCGGCTTTTATCCCGAGAACTGCTCTTTCGACAAAGAACCTTATCTGAGATATAAATATGGAGAATATAAAGATCTGTGCGATGCTTATCGGATGGTGTGGAACGATGCAGAATATTTTCCTGTTGCGTCGAAGGAGATTTTTTTTGAGGATGACTGGATAAAGAGCGGAAAAAACGATGGAAAGGATCAGAAAAGAGCAGGCTGTAATCTGTTTGGAAAATGCGACCAGGCAGATTTTTATCCGATTATCAGTATGACAGACGGAAGGGTTGAAGAGATTGGATGGATTCCTTCCGACGGGTATCGGATTGGAATACGTGCACCGTCAGGAGGATATTTTTATTATGCACATCTCTCCTCGTATGAGCGTCTCCGGGAGAAAGGAACCCTCGTGGATGCCGGAGAAATTCTTGGGTTTATGGGAAATACCGGCTGTGATCCGGGAAAGGCAGAAGGGAAGATACCGGTGCATCTGAATTTCAGAATCTATATCAGAATGCCCTGCACAGATGCGATGAACGTAAATCCTTACTGGGTTTTAAGAGCCGTTCAGAAAAAAATCATAAACTGTGTATATTAATTCACTATTTCAGATGAAAATGTGATATAATGCAAATGTAGTTTTGCTTTCGCCAAGATTGAGACGAAACTACTTTTGTAACAAGCCTTTAAAGGGAGCGATTTTTATGGAAATACAGTTATGGAGAAGTATATTATGCCCCTATGAACTGGCGGTCAGAGAACTGATGGTCAAGTTTGAGCATATTATAGACGAACACAAGCAGAATGACCTCTATTCTCCGATCGAACAGGTCAGCGGACGTGTCAAGAGTGTGCCGAGCATCCTGGAAAAAATGCAGCGCAAACACATTCTTATGGAACATATGGAAGAAGAACTGGAGGATATCGCGGGAATCCGTATTATCTGTCAGTTTGAAGAAGATATTGATACAGTAGCAGCCATGATCCAGAAGCGTACCGATATGACGATCAAGAGTGAGAAAAATTATCTCAAGCATATCAAACAGAGTGGTTACAGAAGCTATCACCTGATCATTTATTATACAGTAGAAACCATAAACGGGCCGAAGCAGATTCAGGCGGAGATCCAGATCCGTACCATGGCGATGAATTTCTGGGCGACGATCGAGCACTCTCTCCAATATAAATATAAAGGCGAGATGCCGCTTCATGTTGCAGAACGCTTAAGTAATGCAGCAGATGCGATCATTGCACTGGACCAGGAAATGTCGTCCGTCAGGGACGAGATCATGGATGCACAGAATTCCTCACAGCTCCAGTCGAATCTTGTCAAAGATATCCTTCTCAGTATCGAAAATCTTTACAAGATCTCAAATAAAAGAGAAGTTGCCAAGATCCAGGATGAATTTCTTCGGGTATTCAGAACGAAAGATCTGCAGCAGCTTGCCCGTTTTCACAGACAGCTTGATATTATCGCAGAAGGATATCGGGCGCAGTCTGTATCATTTTAGGAGAACACAGACACATGCAGGATTTTTTACCAGTAACCAAAAAAGAAATGCAGCAAAGAGGATGGGACCAGGTGGATTTTGTCTATCTGACAGGAGATGCCTATGTAGACCATCCTTCTTTTGGTGCTGCGATCATATCAAGACTTCTGGAAAGCAGAGGTTATCGTGTGGGGATCATTCCACAGCCCGACTGGCGTAAGAAAGAGAGTGTACAGGTATTTGGCGCGCCGCGCCTTGGTTTCTTGGTCAGTGCCGGAAATATGGATTCTATGGTGAACCATTATACCGTATCCAGAAAGCACCGCCAGAAGGATTCCTACTCTCCGGGAGGAGAGATGGGCCTTCGTCCGGACATGCCTACAGTAGTCTACAGTAATCTGATCCGTCAGACATATAAGCATACCCCGATCATACTGGGAGGGATCGAGGCAAGCCTTCGTCGTCTTGCCCATTATGACTATTGGGAGAATAAGGTACGCCGCAGCGTCCTTCTGGATTCGGGAGCGGATCTCATTTCCTACGGAATGGGGGAACATTCGATCATACAGATCGCAGAAGCACTGCAGAGTGGACTTCCGATAGATGAGATTACCTTTGTCCCGGGAACCGTTTATAAATGCAAAGATCTTTCCCGTGCCTATGATCCGGTCATCCTTCCTTCCTATGAGACGGTTTCTTCAGACAAAAAAGCATATGCAGAAAGCTTTGCCGAGCAGTATCGGAATACAGACCCTTTTACTGCCAGAGTGATGGCAGAGAATTACGGAAACAGAGGCTATGTGATCCAGAATCCGCCTGCACTTCCGTTAAGTCAGCAGGAGATGGATGATGTCTATGATCTTCCTTACCGGAATGCATGGCATCCGATGTATGATGCCAGAGGAGGAATACCGGCACTGGAAGAAATCAAATTCAGTCTGACGAGCAACAGAGGGTGCTTTGGAGGCTGTAATTTCTGTGCCCTGACCTTCCATCAGGGAAGGATCCTTCAGACAAGAAGCCACGATTCTATTTTGAGGGAAGCAGAAAAAATGACAAAAGACCCTGATTTTAAGGGATATATCCATGATGTGGGAGGACCTACAGCGGATTTTCGACAGCCGTCCTGTCAAAAGCAGCTGACCAAAGGTGTCTGCCAGAACCGGCAATGCCTTTTTCCGAAACCGTGCGGCAATCTTACCGTAGATCATACAGATTATGTTTCTCTGCTTCGAAAGCTCCGGAAACTCTCCGGCGTCAAAAAAGTATTCATCCGTTCCGGCGTTCGTTTTGATTATGTGGTGGCAGACAAGAGCCCTGTTTTTCTGCAGGAGCTTGTAAAGCATCATGTCAGCGGACAGCTTCGTGTTGCACCGGAACATGTTTCCAATCAGGTACTTCATTATATGGGAAAACCGTCCCATGAAGTCTACCAGCAGTTTCTGGATCAATATGAGAAAGCGAATGCTGCCACCGGCAGGAAGCAGTATGCGGTTCCGTATTTTATGTCCTCGCATCCGGGATGTACGATAAAAGAGGCGGTAAAGCTTGCAGAATATGTGCGTGATCTGGGATTTACGCCGGAACAGGTGCAGGATTTTTATCCGACGCCGTCGACACTTTCCACTTGTATGTATTATACCGGGATACATCCTCTTACGAAAGAAAAGGTATATATTCCGCGTGACCCGCATGAAAAGGCAATCCAGAGAGCTCTGATGCAGTACAAAAACCCTGCAAACCGGAGTCTGGTGCTGGAAGGACTTAAGATGGCAGGGCGCATGGATCTGGTTGGATTCGGGCCGAAATGTCTGCTTCGCCCGGAGAGAGACCGGCGAAAGGAATCCGGCAGAACCATATCAGGTGCAGAGCGAAAGAAGGCTCAGGGAAGAAAGCCGGCCAGAAAAACAATCCGCAACACGCATAAGAAAAAATAAAAGTAACTGTCAGAACGGTTACCAATAAGGAGCTGTAAATGAGCAAAACAAAAAATGAAAACAAGGTCAGAAAAGGAGATTACGGGTATCTGGCTTCCGAAAAAAAGAAGAGGATCCTTATTACTGCAATTTTATTTGCAGTACCGCTTGGAATCTTTTTTTCTGCAATGATCTATTTTAAGACCAGACTGACGATATGGACGGTGATTGCTGTTGTCGGCTGCCTTCCGGCGTGCAAATCCATGGTAAGTCTTATCATGATCTTTCGTGCAAAGCCGGTCGCACCGCAGGTGTATGAGGAGATATCCGAGCATGCCGGCAGAATCCTGATGTCTTATGAGATGTATATGACCTTCTATGAAAAAAGTGCATCGATCGATGCATTTGCAATCTGTGGAAATACGGTTGTCGGTTTCAGCAGTGATCCGAAGATCGATACTGCATTTATGGAGCGGGAAGCACAGAAGATTTTGCGGGGAAATGGCTTTAAGGCAAACGTCAAGATCTTTACGAGGCTGCCGCAGTTTCTGGAACGTCTGGATTCCATGAACGAGCATAAAGAATCCCTGGAGGAGGGAATCAAATTCCGACCGGACGAAAAATATCCGGAATTATCCAGAAATGAACTGATCAAACACACGATCCTGGCGATCTGTGTCTGAAAGAAAGAGGAACAGGAAATGAAGGAGTTTCAGATTCGTGACAATGAAGCCGGACAGAGATTTGACAAGTATCTGTCCAAGCTTCTTCGGAATGCTCCGAAAAGTTTTTTTTACAAAATGCTCCGCAAGAAAAATATCACGTTGAATGGTAAGAAGGCGACTGGAAATGAAAAGCTGGAAGCTGGTGATACGATAAAGCTGTTTTTAAGTGATGAGACATTTGATAAATTCAGTGAGCAGAAACAGGCTGCCAGGGCAGTGACTGCACTGGAGGTGATCTATGAGGACAGAGACATTCTTCTCATCAACAAACCGGCAGGAATGCTTTCACAGCCGGATGACAGCGGAGAACCATCCATGGTAGAATATCTGACAGGCTATCTTCTTGAGAAGGGAGAACTGACAGAGGAAGACCTTCGCACCTTCCGCCCATCTGTCTGCAATCGCCTTGACAAAAACACGAGCGGTATCATTGCAGGAGGCAAATCACTGGCGGGGCTGCAGGAGCTTTCGGAATTATTCCATGACAGGACAGTACATAAAGAATATCTGTGTGTTGTAAATGGAGTCCTAAAGGAAAGGAAGCATATCAAAGGTTATTTATATAAAGATACAAAGCTGAATAAAGTAACCATTTACAGACAGAAAGAGAAAGATGCACAGCCAATAGAGACCGTCTATGAGCCGCTTGGAGACAATGGGAGGGTAACACTTCTTAAGGTTGGGCTGATCACGGGACGTACGCATCAGATCCGTGCCCATCTTGCGTCTGAGGGGCATCCGCTGGCGGGTGATACCAAGTACGGGCAGGAGAGCTTTAATCGCCGTTGCAGAGAAAAATATCAGTTAAAGCATCAGCTGCTTCATGCGTTCCGTCTGAGTTTCCCGGACGGGATGGATGGGAGGCTTTCAAATCTGTCTGGAAAGTGTTTTGAGGCACCACTGCCGGCACAGTTTCAACGCATCATAAAAGAAGAGAAGTTAGAGGAGAAATTATTATGAAAATCTGGAATGAGGTCTGGGACTATGTCAAGATGTTCGTCATCGTAATCGTGGTAGTCCTGGTCGTAAACAATGTGATTCTTATCAATGCAAAAATCCCGTCTGAATCCATGGAACAGACAATCATGACAGGAGACCGTATCTTTGGTTTCCGTATGGCATATGGCATCAACTTCGATTTCTTTGGAAAACATATTTCCAAAAAAATGAAAGATCCGGAGCGTTATGATATCATCATCTTCAAATATCCGGATGATGAGAGCCAGCTCTTTATCAAAAGACTGATCGGTCTTCCGGGAGATACTGTTGAGATCAGGAACGGCAAAGTTTTTATCAACGGTGTGGAAGATGAGGAAGCAAACAGTCATGTACCGGAAACACCAACCGGAAATTATGGTCCATATGTTGTGCCGGAGGGAAGCTATTTCATGCTTGGAGATAATCGAGAGCATTCCAAGGATTCCAGATTCTGGCAGAATACGTTTGTGACCTATGATGAAATTGTCGGCAAAGCAATCGTAAGATATTATCCGTCCATCAAGGTTCTGGAATAAATGGCAACGTGGAACAGCAGAGGTCTTCGAGGTTCAACCCTTGAAGACCTTGTTAATCGTACCAACGAGCAGTATGCTCAGAAGAAGCTGGCACTGATACAGAAAATACCGACACCGATCACTCCGGTACGGATGGATAAGGAAAACCGTCATATAACACTGGCCTATTTTGAGCAGAGAAGTACCGTAGATTATATTGGAGTGGTTCAGGGCATCCCGGTCTGTTTTGACGCAAAGGAATGCTGTGTGGATACCTTTCCGCTGAGCAATATACATCCTCATCAGGTGGGGTTTATGGAGGCCTTTGAGCAGCAGGGAGGAATTGCCTTCTTCCTTATTTTCTTCAGCCACGCGGATCGTTTTTATTATCTTCCGTTCCGCGATCTCAAAAGCTTCTGGCAGCGTATGGAAGATGGCGGGCGCAAGAGTTTTCGAAGAGAAGAACTCAAAGAGGAATTCTATCTGCCGAAGCAGGGCGGATTTCTGGTTCCTTATCTGGAGGGGATTCAGCAGGATCTCAAAATGCGGGATTGACAATCCTTAGAATATCAACTATAATCTTTAGTGTTTTACAGAGTAGCATGGTAGCATACTAAAGCGTATGGCTGCCCACGAGGAGGACAAACTATGCAGCGTATTTTTCATACACCGGAGGGTGTACGTGACATCTATAATGGAGAGTGCAGCCAGAAGCATCATCTGCAGGCGGAAATTTATAAAGTATTCCATTCTTATGGATATGAAGAGATAGAAACACCGGGGATTGAATATTTTGAGGTGTTCAGCAGTGAGGTAGGAACCGTTCCTTCCAAAGACCTGTATAAATTTTTTGACAGAGAAGGCAACACTCTGGTATTGAGACCGGACTTTACCCCGTCTGTATCCAGAGCATGTGCGACGTATTTTAATCCGGATCAGCAGGTAGTGACACTGTGTTACACCGGAAATACATTTGTAAATAACTCAAGCTATCAGGGAAGGCTCAAAGAAACGACGCAGATGGGCGTTGAGCGTATCGGAGATGATTCTCCGGAGGCAGATGCAGAACTGCTTGCCATGACGATCGAGAGCCTTCTGGCCTCAGGCCTTACTGAATTTCAGGTCAGTGTAGGGCAGGTGGATTATTTCAAATCCCTTCTTCGGGAGGCAGATCTTGAAGAAGAGGCAGAAGAGCGTCTTCGTTCTTTGATCTCTCAGAAGAATTATTTTGCAGTAGAGGATCTGGTAAAGGAACAGAATCTTCCGGAATCTCTGGAAAAAGCTTTCCGCGAACTGCCGCATCTGTTCGGTTCCAGCGAGGTGCTTGCAAAAGCCAGAAGTCTGACAGAAAATAAATGTGCGATCGCGGCTGTAGAAAGACTGGAAGAAATCTATGAGATTCTTAAGATATACGGCTATGAAAAATATGTAAGCTTTGATCTTGGCATGCTCAGCAAGATCCAGTATTATACAGGAATCATTTTTCAGGCATATACCTATGGGATCGGCGAGCCGGTAGTAAAAGGCGGACGTTACAATGAGCTTCTGAAGCATTTCGGAAAACCGGCAGCTTCCATTGGTTTTGTTATTGTTGTAGACAGTCTTCTTATGGCACTTTCCAGACAGAAGATAAAGGTTATGGAGGATGAAGCTCCTCTGATCCTTACCTATACAGAGAAAAACAGACGAGAAGCCATCCTGGAGGCACAGAGGCTTCGTAAAGAGGGAACCTGTGTAGCTCTGCGCTGTGAGAAGGAGGAAGACTGAGATGAGATACCTGACAATTGCACTGACAAAGGGAAGACTTGCCGAAAAAACTCTGGATATGCTGGAACAGATCGGGATCACCTGTGAGGAGATGAGAGACAAGAGTTCCCGTAAACTGATTTTTGTAAATGAAGAACTGAAGCTTCGTTTTTTCCTTGCAAAGGGACCGGATGTACCGACTTATGTAGAATACGGTGCAGCCGACATCGGAGTGACAGGTAAGGATATTATCCTGGAAGAGGGAAGAAAGCTTTATGAGGTTATGGATCTTGGATTCGGCAAATGCCGGATGTGTGTCTGCGGACCGGAAAGTGCCAGAGAGCTTCTGCATAACAATCAGCTGATCCGTGTGGCAACTAAATATCCGAATATAGCAAAGGATTACTTCTATAATCAGAAGCATCAGACGGTAGAGCTTATCAAACTGAATGGTTCTATCGAACTTGCACCGATCGTAGGACTTTCTGAGGTGATCGTAGATATTGTGGAAACAGGAAGTACGCTTCGTGAGAACGGTCTTAAGGTTCTTGAGGAAGTCTGCCCGCTTTCTGCAAGGATGGTCGTGAATCAGGTCAGCATGAAGATGGAGGGCGAAAGAATCCATAAGCTGATCACAGATCTCAGAAATGTGATGGATAAATAAATACTGTTGACAGAAGGGATGATAACAATGCGTACAGTAGCACTGACAAAAGAAAGTACAAAAGATATTTTGGAAAATCTTCTCAAAAGAAGTCCGAACAATTACGGAAAGTTTGAAGCCGCAGTAGATAACATTCTCAAAAATGTAAAAGAAAAAGGGGATGAAGCCCTTTTTGCCTATACGAAGGAATTTGACAAGACTGAAATCACCGGAGAAACGATCCGTGTTACAGAAGAAGAGATCAAAGAAGCCTATGAGGCAGTAGACCCGGCTCTGATCGAGGTGATCCGAAAAGCACTGGTGAACATCAGAAGTTATCACGAGAAACAGAGACAGAACAGCTGGTTTACCACAGAAGCAAAGGGAACCATGCTTGGTCAGAAGGTGACACCACTTGAGAGAGTCGGCGTTTATGTTCCGGGCGGAAAGGCGGTTTATCCTTCTTCGGTTCTTATGAACATTGTGCCGGCGAAGGTGGCAGGGGTAGACCAGATCGTGATGACGACACCTCCGGGAAAAGACGGGAAGGTCAATCCGTCCACGCTGGTAGCTGCAAAAGAAGCAGGAGCTGATGAAATCTACAAGGTCGGCGGCGCACAGGCGATCGGAGCACTTGCCTATGGAACAGAGAGTATTCCGAAGGTGGATAAGATCGTAGGACCTGGAAATATTTTTGTAGCTCTTGCAAAAAAAGCAGTCTACGGTTATGTCAGTATTGATTCTATCGCAGGACCGAGTGAGATCCTGGTTCTTGCAGATGAGACAGCAAATCCAAGATATGTTGCAGCAGATCTTCTGTCCCAGGCAGAGCATGACGAGCTTGCCTCCGCGATCCTGATCACAACGAGCAGAGAGTTTGCAGCTAAGGTGAGTGAGGAAGTGGATGGCTTTGTCAAAGTCCTTTCCCGTAAAGAGATCATTCAGAAATCATTGGATAACTTTGGTTATATCCTGATCGCCGAAAATATGGATGAGGCGATCGAGGCAGCAAACGCCATCGCATCTGAACATATGGAAATTGTGACTGCAAATCCTTTTGAAGTCATGATGAAGGTAAGAAATGCCGGTGCGATCTTTATCGGAGAAAACAGCTCTGAACCGCTGGGAGATTATTTTGCAGGACCAAACCATGTACTGCCAACCAATGGAACCGCAAAGTTTTTCTCCGCACTTTCTGTAGACGATTTTGTAAAGAAATCCAGCATCGTATACTATTCAAGAGAAGCACTGCGAGAGATTCACAAAGACATTGAACAGTTTGCATCTTCAGAGCAGCTGACAGCACATGCAAATTCTATTGCTGTACGTTTTGAGGATGAAGAACAGTAGGAGGAATAGATGACCAGAGAAGCATCTGTAGAAAGAAATACAAAAGAAACAGAGATCAAACTGAAGCTGGTTCTGGATGGAACCGGATACTCAGACATTGAAACAGGAGTGGGATTTTTTGACCATATGCTTGACGGATTTGCACGTCACGGACTCTTTGACTTAAGCGTACGAGTACATGGAGATCTTAAGGTAGACGACCATCACACCATTGAGGATACGGGAATCGTCCTCGGAAATGCGATCAAAGAAGCTGCGGGAGACAAAAAGGGCATCCGCCGCTATGGAAGCTGCATTCTTCCGATGGATGAAGTCCTTGTCCTCTGTGCAGTCGATCTGTCCGGACGTCCGTATTTCTCCTGGGATGCAGAATTTACTTCTGAAAAGATCGGTGATATGGCAACGGAGATGGTGAAGGAATTTTTCTATGCGATTTCGTATTCCTGCGGAATGAATCTTCATATCAAGGTACTGACAGGCGGAAACAGCCATCATGTGGCAGAGGCAATGTTCAAAAGCTTTGCCAAGGCACTGGATCAGGCAACATCTTTTGATCCAAGGATCACAGATGTACTTTCCACCAAGGGAAGTCTGTAAGACAGAGAGGATTGTCCTATGAATAAAAAATTACTAATTCCGTGTCTGTATTTACAGGCGGGCAAAGCAGTGACCGGTTTTGGACAGAGAAACCTGTTTGGTGATGGTGACGTAGAGAAACTGGCACGTTTTTACAGTGATAATGGAGCAGATGAGATTCTGGTCTTTGACTTTTCTTCGGGAGATGCAGAACATGGACAGGCAATCGCGAAGATCCGGGAAATCTGTGCGGCATCTGAAGTACCGGTTATGGCAGCCGGAAATATCAACCGCATGGAGGATGTCAAAAAACTGATCTATGCCGGATGTGCCAGGGTTGTTCTGAATTTTGCAAAAAACAGTAATGTGGAGCTTCTCGAAGGAATGTCCAGGCGTTTTGGAAAAGAGAAGATGCTGGTATGCATCTCCTCACTTGAGGAATATGAGGATCACAAAGAAATGATTTGTGAGTATGCTTCCGGGATTCTTGCACTGGATGCGGTACCGAAGATGCAGGAAGGTTCCAGGCTGCCAGTGATCTTCCATACAGAAGAAAGCAATGCAGAGTCACTGCAGTCGCTTCTTTTGGATCCTCTGATCGGAGGGCTGAGCGGAAGCTTTATCAGTGCAACGGAAACAGATCTCAATGAATTTAAGCAGAACTGTAAGGAAGCCGGAATCCCGGTCAATACCTATGAGAGTGCGATCAGCTGGTCTGAGTTTAAGCTAAACGGTGACGGAATGGTTCCGGTCATTGTACAGGATTATAAAACCGATCAGGTGCTGATGCTGGCCTATATGAACGAAGAAGCCTTTAATATGACGGTCAGAACCGGCAAAATGACTTACTGGAGCCGCAGCCGCCAGGAACTCTGGATCAAAGGACTGACTTCCGGACATTTTCAGTATGTGAAATCCTTGCATTTGGACTGTGATAATGATACAATTCTTGCGAAGGTAGATCAGATTGGTGCAGCCTGCCATACAGGAAGCAGGTCCTGCTTTTTTAAAGAACTGATAAAAAAAGAATATGACGATACGAATCCCCTCAGGGTTTTTCAGGATGTTTATCAGGTGATCGCAGACCGCAAGGCACATCCGAAGGAGGGGTCTTATACGAACTATCTTTTTGACAAAGGAATCGACAAGATTCTCAAGAAAGTCGGCGAGGAGTGCACAGAAATCGTGATCGCAGCAAAAAATCCGGACAAAGAAGAAATCAAATATGAGATTTCAGATTTTCTGTACCATGCCATGGTGCTGATGGTAGAGAAAGGTGTTACCTGGGAGGATATTACCCGGGAGCTTGCCCGCAGATAACAGGAGATCATGTAGTGAAAACAGAAAACGAAAAGTTATATATCGTCATACCGGCATATAATGAGCGTGATAATATCTATCAGGTGCTGGATGACTGGTATCCGGTGGTGGAGAAACATTGCGGAGGAGGAGAATCCCGTCTGGTCGTGATCGATGACGGAAGTAAGGACGATACGTATGCGATCATGCAGGAATATGCGAAGACGCATCCGCTGTTTCAGCCTCTGACCAAGCCTAATGGCGGCCATGGTGCAACGGTATTATATGGTTATCGTTATGCACTGAAGCAGGGAGCAGATTATATTTTCCAGACAGATTCTGATGGTCAGACACTGCCGGAGGAGTTTGAGCCATTCTGGGAGCAGAAGGAATCCTACGATATGGTGATTGGATGGAGAAATAAGCGTCAGGACGGCGAAAACCGTATTTTTGTCACAAAGACCCTTCGTTTTGTGATCCGCATCTGTTTCGGAGTTTCCGTGACAGATGCCAACACACCGTTCCGTCTGATGCAGGCGGAGACACTTCAGAAATATATCGGCCTTATTCCGAAGGACTTTAATCTTTCCAATGTCATTCTTTCCGTGATTTATGCAAAGAAAGGATGCAGGGTCAAATATATTCCGATCACATTCCGTCCGAGACAGGGTGGTGTGAATTCCATCAATATGAAAAAAATATTCGGAATCGGCAGACAGGCAGTCAGAGATTTCCGAAAAATAAATAAAGTATTATCCCGGGGAGTTTGATTCTCCGGGATTATTGTCGTATAATAAAAATACTTTATTTCTGCCGGGTTAGCAGGAAATGAATTAACAGGGGCAGCTTTTTGAGGAGAGGATTATGGAACAGAAAAGAAATACACATATCAGGAAAAGCAGGTACAGTCCCAAAGTTACAGAGGAACATACTGTACATCCAGAGATGACAGAGAGACAGAAACTGAAGAAGAGTCTGTCTGAAACACAGAACGAAAAAAAACGAAAAACACAGAGTTCAGAGCAACCTGCAAGACCGGTACAGCATCAGACTGCTGCTTCCAGACACCGAAGCCGCCGCAGGAGGAGAAGATTCCGTCTGAAACCACAGTTTAAAATAGGAGGTATCCTGTTTCTGGTACTTCTGCTTGTTTTTGCCGGCGGCAGGATTTTTCTGTCTGGCAAACAAACAGACAACAAAAAGGTAAAGGCCGCAGCCTCCAAAGATGCAAAGGCAGCAGGGGATCTCGTGGAAATGGAGGTGACGAAGGAGATTTCCTTTGAGCCTCATTGTGTGGAGTCAACAAAACCGGAGAATCTGATTAGTTATACGAATATTGAGGTTGATGGAACGCAGCTTACAAATATCTCGGATTATCGGCCGGAGAGTGATATTCAGTTTCAGGTAGGAGAGGATTACACCGATGTAGACGGGATCGTCACATTCAGGGGAAACAGTTTCCGTGATAATCCGACACATGGTTATGCGAATATGAATGATTATAAGCTTAACAGCTTATGGTCAGCAGACACAGGTTCTCTTGCCTCAGGAAATACAGTATGGACAGGAAGTGGCTGGACAGGTCAGCCTCTGATGATGAAATGGCCAAAAGAAGTCAAAGCCCATATGAACATGACTGAGAAAGCCAAGGCAGATGATGATCTGGTCGAGGTGATCTATGCCTGTATGGACGGAAATGTCTATTTCCTTGATCTGAAAACAGGTGAGAAAACGCGGGATCCTCTGTATCTTGGCTATACATTCAAGGGTGCAGGTGCACTGGATCCGAGAGGTTATCCGATCATGTATGTCGGTGCCGGATACAACAGTGACGAGGGAACGGCGCGCGTTTTCGTTGTTAACCTGATCGACTGCAGTGTTATGTATACCTTTGGTGATAACGATGAATTTTCACTCAGAGGAAGTCTGAGCTTTTTCGACGGCTCTGCACTGGTAGATGAAGAGACGGATACGCTGATCTATCCGGGAGAAAATGGAATTCTTTACCTTATCAGGCTGAATACCAGTTATGATGCAGCTGCCGGCTCCTTATCCATCAATCCAGGCAGAATCGTGAAATGGCGTTATTATGGAACAAGAAGCAGTGGCGAGTCTTTCTGGCTTGGAATGGAGGACAGTGCTGCTGTCTATAAGGGCTATGTCTTTATGACAGACAATGGCGGAAACCTGATGTGTCTGAACATAAATACCCTGCAGCTGGTATGGGTGCAGGATACGCTCGATGATTCCAACTCCACGCCGGTTCTGGAAATCGAAAACGGACATCTGTATCTGTATGTAAGTACTTCTTTCCGTCTGGGATGGAGAAGCAATGATTCTGCAACGATCCCAATCTGGAAGATCGATGCACAGACAGGCGAGATCATCTGGCATACGGATTATCAATGCTACACAGACGATGGTGTTTCCGGCGGCGTTCAGTCTACGATTGCCTGCGGAAAGAACAGCCTTTCTGATTACATATATGTCACAGTTGCCAAAACTTCTGACAATGCCTCGGGAGTCCTGGTCTGCCTGAAGAAATCTGACGGCTCCAAAGTCTGGGAGGATTCCTCCTCCTATGCCTGGTCTTCACCGGTCTGTGTTTACAATAAAGACGGAAACGGCAAAGTCCTCTACTGCAACAGTACGGGGGATGTCCGTCTGCTTGACGGCAAAACAGGAGAATTGAATGATAAACTGTCGATCAGTGACGGTGTGATCGAGGCCTCCCCGGCTGTGTATGACAGCTACATGGTTGTCGGCACCAGAGACTGCAAGATCTGGGGAATCCAGTTTAAGTAAATCGTAACTGTTCAGTACCCTCACAGTTACAGTATATAGCAAGCAGGCAGGTAGCTGCTGTTAATGAGAACAGCGACATTTATAAGCTGAGTGATCTTTATTTATTCTGTAAATTATATGGTAGATCTGACTCCGATCACATTCATCATAATACTGGAACACCTTCTGATGGCAGCAGTCATTACGTTTTTTCTGCATTCAGGCTATCGGGAACTAAAAGAACACAGGAATAATAAGCTGAACAGAGTTATGGCAGATGCTAATGATCTGAAGAAGATAAATGATAATCTCGGTCATCAGAAGGGGGATGAACTGATCACGCAGATAGCCAGTTGTTTAAAGCAGGTGATCAAAAATGATGGAAACTGCTATAGGACTGGTGGAGATGAATTTGTTATCTGCGTAAAAGGAAAGACCAGACAGGAAATCGAAACATACGTGACCTGCATTCGGAAAGAATTACGACGGATGAATGACAGGAAAGATATTCCGGTGTCTGCAGCGATCGGTTATGCGTGGACTTCTGAAAAAGCAAAAAATCTGGACAGACTGATGCAGGAAGCGGATGATGCGATGTATGAAGACAAAAAGAAAATGAAAAAGAACCGATAACTTTGATAAAAGAGAGGAGAATTTATGAAAAAGAAAAAACGGAATCCCACTTTCACTGTATTTTTGGTAATAGTTATGGCAATATCACTTCTGTCAGGCTGTGGCGAAAAGAAGGAGGAAAAAGAGGAAAAAGATACAATCACAGTCTATTTGTGGAGCACAAGCCTGTATGAAAAATATGCATCATACATTCAGGAACAGCTTCCGGATATCATTACCTGTTGCCGGTTTTCCCTGCATGATGCCAGCCCACTGAAGGACAGTCTGATGGATCTTTCCACGACGAATGAGGCGGGTGCCGTTTACAACTCCTATCTTACCAGCTTTATGAATGAAGACGGCAGTGTGAACTGGCTTCCGGTATGTGCGGACGTTCATGGTTTCATTGCCAATAAGGATCTTTTTGAAAAGTATGATATCCCATTGCCGACAGATTACGAGAGCTTTGTTTCTGCATGCCAGAGATTCGAGGAAGAGGGAATTCGGGGATTTAGTGCAGATTACTATTATGATTACACCTGCATGGAAACACTGCAGGGACTGTCGGCAGCAGAGCTTTCTACAGCAGCCGGACGCAAGTGGCGTACAGCCTACAGCGATCCGGGAAATACAGAGAAGGCAGGACTGGACGAGACTGTCTGGCCGAAGGCCTTTGAACGTATGGAGCAGTTCATTCAGGATACGAAACTGAGTGCGGATGATCTGGATATGAATTATGATGATGTGGTCCAGATGTATCAGAATGGCGAGCTTGCCATGTATTTTGGCAGTTCATACGGTGTAAAAATGTTTCAGGACCAGGGAATCAACACGACATTTCTCCCATTCTTTGAAGAGAACGGCGAAAAGTGGCTGATGACCACGCCATATTTCCAGGTGGCACTGAACCGCGATCTGACACAGGATGAAACACGTCGCCAGAAGGCAATGAAAGTATTGAATACAATGCTTTCTGAGGATGCACAGAATCAGATCATCATGGATGGTCAGGATCTGTTGAGCTACAGTCAGGATGTGGATATTCATCTTACAGACTATCTGAAAGATGTTAGGCCTGTGATCGAAGAAAATCATATGTATATCCGTATTGCGTCCAATGACTTCTTTGCTGTTTCCAAGGATGTGGTTTCCAAAATGATCGAAGGAGAGTATGATGCAGAACAGGCGTATCAGGCATTCAATGCCCAGCTTCTTGAGGACGATCCTGCTTCGGAAGAGGTAGTATTAAATTCACAGAAATCCTATTCCAATT
The DNA here is from genome assembly GCF_009883055.1 of Blautia sp. BIOML-A1. Taxonomy (GTDB): domain Bacteria; phylum Bacillota; class Clostridia; order Lachnospirales; family Lachnospiraceae; genus Blautia_A. The sequence continues at coordinate 17,465 of NZ_WWVR01000028.1, read as the reverse complement.
ATTTTCATGCAAGTGGCGGAAATGCATCTTATTCTGTCATGGCAAATACGCTGCGTGGCATGTATGGGACAGATGTGCTGATCGCGACTGGAAACAGTTTTACCGGAAATGTGCTGAAGGCAGGATATACCAAAAAAATGGCAGCCAGTATGATCATGCCAAACGATCTCCAGGTTTACAGTCGGAAGATGAGCGGAGCAGAATTAAAAGAGACCGTCAGAAGCTTTGTGGAGGGTTATCAGGGAGGGTTTATCCCATTTAACCGTGGTTCGCTGCCAGTAGCCAGTGGTATTTCCATGGAAGTCAGAGAAGACAAAGATGGTTATACACTGATCGAAATTACAAAGAATGGAAAAGCTATTCAGGATGATGATACTTTTACAGTAACCTGTCTGGCAGCAGCACAGTATATGGAAGCTTTTCAGACAGACAAAAATATCGTCTTTGATGGAGGAGATGTGCAGGTGACAGATGACTGGATCAATTATGTTTCAGATGGTGATGCCATTCTTGCAGAACCTGAAGATTATATCACTTTGAGGTAAAAGGATGGGCAGTACGAATCATACTACGAAAAGAAAGAAGAAGTTTTTTAGAAGAAATCGATTAGGAATAGCAGCTTTTGTTGTTTTGCTTATAGGAGTTGTCTGTGGCGGCCTCCAATATTCTGACTTTGTGTCACGGACGATTTATAAGGAAAGTGTTTCTCATCTGACAGAAGTTTTTCACCAGTCCAATAATCTGTTAAGTGAACTGGCGGATAAAAATCTGACCTATCTGCATATGTGGAGTGAGTATCTGACGAATACTTCCGACGAAAGTGAAATTCGTGAGTACATAGATAAGGCACAGGAAGAGGCAGGCTTTTTATCGTTCTATTTTCTGTAGGCTGACGGCAATTATAAGATGGCAACAGGTAAGACGGGATATCTTGGATTACAGGAAAATCTCGAGGATGAGATAAGGCAGGGAAAGGACCTCATAACAAATGTGGCACTTCCCGGGAAATCTCAGATGCTTGTATTTGTCAGTCCCAGGGCGTATGGAACCTATCAGGGATTTGAATATGATGCCATTGCGATTGCCTATGAAAATGCCGATATTGTAAAAGTACTGGATATTTCTGCCTTTCAGGGAAATGCAAAAAGCTATGTCGTCCATTCAGATGGTCGTGTAGTGATCGACCATTCGAATGAATCCTGGGGGACAGTATATAATTTCTTTGGTGTTCTCAGAGAGCATTCAGATATTTCTGAAGAAATAATCCTTGAACTCTCAGACCAGTTCAAAGAGGGACGTACCGATGCAATGCTTGTTAAGCTGGATGGAAAGGATTACTATCTGGTTTATGAAAAGTCAAAAATCCAGGACTGGACATTGCTGGGGCTGGTCCCGACGGATATCGTCAATACCAGTATGAATACTCTGCAGTTCACTACCATGCTCCTTGTGGGGGCAGTGATGCTTTGCGTTACGCTGTTTATCATTGGACTTATCCTCAAAAAGAGCAGTGTAAGCCTGAAGAAAAAGGATACAGAAATCCTGTATCGGGATGAACTTTTTAAAAAGCTTTCTATGAATGTGGAGGATGTCTTTCTCATGCTGGATGCCAGAACATATAAGGCAGATTACATCAGTCCGAATGTAAATAAACTGTTGGGCATTACGATAGAACAGCTTCAGGAGGATGTTCATGTCCTGGCAAAACTGCAGCCTAAGGAGACCGGGAATCGTACAAAGAATTGTCTGGCGGGGATTTCGACGGATGAACAGAAAGAATGGGATTTTGAGTATATTCATCAGAAAACCAGAGAGCGGCGTTGGTTCCATATTGTTGCTATGGGCAGCGAAGTAAACGGAAAAAAGAAATATATCCTGGTTATGTCAGACCGTACAGCCGATAAGAAAATGAATCAGGCACTTTCGGAGGCTGTTCATGCTGCAGAGACTGCAAACCGGGCAAAGAGCACCTTCCTCTCCAATATGTCTCACGACATCCGGACACCAATGAATGCGATTATTGGGTTTACTACTCTTGCTGTAAGCAATATCAATAACAGAGAAAAGGTTAAGGATTACTTAGGCAAGATTCTCTCCTCCAGCAATCATCTGCTTTCTCTTATCAATGATGTGCTGGATATGAGCCGTATTGAGAGCGGTAAAATCCATCTCGAAGAGACCGAAGTCAGTCTGTCCGAGATTCTTCATGACCTAAAGACGATTGTCAGCGGGCAGATCCATGCAAAACAGCTGGAACTCTATATGGATGCCATGGACGTAACGGATGAAGATGTGTATTGCGACAAGACACGACTGAACCAGGTCCTTTTGAACCTGTTATCCAATGCCGTTAAGTTTACTCCTGCAGGCGGGACCGTTTCTGTCCGGATCAAACAGTTTCCAGGTAAACAGAGAGACAGCGGTCTGTATGAGATTCGAGTGAAAGACAATGGAATCGGTATGAGCCAGGAGTTTGCGCAGAGGATTTTTTCACCATTTGAACGTGAGCGGACCTCCACGGTCAGCCGGATCCAGGGTACGGGACTTGGTATGGCTATCACCAAAAACATTGTGGATATGATGGGCGGTACCATTGATGTTCAGACTGAGCAGGGGAAGGGCAGTGAATTTATTGTCCGTCTGGCACTGCGTATCCAGCCGGAACATCATCGTGAAGAAAAGATCGCAGAGCTGGAGGGATTGAAGGCTCTGGTGGTAGACGATGATTTTAATACCTGTGACAGTGTGACAAAGATGCTTGTGAAGGTGGGAATGCGTTCGGAATGGACGCTGTCCGGTAAAGAAGCCGTTCTTCGTGCCCGACAGTCCATGGAACTGGGGGATGCTTTTCATGCCTATATCATCGACTGGCGTCTGCCGGATATGAACGGTATTGAAGTTACCCGCCAGATTCGCGGACTCGGGGATGATACACCGATCATTATCCTGACAGCCTATGACTGGTCAGAAATTGAAGTAGAAGCAAGGGCTGCCGGAGTCACTGCATTCTGCTCCAAGCCGATGTTTATGTCAGATCTCAGAGAGACGCTGATGACCGCGATCGGAAAGCAGCAGGGAGAGAATGATGATGAGATTCTTCCGAGAGAAAGTTCTGATTTTACAGATAAGCACATCCTTCTTGTAGAGGATAACGAGCTTAATCGTGAGATCGCTGTAGAAATCCTCAGGGAATATGGATTCCAGGTCGACACAGCGGAAAATGGTGCCATTGCCGTAGAGAAGATTTATCGCTCAACACCGGGAGATTATGATCTGGTGCTGATGGATGTACAGATGCCTGTCATGAATGGATATGAGGCCACCGGACATATTCGTGCACTGGAGAATCCTGCACTGGCTCAGATTCCGATATTTGCAATGACCGCCAATGCGTTTGATGAGGACAGAAGGACAGCACTGAGCTGCGGTATGAACGGGTTCCTTTCCAAGCCTATTGTCATCGAAGAACTGACGCATACTCTGCAGAATATATTTGGAAATGAAGGAATATAATCCGGAAGGATGCTTCGGGTAATGTAAGAAGAATCAGTCATAGAAGAAACTGGAGAGACAAAATGAAAATAACAACCTTATGTTACATAGAAAATAATAATCAGTATCTGATGCTGCACAGAGTAAAAAAACAGAATGATATAAACCAGGGAAAGTGGATTGGAGTTGGCGGACATGCAGAAGGCATAGAATCCCCGGAGGAATGTCTTGTGCGTGAGGTAAAGGAAGAAACAGGACTGACACTGTTGTCCTATAAATTTCGTGGTCTGGTCACATTTATAAGCAGCGAATGTGAACCAGAGCTTATGTGTGTATTTACTGCAGACGAATATGCCGGTGAACTGATAGAATGTAATGAAGGAGATCTTAGCTGGGTGGATAAAGCGATAGTGCCGACACTGCCAACATGGGAGGGGGACAAAGTCTTTCTTGAACTGCTTCTTTCAGGAGATGAGAGATTTTTCTCTGTGAAACTGCAGTATGAAGGTGAGAAACTGATAAACAAGCAAATCAATCTTTATTAAAGGCAGAAGCCATGAGATCCATATCCATATACACGATCACAAGAAATCAGAATTTATCCTCTCTGTCAAAACTGGAACGCCAATTGTCAGACAGAGAGCACTTTCTGAAAATACGGGAATGGGAACTGGAAAGTATGAAGTCGCTGGTGCGTCGACTGGAGGCACACATGGATGACGTATATTCTCTGCGTTTCTTTTATTCTTATCAGATTCCCAGACTTGGAAAAGAATTCGATCTTCTTCAGATCAAAGAGGATCAGATTATCAATATCGAATTGAAAAGCGGAGTTGTTTCTGATGAAGCAATCCGCAAACAGCTCATGCAAAACCGTTACTATCTTTCTGTCCTGGGCTGCACCATACAGTCTTACACCTATATCAGCAGTCAGGACAGGCTTGTAAGACTTACCAATCATGACCACATTGTGGACGCAGACTGGAAGGATCTGTGCAGGGCACTGCAGAGAGAGAGTGACGACTATCGGAGAGATATTGATGATCTGTTTCAGGCAGAGCTGTACCTGATTTCTCCGGTCTCAGAGCCGGCCCGTTTCCTGAAAAAAGAATATTTCCTGACATCCCAGCAGAGAGATATCCAGCGTCAGATTTTGAAGAAGCTTCGTATCGGGCGATATGGATATTTTTGTTTCACGGGTCTTCCCGGAACAGGAAAAACGCTTCTTCTTTATGATATTGCCATGAAACTGTCCAGACGTCAAAAGGTTCTGATCATTCACTGCGGAAATGCCGGCAGCGAATGGAAAATTTTACATGAACGTTTGAGGCGTATTGATTTCCTGGCAGATGACCAGCTGACAGAAGAAGTATCGCTGGAAGCTTACAGCGCAGTTCTGGTAGATGAGACACATTTACTTTCTGCCGAAAAACTGCAGATTTTGTTAAAACAGTATAATGGACATTTTCCACTCATCTTTTCCAGTGACTCTGAAGATGCCATATGTCCGGATGAATTAGGCACAGATACCATAAAATTTATAGAAAATCTGCCGGAGATCCAGATATTTCATTTGACTAACCGGATTCGGACCAATGCAGAACTGTCCTCATTCATTCAGAACATGATGCATTATACGGGAAGAAAAACAGCCAATTTCTATCCCCATGTTTCTGCTGTATATGCAAATGACGAGGGTGAGGCAGAGATGCTGCTGAAGGATTATACCAGTCAGGGATATCAGTACAGACCACTGGTCTGTACCAGGTACCATGAAATGGAGATGACTGCTGTCAGGGATACAAAATGCCTTGTTACTGTACTGGATGATCGTTATTATTATGATAAAAACGGCTATCTTCGCTCCAGATATTTCTGTGAAGGAAAAGAATCCGAAGTCCGCAGCCTGTTCCATCAGCTGAATCAGGCAAAGGAGGAGCTTTCCATAATCGTCAAACAAAATGAAGATGTATATGAAACACTACTGACACTTTTGCAGCCGGGCAATCTAAAATGGCAGTAATTTTGTATGGCATTGTATGTTATAAAAAGAAGTGTAAGGTTATGATGAAAATCGAAGGATAGAGATCCCGTATTACCCCAAAAGTGTACACCAGGTGTACACTTTTTTCTTTTGGAAATTTCAACAGGTATTGTCCATGAAAGCAGGTGGTATTGTCACTTGTTATATGCGAAAATCCAAATATAAAAGGGGCAAATTGTGAAAAACATACAATAAAACGGATATAAAATTGCTATATATGACAAAAATAAATAAAGGTCTTTACTTTTTGGAAGCGGTGAGGTATATTATAGAAAAACTCAACTGGTCATGACGACATGACATCATAACAAAAGGAGGAAAATAAATGAAGAAACGAGCAGTACAGGCACTTGGATGTTTACTGGTGATGACAATGATGGCGGGAAGCTTGACAGCATGTGGGGGAAAGACGGAGACAGAAGCAGAGACAAAAACAGAAACAAAGGCAGACAAAAAGAACAGTGATGTAAAGGTTGCCATCATTTGTTCCGCGGCAGGACAGAATGATAATGGATATAACCAGTCTGCTGTAGAAGGTGCCAAGAAAGCAGCTGAGGAATTCGGTATTGAATATAAAGTTGTCGAGCCGACAACCGGAGTACCGCAGGCACTGGAATCCTTAGCTGATGATGGATACAACCTGATCTTTAACCTGGAATACGATTTCGAAGCACTGATCCAGGGAACCGGCGGTTCCAAACCGATCGCAGAGATGTATCCGGACACAACCTTCGTTTGTGTAAACGACAATCCGAATCAAGATGAAAACGGAAATGTCATTCACAAAAATGTAATCAGCGTTCTCTTTGATGTACAGCAGGCATCCTTTGTGGCAGGTGCACTTACTACACTGGTTAATGAAAACACGGAGACATTGTTTGGTACAGACGAGTATAACTTCACACCGGCAGATGATGGCGGACGTTCCGTAGGATTTATCGGAGGAACAAACTCAAATGGTATCACAGTATTTTCTTATGGATACATTGAAGGTGTAAACTACGAAGCAGAAAAGTTAGGCGTAAATTATGACTATTATGCAAAATACGACGCAGGTTTTGCTGATTCAGCAACAGGAAGTACAGTTGCCGGAACTTATTACAACCAGGGAGCCAACATTGTATTCGCTGTAGCAGGTTCTGTAGGTGATGGTGTTGCATCAAAGGCAAAAGAAGAAGGAAAACTTGCTATTCAGGTAGATGCAAATAAAGACGATCAGCAGCCAGGATATATCCTGACAAGTGTTATCAAGAACACAGAAGTACCGGTATATGACATTGTAAAAGAAGCAGTAGACGGAAAACTTTCTGAGATGGATGCTGCACAGACCTATTCCTTGGCTTCAGGAGCTGCTTCTATTACAGACCTTGCTGAGATCAGCAAACATGTACAGGAAAGCGGAGAAGAAAAATGGGAAGAGATCAAAGCTGAGATCAAAGATGTAGAGGATAAGATCTCAGATGGAACAATTGTAGTAACGGATGCACAGAGTGGAGAAGAATTCGATGCTTCTAAATGCCCGAATGTTACAGTGAAATAATTGTTTTAGCAGAAAGGGGGCAGCAATATGAACAGCATGATACAGACGATTGATCTGACCAAAAAATTTAACGATTTTGTTGCGAATGATCATATCAATCTGGATGTAAAAGAACGGGAAATTAAATGTATTGTAGGTGAAAACGGTGCGGGAAAATCTACAATGATGAATATGCTCTACGGATTGCTGCAGCCAACAAGTGGAAAAATCCTGATTCGGGGTAAAGAGGTCACATTAAACAGTCCGATTGATGCGATCGCAAACGGAATAGGGATGGTGCACCAGCATTTTAAGCTGGTGCCGTCTCTGACCGTATATGAAAATATATTGTTGGGTGCGGAAATTACACAGAATAAAAATGGAATGAAAACTCCATTTATTGATCAGAAAGAAGAAATTAAGAGAGTTGAGAAGCTGATCCAGGAAAATCATTTTGAATTAAATGCAACGGATAAGATTGAAGATATTTCTGTCGGGGGTCGTCAGAGAGTAGAGATACTCAAGATGTTATACAGAAACGTAGATATACTGATCCTGGATGAGCCAACAGCTGTACTTACATCTCAGGAAGTTGACGAATTGATGGTGACTCTGAAGAATCTGAAGGAACAGGGAAAGACGATCATTGTCATCACGCATAAGCTGAGAGAGGTTATGGAGCTGGCAGACAGTATCACGGTCATCAAGCATGGCAAGGTTGTCGGAAATGTGCTGAAAAAAGATACCAGTGAACGTGAACTGGCACAGATGATGGTCGGAAGAGATGTTGTTCTTACTGTGAATAACGAGCGAAAACAGAAGATCGATCCGGAAGTTATGTATAAAGTACAAAATCTTACGACAATAAATGATTACGGAAAAGAAGTCGTATCCGATATGTCCTTTGAGGTACATAAAGGAGAAATCCTTGGAATCGCCGGTGTTGAAGGAAACGGACAGTCAGAGCTTGTAAAACTCATGACAGGTTTGATGGAGTCAACAAGAGGAACGGTAGTCTTTGGCGGAGAAGATGTTACAAACTGGTGGCCGGAGAAATTAAGAAAGGCAGGTCTTGGAATTGTTCCTGAGGATCGATATGCACAGGGACTGTGTAGAGAAATGACAGTTGCTGACAACTGTATAGCAGGTTATCACGGAGACAAAGATAACTTTAAATACGGGCTCTTTGATAAGAAAGTGATCAATGCCAAAAGAGATAAATACATCAAGGAATTTGATATCCGTCTTGGTGATGTAAATGGTAACATTGGAAATTTATCAGGAGGAAATGCACAGAAGGTCATCATCGCAAGGGAACTTGCAGCGAAGCCGAAAATGCTGATAGCCTGTCAGCCGACACGAGGCGTTGATATCGGATCGATTGAATTCATACACAAACAGATCCTGAAATTCAGAGATGAAGGAAATACAGTTGTTCTGATTTCAAGTGAATTATCAGAGATCATGAGTTTGTCTGACAGAGTGATCGTTATGTACAAAGGTAAGATTTCGGGAGAAGTATCACCGAAGGAAGTATCAATGGCTGCGATGGGACTTCTGATGGCTGGAATTGGAAAGGAGGAACAGGATCATGAAAAAGAAAGATAATATCGTAAAAGGAATCGTCAATTCTGTACTTCCGGTAGTTCTCGCATTTGTTCTTGGCGCGTTCATCATTGTCGCGATCGGAGAAAATCCACTGGAAACTTACGGTGTACTGATCCAGAAATCACTGTTAACAGGAAAAGGCTTTATGAATACCCTGCATTATGCATCTCCGCTTATTCTGACAGGACTTGCGATCGCGATCACATTCAAAGCCAATCTGTACAATATGGGTGTGGAAGGTCAGATGCTTCTGGGCGGATTCTTTGCAGGAATCACCGGAGCATATCTCAATATTTCAAATCCATTTTTAAGCAAACTGATCTGTTTTCTGGTTGCAATTGCCTGTGGAATGGTGTTCGCATTGATTCCGGCACTTCTGAAGGCAAAATGCAATGTAAATGAAATGGTTGTAACGCTGATGTTAAACTATGCAGTTTCCAAAACTCTGGAATTTCTGACAACTGGCGTTTTTAAGGATCAGAGTGCAGGATATGTGGCAACACCAACGATCAATGAGAATGTAATGTTCAAAAGATTTGGTTCTTCAAGAATGACAATGTTCTTTGTGATCGCAATGATCATTCTGGTGATCATGTACTTTATTATGAAGAAATCCAAACTGGGATATGAAATCACAGCTATTGGAAAAAATCCTGAATTTGCAGAAGCTACAGGAATGAATGTCGGAAAAAAAATCATCGTTATGATGCTGATCAGTGGTGCACTCTCCGGAATAGCAGGTGCAGGCTGGATGTTAAGTGACCAGTTTAAATACACTCTGACATTTTCTGCTAACCCGGGTCTTGGATGGGACGGTATGCTGATCGCCCTTCTCGGAGGACACTCACCGGTTGGAATCTTAATCGCATCTATCTTTTATGCAGCCCTGAAAACAGGCAGTGACAGTATCAATATGTATACTGCAGTTCCGAAAGAGATTGTAGCGATCATCCAGGGAATGATCATCCTGTTCCTGGCAGTTAAATTTATTGGTGACAAAACAAGTGTATTCAGTCGTTTTAAAAAGACGAAAAAGGAGGCAGCATAATGGAATTATTAAATAGTATTTTGTATGACACAGTATACCATAGTGCTCCTATTATTCTCTGCGTGATCGGTGGAATCTTTGCATATAAGGCAAATGTACTGAATATTGCACTGGAAGGAATGATGCTGAACGGAGCATTTATTTCCGTACTTGTAGAGTACCTGACAGGAAGTGTGGCACTGGCAGTGGCAGCCGCGATCCTGACGACCTTGTTATGGGGTCTTGTATTTTCCTTTCTCGGTATTACCTGTAAAGGAAATGTTATTGTCATCGGTCTTGGAATCAACCTGATCGTTCCGGCAGTTGCAAAATTTGTGCTCAAGATCATGGAAGTAGCAAACATCAGCCTTCAAAATGTCAGTGTTGCAGATTTCAAGATCAATATTCCGGGAATCAAAAGCATTCCTCTGATCGGAAAAATCTTAAGCGGACATCCGATCATCACGTATCTGGCGTTTATTGGAATTGCGGCAGCAGCAATCCTGTTATATAAAACAAAATTTGGAATTTATGTCAGAGTTGTCGGAGAAAACGAAGATTCAGCAATCAGTCTTGGTCTTAAAACACAGAAGTATAAATATGTGGCGGTTCTGATCGGAGCATTCTGCTGTGCACTGGCAGGAATCAACCTTTCCATGGAAAGAATGGCAATGTTTACAAGTGACATGACTGCAGGCCGAGGATTCATTGCAATTGCAGCAATCTACTGCGGTCAGGGAAAACCGGTACAGTCCTCACTGTATGCAATCCTATTTGGTGTTGCGAGATCACTTGCAGTCAACTTAAGTGTATTTGCAGGACCGGCAGCAGGAATGTTCGATACCATCCCATACATTATTATGGTGGCAGTACTTGCGGTTGTTTCATTTATGAAATTTAAAGATGTCAAGGTAAGAGGATACAAGTTCGATTAAGGGGGAAGAAAATGGCAAAAACAGCATTGGTGATTGTAGATATGGTTCGTGACTTTACAGATCCGGAAGGGCTGGTATTCTATCCAGAAAACCGACAGATTCTCCCGCGGATCAAAAAGGTACTCGATGAAAGCAGAAAGCATGATCTTCTGGTGGTCTTTTTGCAGCACTGCAATCGAAAGGATAAGCTCGACAGAAAGGCACAGTCTATGAGACCGAACTGTATAGAAGGTACATTCGGAATTGAAATAGACCCGATGCTAAAAGTTGATGAAAAGAAGGATTACGTTATCCGAAAGAGAAGATACAGCGGATTCTTTGCAACAGACCTGGATTTGGTATTACGTGAAAACGGGGTGGAGAACGTTGTTGTTGTAGGTACCAAAACAAACTGCTGCATCAGGGCAACAGTGACAGATGCCTTTTATCTGGATTATAACCCATATGTTATCCGGGAATGTGTGGCAACAAATTCAGAGACAGTGAATGAGGTTCATCTGACAGATATCGATAAATATCTGGGAAAAGTAATTGACATGGATACATTCAGTAAATTATTAGAAAGTGGACAGTTGTAGGAGGCACGGTAATGAAAGTAGATGTTCTGACAAGTGGCTATGTGAGCATGGATCACATCATAAGAATAGCAACACCTGCCAAGGTAGGTTTTACATCACTGGTTACAAATAAATCCAATTCAAAAATCTTTTATGGCGGCTGTTCTGTCAACATTGCTTATGCACTTTGCAGACTTGGTATGAAAGCAATGCCAGTTTTAAGAGTAGGCGGAGATTATGAGAGCAATGGCTTTAAGAAGTTTCTGGAGGAGGGAAATGTACCTCTGGATGGAATTGAGCAGATAGAAGAGGAAGCAACCAGTGTATGTTATCTTTTACAGGATAATAACAATGACCATATCACTGTTTTTTATCCTGGAGCAATGGATGGCAAATATGCACGGGAAATGAAAGACAGCCTGTTTGAAGATGCAAAGCTTGGTGTGATCACAGTTGCATCAAGACCGGATAATGAAGAGTTCTTCGAAAAATGCAAGAAGCATCATGTACCGATGGTATTTGGAATGAAAGACGATTTTGATGCTTTTCCGGAACCATTTCTGAAACAGTTATTAACAGAATGCAAGATTATTTTTACAAATGAAGTGGAATGTGAGATCATCAGGAATCTTTTTGGTCTGAGTACGATCACCGACTTATTTGAAATCGGAAAAGCAGATATTATCGTGACAACTCTTGGAAAAGACGGAAGTATCTGTTATGTACGTGAAGAAGGAAAAATACGCAGCGAAAAGATTGGAATCTGTGAAGTAGAACATGTGGCAGACGCAACCGGACCGGGAGATGCCTATATGGCAGGATTCGTGTACGGATATTTACATGGATACTCTCCGGAAGACTGCTGCAGACTGGGAAGCGTATTGTCCTACTTCGTTTTACAGGCAGAAGGCTGCTGTACAAATGCACCAACAGAGCAGCAATTACTGCAGAAATTTGAGGAATTGCACTGAAAGGGGGAAATACAGATGAGCACATTATATATGGGAGCAAGTGAGGAAACTATTGCAAAATATGTACTTTTTTCAGGAGATCCGTGGAGAGTAGAGGTTGTAAAAAAATATCTGGACAATCCGAAAAAAGTTGCTTTTATGAGAGAATTTAATACCTATACCGGAACCTATAAAGGTGTAGAGATCACAGTAACTTCAACAGGAATCGGAGCTCCGTCAGCGGCGATCGCGATGGAAGAAATGTACGAATCCGGAATGGAAGTTGCTGTAAGAATGGGAACTGTCATGTCCATGCAGGATGATATGTTGGGACATTTCATGGTACCGATCGCAGCTATGAGACGCGAGGGAACCAGCCAGAGCTATGTGGATCTGAGTTATCCGGCAGTTGCAGATGTCGAGCTTGTCAATGTAATGAATGAAACCGTTCAAAAGATGGGAAAACGTTATCTGAACGGTCTCAACTGTACAATGGATGGATTTTACAGCTGCATGCATGACTCAAAGTTCTCCCTGGAATATGGACGGGACATGTCAGAAACATTTGAGGAAGTCAAAAAACTCGGAGTAACAGGAATCGATATGGAATCTTCCTGTATGCTGACTCTGGGACGTCTGATGGGAGTTAAGACCTGTATCCTGACACTTGTCACAGTACTTGAAAATTTAAAAGAAACCTTAAAGGGACAGGAACGTGTGGATGCAGAGGATCTGCTCTGCAGAACAGCACTGGAAGGAATTTATAATTATCATGTAAAAAAGGAGGCTGCTAAAAATGAGTAAAGAAGTACTTACATTAAATTCACAGACAGTAATCGGAATGGTACATTGTCTGCCACTTCCGACAACAGCAGGATTCGACGGAGATTATCAGAAGATCATTGACCGTGCAGTTCAGGATGCAGTGACTCTTGAAAAAGCAGGAGTAGATGCAGTTATCGTAGAAAACATGGGAGATACTCCTTTTTCAGCTCTTTTGAACAAGGCACAGATTGCTGCACTGACAGCTGCGGCATATGCAGTAAAACAGGCAGTCAAGATTCCGGTAGGAATTGATGCAGCATTTAATGACTGTGAAGCAGATATCGCGATCGCAGCAATGGTCGGAGCATCCTTTATCCGTGTTCCGGTATTTGTAGATACCGTATTATTTACAGATGGAATCATTCAGCCATGTGCCAAAAAATGCCTGGAATACCGTAAGATGATGGGACAGGAAAATGTCAAGATTATCGCTGACGTTCAGGTAAAGCATGCACATATGCTGAGAGAGAACATTTCAATCGAACAGTCAGCAAAAGATGCAGCATCTAACGGAGCCGATGGCATTATCGTTACCGGCACACAGGTTGGAGAAGAGACACCACTGGATCTGATCAAGAGAGTCAAAAATGTTGTCAAGATCCCGGTATTTGCAGGAAGCGGTGTAAATGCAGAAAATATTCACGATCAGCTTCAGACAGCAGATGGTGCGATCATTGGTTCCAGTCTGAAAGAAGGCGGAATTTTAACAAATCCGATTTCCTATGAACTGGTAAAAAAAGTATTAGACGGATTAAAGTAAAGAAAGGCAGGAAAATAAAAATGATGAGACCAATGAAACTTGCAGGATCAGAATTAATGTTTGGAAATGGAAGTCTTGCATATATTAAAACAATTAAGGCAAAAAAAGTCAGCATCGTTATTGGCGGACGCAGCATGGAAAGAAGCGGAATGCTGGCAAAGGTAGAAGGCTACTTCAAAGAAGCCGGAGCTGAAACCATGGTGATCAGAGATGTAGAACCGGATCCGTCCTTTGAGACCGTGATCAGAGGAAAAAATGCGATGCTGGAATTTGGTCCGGACCTTATCGTAGGACTTGGCGGCGGTTCTGCAATGGATGCTGCAAAAGCAATGTGGATCTTCTATGAGCATCCGGAACTGACACAGATGGAAGACATCCTTCCTCCAAATGAATTCCCGAAATTACGTGGCAAAGCAAGAATGTGCTGTATTCCTTCAACAAGTGGAACAGCAAGTGAAGTTTCTCGTTCTATTGTAATCTCTGACAACGAAAAAGGATTAAAACATGGTGTGGGAAATATGGAGATGATGCCGGATATCGCAATCTGTGATCCGGAAGTAACCATGTCCATGCCGGCCAAGATTACAGCAGAGACAGGAATGGATGCTCTTACTCATGCATTAGAGGCGCTTGCTTCTAACCGTGCAAACTACGTGTCTGACATTCTTGCAAGCCAGGCAGCACAGGATATTATGGAAACTTTACCGGTGGCATATGAGAATGGAAGTGACTTAAAAGCCAGAGAGATCATGGTGGAGGCATCTATGGTAGCTGGAATGGCATTTACCAATGTTTCCCTCGGAATCGTACACTCCATGGCACATACTCTTGGCGGAATTTTCCATGTATCACATGGTCTGGCAGATGCTGTTATTTTACCGTATATCATCAGATATAATGAGCAGAATGAAGCAGCAAAAGAAGTTTACGCAAACTTTGCAAAGAGAATCGGAGTAGCAAATCTTTATGAAGCAGTAGAAGCACTGAATGCAAAGATTAATATTCCAAAATGCTTCAAAGAGATCCTTCCGGATGAAGAAGCATATATGGCAAAACTGGATGAGATGGCAGCACTTGCAAAAGCAGATGGCTGTACAAAAACAAACCCGGTGATCCCGGAAATCGATGAGTTCAAAGAATTATTTGTTAAAGTATACAGAGGAGAATAAGAAATGGAAATTATTTGTTATTTATCAAATGGATACCCGACAATTGAGGCAAGCTATAACATGGCTGTAGAATATGCAGATGCAGGCTGCAAAATGATGGAAGTGGACTTCCCTTCCAGAAACCCATACCTGGAAAGTGATTACATTGCAGGAAGAATGAAAAAAGCACTGGAAGCCTGTGATGATTATGAGAAATACATGGATTCCATCGTTGCGATCCAGAAAAGACTTCCGGATGTGAAGCTGCTTGTGCTGGCCTATGAGAATACAGTAGAAGATATCGGTGTAGACAGATTTATTGAGTTCTGTTTATCAAATAATTTAAAAGATATTTTGCTTGTTGGTCTGAAAGATGATATTATTAAGGATAAGATAATTGCAGCCGGACTTCAGGTTTCCTGCTATGTACAATTCCACTTACCGAAAGAAGAAGTAGAGATGGCAAAACAGTCTAACGGATTTGTATATTTACAGGCAAAGCCATATGAGACACAGCAGATAAATGAGAAATATCCTACATTAAAAGACGGTGTAGAGTATTTGAGAAGCTGCGGAATTGACAGACCTATTTATTGCGGAGTAGGTGTTCATGCACCAGAGGATGTAAAACTGGTAAAAGAGGCAGGTGGAGATGCAGCGTTTGTTGGCAGCACCATCCTGAAACTGCACGAGGATATTCCTGCAATGAAAGAAAAGATCAGAGAATTCAAGGCTATGTGTTAATATAGGAATCTTCTGCGATTAAAAAAGAAAAATTGAGGTGACAGGAAGATGCTGGATGAAAAGCTGCCTAAATACTATCTTGTAAAGAAGGCAATTGTAGAAAACATTGAGAATGAAGTGTATGATTCCAAAGATCCTATTCCAAGTGAACGGGAACTGATGGAAACATATCAGGTCAGCAGGATTACGGTCCGAAAAGCCATTGATGAGCTGGTTACAGAAGGTTATCTGTACAAGATCCAGGGAAAAGGAACGTATGTAAAAACAGATGAAGGAAGCAGTAATCTTTTTTCTATCACAAGCTGTACCGACGATGTTCTGCGGCTGGGGATGAAACCCAGCAAGGAAGTTGTTGTTTCCAAGATGGTCAATCCTAATGTAAAAAGAGCCAAGGCTCTGGAAATCACAACCGATGATAAGATATACATGATAGGAAGAATCCTGTATGCAGATACAGAACCTCTTAACTATACCCTGACTTTTCTTCCGGAAAAAATCTTCCCCGGACTGTCAAAGTATGACCTGGGAAAGGAATCTCTTTACAGGATCATGACGGAGGTTTACGGTGTTAAGATAACAAAAGCCAGAAGAACCATAGAGGCGATAGGTGCTCAGGATGAGATCGCGGAATATCTGGATGTAGAAGAGGGAACACCTATCATTCTGTTCCGCTGTATCACTCATGGAATCGTGAATGGAAGAGAGATCCCGATAGAAAATTTCAAATGTTATTACAGGACAGATAAGTTCAAATTTTATATCGATCAGGTCAGATGATCGTAGAAGGATTTTAAAGAAGCCGCCGGCAGATGCCGGTGGCTTTTTTCAGCGTGTGCAGTTCAGTTGTTTACCTTATATAAGAGAGGGTATTATTTTGCAATAACCTCTTCCGCACGTTTTAAGGCGGCACTGATATTTGGCTGGAAGTTTTCCTTTCCAACGCGTTTGGTAAATCCTGCTTTGTCCATGACCTTCATCGGCTGTTCGTTGACATGAGAGAATACTACTGTGATTCCTCTTGCCTCACAGACTTCTGCTACAATACCGGCGACGATCGTTGCGAATGCAGCTGTTGGTCCGGCAATCTGTACGCAGCTTCCGCCAAGTGCAGAAATGATAAATCCTGCAACGATGGCTGTGAAAATACCCGCTTCCGGACCAACTCCAGAGGCAAGAGCCAGTGCAATAGAAAGCGGCAATGTAATAATTGCCACAATGATTCCTGCCGTTACATCTTTGAAAAACTGAGAGCGGTTATAATTCTTAAGTGATGTAAGCAAGAATGGTTTAAGTGAATTCATAGTGATAGTATTCCTTTCCTGTGATATGCTCCCACCACTTAAATCATAGATTTTGAAGTGGGGGGCTTCTTGCTCAATGGCTCTATTGAGCCAAGTATCTACAAGCTATCCTCGCGTACCCCGCGATTTTTGCAAGTCCGGATACGGACTTTTTATTGTGCTGTCATGCACATTCTGCAAAGATTCTTTTTCCCTCATTCATGAGGTTCACTGCTGCGTTTACATCACGATCCATTCTGTTTCCACATTCACAGTAATAAATTCTTTCAGATAAAGACAATTCGGCTTTTTTCTTTCCGCATGCACTGCATATCTTACTGGATGCNAAGTGAATTCATAGTGATAGTATTCCTTTCCTGTGATATGCTCCCACCACTTAAATCATAGATTTTGAAGTGGGGGGCTTCTTGCTCAATGGCTCTATTGAGCCAAGTATCTACAAGCTATCCTCGCGTACCCCGCGATTTTTGCAAGTCCGGATACGGACTTTTTATTGTGCTGTCATGCACATTCTGCAAAGATTCTTTTTCCCTCATTCATGAGGTTCACTGCTGC
>NZ_WWVR01000086.1 GCF_009883055.1 Blautia sp. BIOML-A1 | reverse complement strand
GACGTTTGTAGGAGCTAGAAGTAAATGGAGTAAAATGTGGAGAAGGATACATCAATGAGTGGGTAGAACAGATCAGTCCGGAAACTTCAAAAATGGGAAGTAAACAAAAGAAGTGTTTCATTTTGAGAAAGAAGAAGGCTATATGAAAATTGCTTTTCAAATTTTTGGTGAATACTGATTTTTAGAAGGAAATGTCTTTTTCTCCCGCCGTTTATTTGGAATGGCAACAGTT
Organism: Blautia sp. BIOML-A1; assembly: GCF_009883055.1. Classification (GTDB taxonomy): domain Bacteria; phylum Bacillota; class Clostridia; order Lachnospirales; family Lachnospiraceae; genus Blautia_A. The sequence goes on along the minus strand of NZ_WWVR01000086.1, from coordinate 1,502 downwards.
TTTTTGACAAATTTTATAAGGTGCAGAACTTCTTTCCGTATGCTATTCCGATTGTCCTTGACAATGAGCCTCCTCGGATGTGACGATCTTCGGCAGGAGCTAACAGTTAAAGTTAGACTGCCTCGCTAGCGTTAGCACATCCGAGCTCATTATCAAGGATTCGCTGCGCCAATCTCTGGTTACGGTAACCAACCGGTGTCTCGTAGCCAAGTGTACCGTGCAACCGAAGGTGGTTCCACCAATTGACATAGTCAAATAACTCCAAATCCAATTGTTGTAAGGTTTCAAATGTGTATTGATAGACAAATTCTACTTTCAACGACTTATAAGTTGATTCAGCTACGGCATTATCAAAAGGACAGCCTTTATGACTCAATGATCGATTGATGTCAAAAGTTGTTAATAATTCATCAATAGCTTGGTTATCAAACTCTTTTCCACGATCAGTATGAAAAATCTCAACCTCTGTCAGAGGTTGTTTGATACGGCTAAATGCTTTTTTTACTAGAACGGCATCTTTATGTTCTCCACAAGAATAGCCGAGAATTTCTCGATTGAACAGATCCAAAATGAAACAGACATAATTCCATTTTTTCCCGACTCGTACATAAGTCAAGTCTGTTACGATCGCTTCTAATGGGTTGTCTCTTAAGAATTTACGATTCAATACGTTTGTCGTTTTGGCTTCATTGCAAGTAGAATGATGTACTTTAAAATAAGCAACAGTATAGCTCGATTTTAATCCTCTATTTTTCATGATTCTACTAATTTTTCGTCGGCTGATCTGAATGCCTCGTTTTGATAAGGCTTTTTTTATTTTTCTTGAGCCGTAGGCCTTTCGGCTGCGGATAAATTCTTCAGCGACTACTTCTTCAAGTTCTGATTCGTCTTTCTTTGGTTTTGATTGATAATAATAGGACTGACGTGATAGACCTAATATTCTGCACATCGCTGATATAGGGTAAAGATGCTTATTCGCATCGATTACTTGTCTCTTCGTCCGAATATCAGCGCTGCTTGCTTTAAAATATCATTTTCCATTTCTAATTGCTGGTTTCTTTTACGTAGTTCTAACAATTCTTTTTGTTCAGGCGTAAGATTATCTTTTTCTTTGAATGAACCACTCGTTTTAGATTGCTTTACCCATTTGTCAAATGCTGAAGCCGTTAGTTCATATTCTCGAATGATTTCTACACGTGGCTTTCCAGCTAAGTAAAGATTGACGATTTGTTGCTTGAATTCTTGTGAAAAAGTTCTTCGTGTTCTCTTAGACATAAAAATTCCTCCTGGTATGTTTTCTTCTAGTCTACACACCTTAATTTTTCTGTCTAGTTAATTGTAGCCTATCCACACCAAGGAGCCCAAAAATCGACTAATGTAATACCCTCTTTTACTTCTGATGCTAATGTTATATCAGTTACTTTTACTGTCATTTGATTGTTCCTCTCCTTTTATCTTATGTCTGTTATTTCTTTTCAATGAAAATGTACTTGGCACTGGAT
>NZ_WWVR01000100.1 GCF_009883055.1 Blautia sp. BIOML-A1 | reverse complement strand
AATATTTTCCGGATGGTTCCCGGCTGACTGTTACAGATTTCAGTTTCCATTTTTCTGATATCGGACGGTGAAGCTTTATCCTGATGGCTGTCATCTTAGGCAGTTTCAAATATTTTCCTTCCAGAAAGATATTTCCGTTCACTACGTTTGTTGTATAAGATTTTCTTGATGACTTCTTTGATTTGAAGCGTGGAAATCCTGCAGATGGTTCACGGAAAAACTTACAGAAAGCACTTTCCAGATGCATCTGTACATTTGCCAGTGCTAATGAATCCACCTCTTTCAGCCAGGGATATTCTTTCTTATAGCTGGCTGGTGTATTCCTTAACATCTTCTTTTCTTTTTTATAATGTTCTATCTTATCTGCAAGCATACAGTTATAGATAAATCGACTGCAGCCGATTGTTTTTTCTATCTGCACACGTTGTTCTGCATTTGGATAGATTCTTATTTTTACTGCCCGGTTTATTTTCCTCACCTCTTATTTCTATATGTTGATAAANTGCACTGAGTTTATGCTGGAAATCTTTTCTCTGATTTCGGATCTTTTCATGACACAGTGCAACCCGTTTCTTCTGTTTTTCATAATTCCGACTGCCTCTCTGACATCTGGACAGTTTCCGCTGTTCCCGTGCAAGCTTTTTCTCTGTATTCCGGTAGAACATCGGATATCCGGCTCTTTCACCGGTAGAAAATACACACATCCCATGCATGGCAAAATCAATCCCCAGAAATTTTTCTGCCGGTCTTTTTTCTACTGTTTGGTTTTCACAGCAAAATAACAGACTTGCAAAATATTTTCCGGATGGTTCCCGGCTGACTGTTACAGATTTCAGTTTCCATTTTTCTGATATCGGACGGTGAAGCTTTATCCTGATGGCTGTCATCTTAGGCAGTTTCAAATATTTTCCTTCCAGAAAGATATTTCCGTTCACTACGTTTGTTGTATAAGATTTCCTTGATGACTTCTTTGATTTGAAGCGTGGGAATCCTGCGGATGGTTCACGAAAGAACTTACAGAAAGCACTTTCCAGATGCATCTGTACATTTGCCAGTGCTAATGAATCCACCTCTTTCAGCCAGGGATA
>NZ_WWVR01000027.1 GCF_009883055.1 Blautia sp. BIOML-A1 | reverse complement strand
TACAAGGCAAAATGCCATCACCGAAGGTGATTTGGAATGCATTTTGACTCGTAACTGTGAGGGTACTGAACAGTTACCTTTATACAAAAAATCGAAAGGTGGATATAAAACATGAATACATCAATGTCCTGGATTAAAATGTATGTGCCGGATCTGGATGTAACAGCCCAGGAATACACAGATGCCATGACACTGTCAGGAACAAAGGTAGAAGGCTTCGAGAAACTGGATGCTGACCTTGAAAAGATTGTGATCGGACAGATTGAAAAAATAGAAAAACACCCTGATGCAGATAAGCTCATCATCTGTCAGGTCAATGTCGGAACAGAAACTATTCAGATCGTAACAGGTGCTCCGAATGTCAAAGAAGGAGACAAGGTACCGGTTGTCTTAGACGGCGGACGTGTTGCAGGCGGCCATGACGGCAAAGCAGCTCCTGGCGGGATTAAGATCAAAAAAGGAAAGCTCAGAGGAATCGAATCTTATGGAATGATGTGCTCCATCGAAGAACTGGGAAGCACAAGAGAAATGTATCCGGAAGCACCGGAATACGGCATCTATATCTTCCCGGAGGATGCAGTTGTCGGCGAAAGTGCGATCAAAGCACTTGGCCTTGATGATGTTGTATTTGAATATGAGATCACATCCAACCGTGTAGACTGCTATGGAGTACTTGGAATTGCAAGAGAGGCAGCAGCTACTTTTGATAAGAAATTCATCCCTCCGGCAGTAAAAGAAACCGGAAACAATGAGAATGCATCTGATTATATTAAGGTTACGGTAGAGGATCCGGAGCTTTGCCCGAGATATACAGCACGAGTTGTCAAGAACATCAAGATCGGTCCGTCTCCGAAATGGATGCAGAGATGTCTGGCTTCCAACGGAATCCGCCCGATCAACAACCTTGTGGATATCACAAACTATGTAATGGAAGAGTTTGGACAGCCGATGCATGCTTATGATCTGGACAGAATTGAAGGTAAGGAGATCGTGGTCCGCCGTGCAGAAGCAGGAGAAAAATTCGTGACTCTGGATGGTCAGGAACGAGAGATGGACGATCAGGTTCTTATGATCTGTGATGGAAAGAAAGCAGTCGGTATCGCTGGAATTATGGGTGGTGAGAACTCCATGATCACAGATGATGTACACACAGTTCTGTTTGAAGCTGCCTGCTTTAACGGCACAAACATCCGTCTTTCTTCCAAGAGAATCGGTCTTCGTACCGATGCCTCCGGTAAATTCGAAAAGGGTCTTGATCCGAACAATGCAAAAGCAGCGATCGACCGTGCCTGCCAGCTGATGGAAGAACTGGGAGCCGGCGAGGTTGTTGGCGGCTGTGTAGATGTATGCAATGAGACCAGAGAGCCTTCCAGAGTACCGTTTGAGCCGGAAAGAATCAATGCACTTCTTGGAACAGACCTTACAAAAGAGGAGATGCTTGCATATCTTGCAAAGGTGGAACTGACGCTGGATCCTCAGACGAACGAGATCGTGGCACCTACCTTCCGCCAGGATATCCACTGCATGGCAGATGTTGCAGAGGAGGTTGCAAGATTCTTCGGATATGACAAAATCCCGACAACACTTCCGACCGGAGAAGCTACAACAGGAAAACTTCCGTTTAAACTCCGCATTGAAAATGTGGCAAGAGATATCGCAGAATATTGCGGCTTCTCAGAGGGAATGACCTATTCTTTCGAAAGCCCGAAGGTATTCGACAAGCTTCGTATCCCGGAGGACAGTGAACTTCGCAAAGTGATCACAATCAATAATCCGCTCGGAGAAGATTACAGTATCATGCGTACTACAACTCTGCATGGAATGCTTTCTTCCCTGGCGACAAACTATAACAGAAGAAACAAGGCTGTCCGTCTCTATGAGATCGGAAAGGTTTATCTGCCAAAGGCACTTCCACTGACAGAACTTCCGGATGAAAGAGTACACTTCACTCTTGGTATGTACGGAGCCGGAGATTTCTTTGACATGAAGGGTGTGATCGAAGAATTCTTCGAGAAATCCGGAATGAAGAAAAAGGTTCATTATACACCGGACAGCAACAAGACCTACCTGCATCCGGGCAGACAGGCAAACATCATCTATGAAGGCAAGGTGGTCGGATATCTTGGAGAAGTACATCCACTCGTTGCTGATAATTATGGAATCGGAGACAGAACTTATGTTGCAGTGATCGACATTCTGGATATCCTTGAATTCTGCGGATTCAACCATAAATTTACCGGAATCGCAAAATATCCGGCAGTTACCCGTGACTTAAGCATGGTTGTTCCGAAGCACGTTCTCGCAGGTCAGATCGAGGACGTTCTGGAACAGAGGGGCGGAAAAATCCTCGAATCCTATCAGCTGTTTGATATTTATGAGGGAGCACAGATCAAGGCAGGATACAAATCCATGGCATACTCTGTGGTATTCCGTGATCACGAAAAAACTCTGGAAGAGGCTGAGATCACAGCAGCAATGAAGAAGATTCTGAATGGTCTTACTGCTCTTGGAATCGAGTTGAGAAGCTGATGAAACTTTATGTGGTACGACATGGGGAGACTGTATGGAACAAGCTTCATAAGGTGCAGGGGGCGGCAGATATCCCGCTCGCTCCAAATGGTATCCTGCTTGCAGAGAAAACAGGAGAAGCATTGAAAGATGTCCGGTTTGATCTCTGCTTCAGCAGTCCCCTTGCGAGAGCCAGAAAGACGGCAGAACTGATCCTTGACAGTCAGGCTGGAGAAGTACCTGTCATTGAGGACAAAAGGATCCAGGAAATCAATTTCGGTGAGCTGGAGGGAGTGATCTGCTTTAATGATGCACATGAGTATCTGAATCCGGAGATGGAGAAGTTTTTTACGGATCCATGGAAGTTTAAACGCCCAAAGCACGGAGAAAACATTGCAGATATTCTTGCAAGGACGAAGGATTTCTGGGACGAAAAGATTCATGATCCTTCCCTCCTGGACAAAACAATTCTGATCGCATCCCACGGGTGCGCGGTAAGAGCACTTTTGCAGAATGTGTATCAGGATCCTGAGAATTTCTGGCATGGATGCGTGCCTCCGAACTGCAGCGTGAATGTTGTTGAGGTTAAGGATGGACAGGCAGTCCTTCTGGAAGAAGATAAAGTATATGCGTAAATAAAACAGATAAGACAGGCTGGAGATCTTTTATGACAAGGTTTCCGGGCTGTCTTTTTTGCAGATCAGAGTACGGTCTGTGAGCTGCCTGAAATGTGTTCAAATTGTGAGGCTTTTGGTAAAGTAGAGAAAACAGCTTGTTCGTCAAAAAATGGTATGATATGATAATAGACAATAAGGAGGTTGCTTATGAGAAAAAAGGTGTTAAACGTAATGCTTTTTCTGGCAGTTGTAGCAGCGGCTGTCGGAATGACCCTTTATGTTGGCCGCGGAGCTGCCAGTATACTGATTTATAACTTCTGCTTTCTGGGGATCATGGCAGTTACCTATATTGCCGGGATGTTTGGCGGAATGTTCCGTATGAATGATCTTTCCAGGGCACTGAGCGATGCGGCAGATGAGATCAGAAATGTATTTCAGTCTCCGGGAAAGGTTGATGCAGATAAGGTTTCTGCACTGAATGGTATCTTTCATCAGCGATATCTTGATGAGAAGATGCAGGCTTTTACGGATGCGATCTCACAGAGTCATGAGGGAATCGGTGATATCGAGGAGTATCTGAATGGAGATGATATGGATGAACATGTCCACAAGCGTCTTCTGGAAATGGCTCCGGATATTTTTACAAGTCTTGGTATCCTTGGTACCTTCGTAGGACTTGTGTGGGGACTTAAGAACTTTGAACCTACCAACTATGAGGCAATGACAACATCGGTTGCTTCTCTGGTAGACGGTATCAAGGTAGCGTTTCTGACTTCCATTTATGGTATTGCGATGTCGATCGTCTATACCTGCGGCATGAAGTCAGAGTATTCTTCAATGACAGCGAGTCTTCAGAAATTCCTGGATCGATTCCATACATATGTCATGCCGACAGCAGAGAGTGAATCTATGAATATCCTGGTTTCCAGCCAGAAGAATCAGACCGCAGCCATGGAGCAGATGGCGGAGAAATTCTCTGTACAGATGGCGGGCAGCTTTGAAAAGGTTATCACGCCGACCTTCCAGAAGATGAACGATTCTCTGGATGTGCTGGTATCTTCTGTGACGAAATGCCAGGAGGATGCGATCAGGGAGATATTGGATACTTTCCTGAAGGAAATGAATCTTTCTTTCAAAGCACAGTTTGAGGATTTTGGCAGGGCACTTACCCAGCTTAAAGACGCTCAGACAGACAATGCCAACTACACGACAAATCTCTATCAGTCTATGAGCAGACAGCTCAGTGAGGCATATACGGAGCATGAGCGCAACATGCGTACCATGCTGGAGGATACCAGTATGGCACAGAAGGAATATCTCGACAGGGCAGACCGCATTCTTAAGGATAATCAGACGATCCAGAAGGAACAGCAGGCAGATTACCAGCATCTTGCAGATTATCTCAAGGAAGCGGAAGCTTCTTCTGCGAAATTCTGGGTTGCGTGCAACCAGACCATGCAGAAATATGTCGAGGCTGCTGCACAGGGAATGGATCGCATTTCCGCAGCGGGCAGGCGTAATGTAGAGCTTGCACAGGCAAACCGTCAGGTGGTTGCGGAATTTGATGCAAGACTTCAGGAGTTTATGAATTATCAGAAGCTGTCTTACAAGACGATGGATCAGGTCCGCCGTCTTCTTGCAGATATTTCGGCAGCAGGAAGTGATAAGACCGTGACCCTTTCTTCCGGTCAGCTGACACAGAAACAGTCTTTCGATAAACTGGAAGAACTTCTGGAACAGCAGGGAGAACAGCAGCAGTTACTGCTTGAAGAACTCAACAGAAATTTACGTGAACTGACCAAAGGGACACAGAAAGGCAAGCTTGGTATATTCAGATAGGAGGACAAATGCGCAGAAAGAAAAAATCAGAAAACAACGGATTTAATGTCTGGCGTTCCTATTCTGATATGATGGCGGGAGTTCTTCTTCTCTTTGTACTGCTGATGTGTGTGACTCTTTTTCAGGCTCAGAAAAGCTACAACGAGAGCATTAAGGAGAGAGACGACAAGATCGCACTTCAGGAGGAATACACACAGCAGCTTCTTGACAAGCAGAATGCCCTGAATGAGAAGGAAGGAACGATCCAGAATCAGGACGAGCAGCTTAAGAATCAGGACGAGCAGCTCAAGACCCAGCAGGAGAAGCTTGAGGAACAGGAACAGCAGCTGAACGCGCTGGCTGCCAAGCTTAAGGAACAGGAAGCCACACTCAAAAGCCAGCAGTCTGCACTGGATACCAAGACTCAGCAGCTTAAGAACCAGCAGGCACAGATCGATCAGATCATTGGTGTCAAGGCAGATGTTATAGAGGCTCTGAAGAATGAGTTTTCCAGGAACAATATCAGTGTGGATATTGATGCACAGACAGGTGCACTGACACTGGAGGCCAGCGTTATGTTTGATTATGATCAGGCGGAGCTGACCGATGCCGGTAAACAGGCACTGGAACAGATCCTTCCGATCTACTGTAAGGTGCTTCTGCAGGATGATTATATGAAATATCTTGCAGAGATCATCATTGACGGTTATACCGATACGGACGGAGACTACAGCTACAACCTGCAGCTGTCCCAGCAGAGATCCCTGGCTGTGGCACAGTATCTTCTGGATATTCAGGGGAATTTTCTGGATTCCACTCAATCGGCAAATCTTCAGAATTATCTGACGGTAAACGGACATTCCATGGCAAATCCGGTTCTGGATGCAGATGGAAATGTAGATAAGGATGCTTCCAGACGTGTTGAGATCAAGTTCCGTCTGAAGGACGAAGAGATGATCGATGAGCTGAATCAGATTTTGAGCAGTTCCGATGCGACCACTGCTTCCGATACTGCATCCGGTAATTAAACATAAAATAAAAAACTGCTTGCAATCGGAATATTTTTATAGTATACTTATTTTCGTTGTAAAAAAGATGGTCCTCTGTTACAGAGTCATGTATTAAGAACATCCAGATAAGAATAGGAGAGAATAAAATGAACGACATTATCAAAAACATTGAGTCTGCTCAGTTAAAAGCAGAAGTACCGCAGTTCCGCGTTGGTGACACAGTAAGAGTACACGCTCTGATCAAAGAGGGAAACCGTGAGCGAGTTCAGGTTTTCGAGGGAACTGTTCTTAAGAAACAGGGTGGAAGCACAAGAGAAACTTTCACAGTAAGAAAGAGCTCCAACGGTGTTGGTGTTGAGAAGACATGGCCGCTTCATTCCCCACACGTTGTTAAGGTAGAAGTTATCCGTCAGGGTAAAGTTCGCCGTGCTAAGCTGAACTACCTGAGAGACCGCGTAGGTAAAGCTGCAAAGGTTAAAGAACGCGTTAGATAATGTGTTTTATCTGAAAATTTCAAATGTTTTAAAAGCAGGGACAATAACGACAGCTATTGTCCCTCTTTTCCATTATGGGAGAGAGCAGATATGAATATACAGAACTGGAAAGAACACTCAAAGGTTCTTGAATTAAAGGCAAAACTGGAAGACAGAAAGATTCGCGGAATTCTGAAGTGGATCTTTCAGATTGTGGTAACACTGGTGTTTGCAGCAGTGGTGGCACTCATGTTGTTCCAGACTGTGACCATGCAGGAAAATTCAATGGAACCGACAATTTCTGTCGGTGATCGTTTCTTTATCAATAAAGCAGTATATAAATTTTCATCACCGGAAAGAGGAGATCTGATCGTTTTCAGAACAAATGCCAGTGATGATGCGGCACTTCATATCCGGCGTGTGATCGGACTTCCGGGAGAGACGGTACAGATTTCTGACGGAAAGATCCTGATTGACGGCAAAGAGTATCAGGAGGCCGGACAGTTTCCGGAGATCACGAATCCGGGACTTGCTTCCACTACAGTTACACTGGAATCGGGGCAGTATTTTGTTCTGGGCGATAATCGCAACAACAGTGAAGACAGCCGTTATTCTGATATCGGAAATGTAAATAAGCGTTATATTGTCGGAAAGCTGTGGTTCACCTGCTCTCCGTTTGAGAAATTTGGTTTTTGTGAAAGATGGTAACTATTCAGAAGGTAGTATCCCGCGAGGTGTTTTGGCATATTTTTTGCCAAAATCCCGAGACATACAAGGCGAAATGCCATCACCGAAGGTGATTTGGAATGCATTTTGACTCGTAACTGGGAGGGTACTGAACAGTTACGAAAGATGAATAAATACGAAAGGTCAGGACAGATATGAATATACAATGGTACCCTGGTCATATGACCAAGGCAAAACGGCAGATGCAGGAAGACTTAAAGCTGATCGATCTGATCATAGAACTGGTGGATGCCAGAGTGCCGCTCTCCAGTAGAAATCCGGATATAGATCAGCTTGGACAGAATAAATCGCGTCTGATACTTCTGAACAAGGCAGATCTTGCAGATGAGAGACAGAATGAGGCCTGGAAAGAATATTTTCAGAGCAAGGGATTTTATGTGGTGAAGGTGGATTCGCGTAACGGGGCAGGAATGAAGACAATCCAGAATGTGATCCAGGAAGCATGCAAAGAAAAGATTGAGCGTGACAGGAGAAGAGGAATCAAAAACCGTCCGATCCGTGCCATGGTGGCAGGTATCCCAAATGTAGGGAAGTCTACGTTTATTAATACCTTTGCAGGGAAGGCCTGTGCCAAAACCGGAAACAAGCCTGGCGTGACAAAGGGAAAACAGTGGATCCGCCTGAATAAGAATGTAGAGCTTCTGGATACACCGGGAATTCTCTGGCCGAAGTTCGAGGATCAACTGGTCGGTATCCGTCTGGCCTGCGTTGGTTCCATCAAGGATGATATCCTGAATATCGAAGAACTGGCTCTCTGGCTTCTGGAGAAGCTTAAGAAGGATTATCCGGGCTTTCTTGAGAAACGCTATGGCATTTCTGAGGAAGGTACGCCGCTTGAAACTCTGGAAGCAATTGCAAAGGCAAGAGGCTGTCTGAAACGGGGAGAAGAACTGGATTATGTCAAAGCCTCCGGACTGATTTTTGACGATTTCCGTGGCGGCAAGATCGGACGAATTACTCTTGAATGGGCAGAGCAGGTAAAAGCAGATGAAAAAGATCGGTGAAATCAAGGCGGAATTTGCCGCGGCAGCTGAAGAGCAGTGGAACGGACTCTGTCAGGAATATGCGGATGATGAACGAAGCGGGGTGCAGAAGATTATTCAGCAGTATCAAAAGAAGCTTGCGAACATCCAGAAGGAAAAGCTCCGCATGGAAGAAATGATGCACTACGAGCATGAATATGAACATCTGGGATATCTCTGCGGGATTGATGAGGTGGGAAGAGGGCCGCTGGCAGGTCCTGTAGTAGCCTGTGCAGTGATCCTTCCGAAAGATCACGATATCCTCTATCTGAATGATTCAAAGAAACTTACTGCGAACAAAAGAGAAGAGCTTTATGATGTTATCATGGAAAAAGCAATAGCGGTAGGTATTGGTATGGCAAGTCCGCAGAGGATTGACGAGATCAATATTCTGCAGGCGACCTATGAGGCAATGCGGGAAGCTATCAGTAAACTGAAGGTCACTCCGCAGCTTCTTCTCAATGACGCGGTAACGATCCCGGGAGTAACGATCCCGCAGGTTCCAATCATCAAGGGAGATGCCAAAAGCGCGTCCATTGCAGCGGCCAGCATCGTTGCAAAGGTAACAAGGGACAGGATGATGGTCGAATATGACAGTGCGCTTCCCGGATATGGATTTGCATCCAATAAGGGATACGGTTCCGCTGAGCATATTGAGGCACTCAAAAAATACGGACCAACCCCGATCCACAGAGCAAGTTTTATTACGCATTTTGTATAATCGGCGTGTGGTTTAAGACCATATGCCAGACTTTCTTACAAAAGATACCGACACACAAAAAGAAAAGAGAGACAGCGTATTAACAAACGTAAAACAGGCAGTCGTCATGAAGAGCAGGCGGCTGCCTTTCTGGAAAAACAGGGAGTAAGGATTCTTGAGAGGAATTTTTTCTGCCGGAGCGGAGAAATCGATCTGGTAGCCAGGGATGGAAACTATCTTGTGTTCGTGGAGGTGAAATACCGGGCTACGGCGGTCTCGGGAGAGGCGGCAGCAGCAGTTGATATCAGGAAGCAGCGCCGGATCAGCCGGGCGGCACAGTTTTATCTTCTGCGTTATGGATATGGAGAACCTCCCTGCAGATTTGATGTGGTGGCGATCGACGGAGAAGAGATCCACTGGATCAGGAATGCCTTTGATTACTGTGGATAAAACACAGAAGGAGGATATTGATGACAGATATAAAATGGCATCAGGAAGAGAGACCCAAAATGCGGGTAAATACAAGAGAGGGCGTGACTTATCTTACTTATCCGGAATTTGATAAACTGCCCGGATTTGTGCATGCCTTCAGCACCAGGCTTGGAGGTGTCAGTGAGGGAATTTATTCCTCTATGAATCTGAGCTTTACCAGGGGGGACAAAGAGGAAGCGGTAAAAGAAAATTATAAGAGAATAGCCGATGCCGCAGGCTTCGATATGAACGATATTGTAACCTCTGATCAGACACATACGGCGAATGTCCGCCTTGTCACAGAAAAAGACCGTGGAAACGGCATCACAAAGCCAAGACCGTACACAGATGTGGATGGAATGATCACCAATGTTCCGGGACTGGTACTTGCAACGTTTTATGCGGATTGTGTGCCGTTGTACTTCATTGATCCGGTACATCGTGCGATCGGACTTTCTCATTCCGGCTGGAGAGGAACAGTGGCAAAAATCGGTGCGGTTACTGTTCGGAGAATGCAGGAAGAGTTCGGCTCTGAGCCGTCAGAAATCTATGCTGCAGTAGGACCTTCTATCTGCCAGGACTGCTATGAGGTTAGTGAGGATGTGATTGAACAGTTTAAGGAGAATTTTGCAGAAGAACAGTGGGATTCTCTGTTTTATGGAAAACCGGACGGAAAATATCAGCTGGATCTCTGGGAGGCGAACCATCAGATCATGCTGGAAGCGGGAATCAGAGAGGAACATATCTCCCTTCCGAACCTGTGCACCTGCTGCAATCCGGAGTTCCTTTTTTCTCACAGGGCATCACATGGCAAAAGGGGAAATCTTGGAGCGTTTTTGGGAATAAAGAAAACGAAATAAAAGATATCGACAAAGAAAATGGGCTGCATACCGTACAGATAAAAACGGTATACAGCCCATAAATGTTATTTGGCAGATAAATCAGCACTTATTGACTTTCTCCATAAGCTCCATGATCTTATCGTTGCTGGAACGTACCTTCTCTACAGACAGGTCGTGGTTGATGATATCCATAATACTTGCAAGATATTTGCTCATATTTGCTTCAATGTAATATGGTTTCTCGAGGAGTTCCGGATCGCGGTAGTTTAAGTTGGTGGTGATCACCTTATCGATCCAGCCCTTTTCGTAGTATTCATCAAATTTCTTAAGACCATCTGTGAACAGACCGTAAGTAGTGCAGATGAAGACACGTTTTGCGTGACGCTCTTTGATCTGCTTTGCAACATCGAGCATACTCTCTCCGGAAGAGATCATATCATCGATGATAACAACATCCTTGCCCTCAACGGAATCGCCAAGGAACTCATGAGCAACGATAGGGTTCTTGCCGTTTACAATAGTGGAGTAATCGCGGCGTTTGTAGAACATACCCATATCGACGCCGAGGATATTTGAGAAATATACTGCTCGTGACATAGCTCCCTCATCCGGGCTGATGATCATCAGGTGATCGTTGTCGAGCTTGAAGTCCTTAACGTCCTTGACCAGTGCCTTAAGGAACTGATAGGTCGGGAAGAAGTTGTCGAAACCGTTCAGCGGGATAGAGTTCTGTACACGCGGATCATGTGCGTCGAAAGTGATGAAGTTGGAAACACCCATATCACTCAGTTCCTTGAGCATCAGTGCACAGTCAAGAGATTCTCTCTTGGTACGGCGGTGCTGACGTCCTTCATAAAGGAATGGCATGATCACGTTGATACGATGAGCCTTACCGGTAGCTGCGGAGATGATTCGTTTGAGATCCTGATAGTGGTTGTCCGGGGACATGTGGTTCTCATGACCACAGACAGTATAAGTTTCTGTGTAGTTTGTGATATCCACCATGATAAAAAGGTCGGCACCACGTACAGACTCTTTGATATAACCCTTGCCCTCGCCGGTACCGAAGCGTACACATTCACATTCTACAAGGAAAGAAGGAAGGCTGTATCCCTGTGGTACAGTGCTGGGTTTCTTTTTGGCTATAAGTTCTTTACGGAATTTTACAAGCTTCTTGTCAACCTCTTTTGCAAGGTCCTGACATCCGGCAAGTGCTGCGATACGGATCGGAGCAACTGGGGTTGCTTTTTCAAGTAACTCTATATTTGGCATAATATTCCTCCTAGGTATAGTTTTTCAAACTGAGTCCTATTATATTTATAACATTTGCCCTAAATCCCGTCAAGGAATTTATTGATTTTTACTCCCGAAATCAGTATTATTTATGAAAATGTACGCAAATACAGGGGATGCAGGGAGTAGTATTTTGGATTTACCCCGTTTTTTACCCCGGTGAGAAAGAAAAATCGCGGAATGAGGTATAATTAGTAACAAGACGCAAAAAATAGAATTACAGAGAGAACTGTAAAAAATAAAATGTAGTATAGAATTATAATGATTATTAAAGTGGAGGCTGTTATGGACAACGAAATGAATCATGGATATTATGTTGAAATGCTTGATAACAATTTGGATACATTTAGTTTGTTAATGAATTTAGATTCTGTATTATGGAATCAAACGGAGCAACCATTGTCTGTAAGTGATTTTTTTGAAAAATGGAAACGTGGAGCGCGGAAATCAGATAATTATAATATTAATTTAGGAATGAATTTAATTAGGACATTGTACTGTGGTATTGTGATTCCTTGTGAAAAATATAAAACATTATTACCGCAAATTTCGATGGATTCTATGGAGATTTGCGAATGGTTTGGAAATGATTCGAGTTGGAAAATCAAAGTGGAAGAAAGAAATTTGAAAAATTGCATGAAAAGAATTCGAAATGCAGTTGCGCATTTTTATGTTGATATTAATTTTCCGGAAGAATATACGGCTGCTAGTAGAATATTGAAAAATACTACTGTTGTGTTGAAAGATAGGCCAAATGAACAAAAACCATTTACATTTGAAGCGAGATTTACTATAGATCAGCTTATTAAGATTATGACTAGAATTGCTGATCTTATAAAAGAATATGACATTTGTGAAAAGAAAAGGGCAATAAAAGAAAGAATGGTTTTAAGCAATGGTTCTAAGTAATAATATATATGAATATATTTTATAAAATTAATTTGAATATATTTCAAGTGTGTAGTATAGTTATAGTATAGAAGTGGAGGATTACTTCGTGATTTGCGAAATAAGAAAACGGGAGGAACATAAGATGATAGTGATGGATATAAGGTTAGATAATTTTATGGCATTTAAGAACTTTCACATGAATATGTCTTATCCAAAAAAAATAGTAAATTCCTATATTGAAGAAGAATTTTTAAAAGATCATCCTAATTTTAGATATAAAAAAGTAAATATAATTATGGGAGCTAATGCGTCAGGGAAAACTTCTTTGGGTAGAATGCTAATGAATATATTTAACTTTATGGATAAAAAAGAAATGGAAAAAATAACCGGTGTAATTTGTGATACACATAAGAAAGCAACATTTTCAATGGATTTTGTAACTTATGATGGAGATTTTTTATATAGAATAATCACTCAAATTGCTCCTAAAACAGAAGAAAAATATAAAGAGACAGATGTTAGTATTTGTGTAAATAATGTAAAAATAGGTGTTAAAGATAGCTATGAGAGCTGTAGCAAACGGTTGGATGAACAGAATTGTAATATGAAAAAAAATTTTGTTGAAGAACTGGGAAAGATAAAGGGATTATCATGGTTATTTGAATATCCTGTAGATTTTGGCGGTGTTTATAGATACGACACATATTATAATAGCCAGAAATATTTAACAGTTTTGGAAAATACTCTAAAAGCATTAGATACATCAATTATTAAAGTTGAAAAACTGCGGGATGTAAAAAATTCTTTTGTTATAAGAATGAAAAATCAAGATGTTATAATACAAGATGGAGAGTTGACAAAAGCAGATACGTTGTCTAGCGGGACTAAAGCGGGAATAGCTGTAGCAGGTATGTTAACAGCCATTATTAATGGTGAAAATGGATTTTACTATTGTGATGAAAAATTTTCATATATACATACAGATATAGAAAAAGCTTTTCTAACGTTAATGATTCAATGTTTGAAGGGAAATGATCAGCTGTTTTTCACGACACATAATACAGATATCCTTGATTTACCACTTCCTAAGCATACCTTTACATTTTTCAAAAAAGATACGAATGATGATATGGAAACTATAAAATGTATAAATGTTTCTGATTTTCTGAAAAGAAGTACCGATTCAGTAAAAAATGCAGCTGAGAATGATTTGTTTTCAGTGGCGCCAAGTATGGAACTTATTTATGAATTGGAAAAATTGAAGTAAAATGCAAAAGAGGGTATACAATGGGGAAAAATTATCAGTATTATGTTGAAGGCGAAGATGAAGAAAAAATAGTTAAAGTACTGAAGACTGAATTGCGATTAATAGAGCCTGGAAAAATAGAAAAATTCAATGTTGTTTCAGAGCAATTTACTAATCTCAGGGTAATGTCTTTGAAAATGGGGACAGTGGTAGTATTGGTTTTTGATACAGATGCTGGAAATATTGATATATTAAAGAAAAATATTGAATTTTTAAAAAAGCAAAAATCAATAAAAAAGGTCTTATGTATCACACAAGTAAAATGTTTAGAAGATGAGCTAAAAAGAAGTTGTAACATTAAAGATGTAAAAGAACTAACAGGAAGCAAATCTAATAGTGATTTTAAACATGATATGAGAAAAGAAAAAGCATTTGGAAAGAAATTAGAAAAAAAGGGATTTGACATGAAAAAGTTTTGGATTCAAACAGACAATGGTATTTATAAAGAAATTCAAAATAATTCTAATGAAATTAAAATATAAAGATATTCTTTTTGTACATAGGATAGTATTTGGAGGATATTGCTGAGGGATGCTTGAAATTTATGAGAAGTAAAACTTTTTGTTAAGAGGCGAGCGAAAATAGTATGGGTTTTTGGAATTTCTTTGTAGGGAACATTATAATGAATTAAAATGGGCTGGAGCTGTAACAGGTTCCGGCTTTTTTTACAGTAGGACGATAAAGTTTATGAGTGATATGTTTTGCGAAGATATTTTGTAGAATTATGAAGCGGTTTATGCTATAATAAATATATAGTATTTTTGAGGGAGTAGGAAACTCTGATGGCAGATGTGGCTTAGCCATTGCTATGATTGTCGTAGACAGTATTTTGTATGTAGTTTATTTGTATGCACCTACACATGTAGTGTGCCAGACTTTCTTTGAAAGGGTGATGCCTATGGTAATTAATGGTTTTATAGTAACAGTTCATGCAGTGATTGCAAGTGTAGTGGCTAGTCTGCTACTGCCTCAAGAGTATTATTAAGTATTTTCACAAGCAGTCTTTCGCGAGGCTGTTTTTTTAATATAGCGAATATACAATAAAGCACTCAATGCCTATGACATGATGCCTCTTAAGCAGACAAGGTAAATAACCGGAGCTACTTAAGAGGAATCAGGAGAGGTATTGGGTGCTTTTTTATTATTCATCATAAGGATTATTTTCATAATAACATTTTTGTATCAAATCATCAATTAGTTTACCAAAGTCACCTTGAATTCTAAAAAGCGAAGCATCATAAGAATCATGGCAATCTGACATGCGTCGACGATATTGATCATATAGAAAGTCCCCTGAATCTTTTAATTCTATTTCTTCTTTTATATCATGTTTCTGTTTAATATTTTTGGAAAGAGGTGAATTTTCTGCCCATTTTAAATTGTCAAATTTACTATAGCATCTATTAATATCTTTGATAAGGAAAATGGAAAATGCTGGATTCTGTATAAGTTTATCGAGTATTGCAATCATTTCTTTTCCATCTTGTGGTGTTTTTATAATTTCCTGCAGTCTTTTTTGAGAAGTTTCGGATAACCCTGTTTTTTCTTGAATGGATTTTATAGTATGGGTAGATTCTTCAATTCTTCCAAGTAAATAATCAATATCACATTCTAATAAATCACATATTCGCACTAGAATATTTAATGTTGGATTTCCGTTTGGAGAACGCCATTTCCTTAATGTATTATAAATTGTTTTTCCGTTTTCACTCGGATATTTTTTATCATATTCATTTGCTAGCTTTTTTAAATCCCATTTTTTTCGTGTAAGTGCTTTATCAAAATTCTCTAAAGATAATATATTACTCATAATACCTCCGAAATAAATAAAAAAGATAATAAAAGGAGAACAAAATATCTTTAAAATATAATACCATAAACTCAGACGGAACACAACAATAACAAGATGAAAGGAAAGGTATTTATGAATCCATTAAAAACAAATAATCCAAAAGGAAGGTTACTCACTTATCAACAAGTAGCTGAAAATAGTAATCTTGGAATTAACACAGTTATGCGTTTGGCAAAAGAATCCAATTCAATAGTTCGAATTGGACGAACTGTAAGAGTAAATCCTGAGAAATTCTATGAGTACATTTTAGCAAAGTATTCAGAGTAAGGCGGTGTTTCTATGGGAGTATACGAAAACCTACTGCCGGGTAAAGAAAATGCACTGACACCGGAGTACCTTACTGTGAAATGCCATTTTTCCAGCGTTCGAATGCTTCAGAAGCAGATCGAAGCAGAACGCAGGGCTGGCAAGGTCATATTATCTAGCACCACTCCGCCAGGAGGATATTATCTTCCGGCAGCAGGAGACACAATGGAAATTCGAAAATTTATTCGTACTTTAGAGAATAGAGGTGAAAATACATTGAGAGCTTTGGAAAGCGCAAGGGACTTATTGAAAGAATTGGAGAGTGATGAATGTTGATCAATCTCCAAGAGATAAAGGATTTTGTGTCTATCAGTGCTGTAGCGGATTACTTAGGGTTGGAAGAAGAATATGGAAAACGTAAGTTTCCAGGTGAAAGAACTGCAAGTATTGAATTATATCCAAATACTCAGACATTTTACGACTTTGGTCGTGCTGTTGGTGGAGATATCTTTGATTTACTTTCTCACATAAAAGGGATTGGCTTCAAGGAAGCACTTGACGAAATTGTTGATTTTTTTAAGATTGAGGTTTCAACAAGTGAAAATGAAGAGACATCTCGTCCGCGCTGGATTAACTATTTGGAAGAGAAGAAAAAATGTCGATATATTGAGCATTATAACTACTCTTTGATTAGTCTCAAAGGGGAATATTTAGGCTATGCATTCACTAAAGTGCGGGTAATGCACCAGATAAAGAAAAAAGATGATAATGGCGATGAGGTTTTGATATGGGACAAGACCCTGATTTATGGAACGCTTAATGGTGATTATATCAAATGCAAGTTAGAGAAGAAAGCAAAGGACACTTTTGCCATTTATGGTAGTTCTGTTTTTGCAATTCAGGAAGCGATAGATCGTCAGGAGACAGTCTTTTATACGGAAGGCGAAAAAGATGTAAATACGCTGATGGAAAAGGGATATACAGCAGTTACCTGCGGCGGATCAGGAGACTGGAAGTCAGATGCTTCTATTCTTTTTCAAAATGCGAATGTAATTGTTCTAGCTGATAATGATAAGCCGGGGGGAAAACTGGCATCTACTGTTGTAAAAGACCTAAAGGGCATAGTCAAGAGCATTAAAATAATTGTTCCAATGCCAAATACGCCAAAAGCAGATATAACCGATTATTTTGAAGAGGGACATACTGTTGAAGAATTTAAAAATTTAATAAAAACAGGTGATGATACAGAAAGCATTTGTGCAGATGTTCAGCAAGATCAGAAGCAGGATACAGGCAAAAAACGATCTGTAATACAAAAAAGCAAGGACGAAGTAGCAGGAGGTCCGGCATTACGAGTGTGCCGGAGCTGCATCAGTGGTTGAGAGCTTGCAGAAGGGAAAATGCCAGAAAGAAATTACAGGGCCATAATGGTACGAAGAAACAGGCAAAGGATTTGCATATTTAAAGGCGGTGGTGAATTATGGGAAGTCCGTTGATTAAAAGGCTTGATGCTTTATACCAAAGAGCTCAGATGGTAATGAAAGTGCAGGCGGATCATGCTCCGTTTGTATCCATTGCTCCATGGAGTTTTATGAAGAATGAATGCAGGGTTGAATATTTCCCGGAAGGACATTATCAGAAACCAGAGCGGATAACAACTACACTTCATGATGCATTAATGATAGCTCAATATTATTACGAATGTGGGGTGTATGTTCAATTTACAATGAGCCTGTGTATAGAGTGGCTGTTCCTGTATGTGCGTGATGATCCCCGGTATTCTCCGCCACAACAGAAGTCATGGTATACAAAGAATGTTGAAGAATGTCCAGAAATAAAAACTATGTTGGAGAGTGAACAGCGATTTGAAATTATTGGAACATTGCGAAGAATGCCTCAGAATTTCCTTTTTAAGGGATTGCCTGATGATATTAAAGATGATTACAAATTGATGGATTTTTAGACAAAAAATGACGGGAGTATGGGAATTCGTGGACACGATAATGCGCACGTAAAAGAGTTTTGTAACACGATAACGCGCGCGAAAATATTCGGAGATTTCGGAGCCCCTAAAAGAGTAAAATGCGTTAGAACGAAGCCTGAGCGAACCCCGAAAAATAAGACTGTAAATATTATCGAACAAAAAGGAGATTTTTATGGATGGATGTAATGAAAATGTAATTGAATTTATGACCAATGATATCAGAGCAACTTTATCATTCTCACAGGGTCGGTATAAGTCTGTAATCCGCAAGCTGGCAGAGAAGCACCCGGAAGATTGCCAGATCATTGCGGATAACGAGGACGGAAGCATTTGCGCTCATGTTCCAGTATCCTGGCTTCGGATTTCTCCGCCAAGGCAGTATACAGAGGAACAGCGGCAGCAGATGGGAGAACGACTGAGGCAGAATAGGTCTGAAAATACAGCAACACAAGGATAAAACAGGGCGAGAAACGATTGTAGAGTGTTTGAGGTAAAGTTGTAAGGGAGAGCAAATATAAAGGCTAAATGAGCCGATAAAACAGTAGAAGCGGTGATGCTGGTAGTTAATAAAAATCCTGCTGCCGAACCTACGGTTCAATAAAGAATCTATTATGAGAAATACGGTCAGGCGTTATTGCTGATTTTTCAGTGTCGCTCCAATCGAAGCAGTGAGGAAGCAGTGAAAAATGGAAGTAAAACGGCGAGAACAGGGAGTGCTTGAACTGTCGATTAACAGTCGATATATTTGATCGAACAGGCGAGGAACAGGCGAGAAATTAATAAATTGATGGAACAAGATGGTATTTTTGGATATAGCTAAAGAAAGGCGTACAGTATGAATGAACTTGTTTATTTAAAGAATGACGAAGCAGTATGTGACAGCTTGCAGGTAGCTGAGAAGTTTGGAAAAGAACATAAAAATGTTTTGCAGAGTATTGATAATCTCATTGCTGAAAATTCAGCTGTGAAAATAATGTTTAAGATTTCTTCTTACAAATCTGGTAACGGGCAATCATATAGAAAATTTTATATGAATCGTGATGGTTTTTCTCTTTTAGCAATGGGGTTTACTGGGAGAGAAGCCCTCGAATGGAAATTGCAGTATATCCGGGCATTTAATCAGATGGAGAACTTTATCCGTGAGAAATCTACTCAAATGTGGGTTGAAACCCGAAAAGCAGGAAAGCTTACCAGAAAGGCAGAAACCGATACAATCCAGAAACTTGTTGAGTATGCAAAAGGACAGGGCAGCAGCCATGCAGAAATGCTTTACATGACTTATTCCAGGCTGGCAAATAAAATGGCAGGAATCAATAAAAGGGACGAAGCTACGGTGATGCAGCTTAATAACCTGTCTTTAATGGAAAATATCATTTTGCATGAGGTTGATCTGGGAATTATGCGAGGGAAACATTATCAGGAAATATATAAAGACTGCAAGGAACGCCTTGAGACGGTGAAAGACTTGGCGTATTTAGAAGCAGTATAGAAAGGAGAAGCAAAATATGAGTGCAGTTGACGACTACATCAAAGAAAACGCAGAAATACATAAATTCGCCGCAGAAGTGGCGAGAATCATCTCAGGAATACCGCAGATGCCGGAGTTCTCATCAGAGGGCATATCCGTAGCTGATGCGAGCAAACTAATTGGTATTCCAGCAGCATCTATTAGAGCCGGTATCGTATACGGATGGCTTCCGATTGGAGTAGCTATCCAGAACAACAAGCCAGCAAAAAGCCTTTCCGGTAGCCGGATTACGTACATTGTATCACCGCGAAAAGTTTATGAGGTAACAGGACATGTTTGGAGGGGGAAAGAAGCATTAAGAAAGAAAAACAAAGCTGAAGAACATATTGAAGAATGAATAAGGCAGCAGTTTATAGTAAATTGACAAATTCCTGAAGCTGGCATATAATATACTTATCAAGACAGCCAGTAAGGGAAGTCAAGGTTCCCCGTCCTGGCAAGATATATGTTTAAGACGTAGCCGCCTATTCTTTACCAGAGAGCAGGGCGGCTATTTCTTATGTGTGTATGTAAGGATAGATACAATTAAGCTGGCTGTCGTCAGGATTATCATAAATATCTCGTAATCGCTCATAAGCATCCCCTCCTGTCAAGGCTCAGGATCAGGGAACCACAGCCGCTCTACTGGCTGCCTGGATAAATATACTATATTCAGTTTTAGCTTATTGAAATCCCATGTTTTATTGCTTGCTCTTTGAGTTTGAGAAAATTTTTTGTTTGAGCATTTTTCATTCTACGATATCCACCGAATGACTTTGGAGCAATTTCAGGAAGCTCATAAAATATATGGTAATATTCAATTTCGTCTAAATCCTTTTGTTTTTCTTTCTGTAATTGTTCAAGATGTTCTAAATAATTCTTTTTTTCTTCTGCAGTACGATCGTCTTTAAAAGGTCGTTGACTGGATTTTATAGCATTTACG
Source organism: Blautia sp. BIOML-A1 (assembly GCF_009883055.1). GTDB lineage: Bacteria > Bacillota > Clostridia > Lachnospirales > Lachnospiraceae > Blautia_A. The sequence continues at coordinate 23,874 of NZ_WWVR01000027.1, read as the reverse complement.
CTATTTCCGTTTTTGTCGAAAATAGTATCATCTTTCCCGGTGTAAAAGAAGACCGAAAAATTGTGACCACATCCATCATGAACTTTTCCTGTTTCGCGTATTACATCTGGCAATTTAGGAAAGATTTTGCTTTTTCCTGATATACTGTATACTCGTCCTTGCAATTTATTACATTCCTCACAACAAGCACGATGGGCACTCATAGAAATGTAATCAGTATTATATTTTCCACAATCAAAAAGCAATTTGTCCATCATATCTTTTGAAGAATTATAGAAAGAAAAGGAATTATGGCATACTCTTAATGTTTTTAAATAAGATTGCACAATTGCTTTATATTTTTCTGATTCTTCAAAATGTCCTTCTTTTAGGAGAAGATGTGAATATATTAAAAAATCTTTTTCTTGATATCCATTATCAGCTGCACCCATAAAAAGATGAATCCGCTCCAAGATAGAATTCGATTCTTTAAGGAGTCCTTTTCTACGGAGATTGCCAGCTTTCATGCGCAATACATATTCTAAACTTCCGGTAATACCGTAGCCATGCATAATATCAATGTTTGTAAAAGCAGGTATGGGAATACACCTTAAATCATCCAGATTCTCCAGATCATATTTTACTCCATCTGAAACTAGATATCTGGCATCGTACCAACTTTCCTTATCGGTGGGGTACACTTTGTACATTTCTCCGTTTTTAAAATAGATGGTTTGCGCATCAGGAATATCAATGGATGATGAATTGAAAACATTTTTGATTTTGCTAAAAAGGCTCATATAATCCTCCTAATAAATGGAACAGTAAAATATCAGATGTTGCTTTATTTTTTAACGATAGAAAGACGATAGGTAACGTGATGCTCCTCAGATGGTGGATTCTGGAAAACTTCTTCGTCAATCTCTAAATCTGTAAAGTCATCTGTGTAAATTATTCCGTCAAGTAGCTCCACCCGGATAAAATCAGGCAGATTCATAATATCATCACAGGTATATAAGTGTTTTGCCATGGTAGCACATCCTTTCGTGTTATGCATTGTCGCGGTCCATTCGCTGATCTACAGCCTTTTTTATATATCCGTTTACGGATTCACCAGCAGCAGTTGCAGCGGCTTTGATTTCCTCGTATTTTTCCTTTTGTACATCAAGAGGAATACGTTTAAGTTTATTTTTGGCATATTCAATATCGTATTTTCTTTTTGCACTGGTTTCACTCATGGTATTAGTTCCTTTCTGGAAAGAGGGCGTAATAAAATACTTACACTTTCCCTATTATGTACATAGTATAACACAAAAAGTCAACTGTGTACATAGTAAAAAATACAGAAAAACTACGTACATATTTATGCAAAATGTCAATAGACATACAACTACGTACATAGTATACTATGATTAGTTCAAGGGAATACAACAACAGCGAAGGTTGACGGGAGTACCGAAAGGGAAAGCAAGACAACAACAGAACACCGGGAAACAGGATAAGAGAGATTGAGAAGTTCAAGAGGAACTAGATGTTTAAAGCCTGCCGGGGCTGTTGAGGAATCCCAACAGAAAGGAGAAACAGAACATGAAGTACAACTTATCAAAGATCATGTTGAAAGCATGGAAAGTTTACCGCAAGACAAAGAATATCAGCTTTGCAGAAGCACTTCACAGAGCATGGTTATCTGCAAAGGCAGAAGAAATCAATGCAAAGAGAATCGAAGATGCGAAACATGCAGCAGGCATCACGGAGGAAACCAATACCTTTGCTAAGTGGAAAGAGCTTGGTTATAAGGTAAAGCATGGAGCATCAGCATTATTCGGATGTTCTCTGATCTGGGGAAGTAGAGGAGATGGGGCAACATACAAAGCCAGTTTCTTCGGAAAGTCTCAGGTAGAAGCAATTTAATAAAAAAGCCCTTACCGGACTGGTACTCCGATAGGGGCAAAGTAACCCGACAAACGATCAAAATTGAGGGGCTGTGCGTATTATAACATACTCATTCCCCTCAGACAACAAAAGAAAGGAACGAAAGTATGATATCAGTAATGGACGTTCTTGTAATTTTTTTGAGTGGATTTATATCTGCTAAAGTATGTGATTATGTACACGAATTAGAACGAGAGGAGAATGAAGCATGAGTAAAGAAAAAACATTAAGAACATTAGAAGAAACAGAAGTGATGCAGGCTACAGGTATTCCGGCACAGGAGACAGAAGAAGTAAGTACAGCTCTTGCAACTGAGATTATCGCGGATCTCAAGAAACAGTTAAAAGAAGCAAAGGAAGAGGCTGACAATCTGGAAAAAGACTGGGAGTTTTGTTCGCAGCAGAGATTAATTCTTACAATGCAGACAGACATTATCAATTTTACACTGAAAATCTTTGATTATAAATGTCTCAGCAGGGCTTTAAGTTATGTAAAGGCAGTGTACAATCAGCAGCCGCCGGAAGAAGAGGAAGAACAGGAGGGTGAAGAGTAATGGAAAGATGCACATTAACTCAGATTCCTTGCAGGGAAGCAATCATGGAAGTTGTTCAGAACAACAAGAACAGAAGATCATTGCAGCACACTTATGAACTGGCAGAACTTTTTCAGACAGCTTGTTCCGGTAATGAAGCTTTTATGGAATTATCAGAGGAGGATCAGGAGCGTTTCTGGTTGATTACAGATGCTTTAATGATGAATGACCTGGAAGACATCAAAAGAGTACATAACCTTGCAAATTATTTGATGGTAAAGCGAATTAAGGATAGCGCAAAAGTGGCGGAGGCGTAACATGGACTACAAAAAGAAACTCATAGAGATGTTAGAGAAAGCAGATTATGACCAAACATACACAATTTTCAGATTTGTTTGTAGTTTTCTTGGATTAAAATAGGACAATCATAGAGAGGGGCGGCAACTGCTGCCCTTTTACCATATATTGAGGTGGTTAGATAATGATAAAGAATTTGCTGAGATGATAGATCAGATCGCAGAAAGAAGGGTGATATAATGGCAGCTACAAGAAGAGATAACAGAGGTATCGTTCTGGAAAAAGGCGAAAGTCAGGATAAATCCGGTAAATACCGCTTCAGATACTATGATGATACTCAACAGGCACATGATGTATATTCCTGGAGATTAAGACCAGAGGATGAAATGCCGGAGGGAAAGAAACCGGGGCCAAGTCTGAGGGAGATAGAGAAGAATATTCAAAAAGGGATCCTGGATGATCTTAAAGTTTGGGAGGGGAATGTGACAGTAAATAAGCTGGTAGAGGAGCATATCAGGATGCAAATGCCTTACTGGGAACCGGCAACCCTGAACAGCACAACCAGTGTTTACAGGGTCCATATCAAGAACAGCATCGGCAAAAAGAAAGCGAACAAGGTGACGGCCGACATGATAGAAACCTTTTACAACAATATGCTGAATGACAAGGAGAAGCCGGTAAAGATAGGCATGGTCGAGTCAGTCAATAAAATATTGAATGCGGCCTTTAATCTGGCAGTAAAGCGGCATCTGATCAGAAATAACCCTGTAACCGGATGTGTTGGAGCCGTGAAAAGGAAGAATGACATAGAGGAAACGATAAAACATTCCCTGGAAGACAGCCAACAGGGGAAATTACTGGAATTTATACGAAATACACCAAAATATGCCTGCTATTATCCATTCTTCTACATTTTGGCGTGGACCGGATGCAGAATAGGGGAGCTTTTGGGGCTTACCTGGTATGATCTGGACTTTGGCCAGGAGATTATCAGCATTAACCATAAGATTACATACACTAAGGTAGATGGATATTATCAGTTCGTACTTGGTCAGACAAAGACCGTGAATGGAAACCGGGAGATTCCAATGCTTGCTGATGTAAAGGATATACTTCTGGAACTGAAACAGGCAGCAGGATGGGCCAAGATTTCCATGATCGGAAAACCGGAATTAAGTGTTAATGATACCCGCCCGTTTATTTTTACGAACAGTAAGGGGAAATTAATCCCACAGGTTACTATGGAACACCTGCTGCAACGGATCATAAGAGACTACAATAAACAGAATGTGGACAAGATCGAGAGAGCAACGCCGCACACATTCCGTCATTCCTTCTGTTGCTGGTTATGCGAGAACGTGGCAGGAGAGAACAGCATGGATGATATAAAGTATATCCAGTCCATTATGGGGCATAAGGATGCCAGTACAACGCTGAATATTTACTCAGAACTGAGAAAGAACAATGCAAAGGATAAGCACACAGCCTTGAAGCTAAAAGCCCGGAAAGCATGAAATAATCAAGAATATTTGCAGAACGTCTTGTAGAGATACAGGGCGTTTTCTTTTGGGGGAATCCCCCATTTTTACCCCGATTTTTACCCCGGTAACATCAAAAATACCCCGATTTTTACCCCGATGCGGATAACATCAGATAACACCAGATAAAGCAAAGAACATAGGAAACAAGCCATTTTCAGCACTTGATAACATCAGATAACACCAGATAAAATTTACGGTTGTTTTTTACTCCCGAAATTGTTATGATAATAATAATCGGGCATGAACGAAGGCGTGTCCGAATGTACAAAGAAAGGAAAATCATGAAAAAAAAGAAACACATAATTTCCAGAGTTCTTCCTGGAAGCATTGGTGAAGAACTGGAGCTGGAACCGGGAGATGTGCTGGCAGAGATTAATCATCAGCCGGTGGAGGATGTTTTTGACTACCGTTATCTGATGAATGATGAATATATAGAACTTCTTATAGAGAAGGCGGACGGAGAAATCTGGGAGCTGGAAGTAGAGAAGGATTATGATGAGGATCTGGGGATAGAGTTTGAGAACGGACTGATGGATGAGTATCGTTCCTGCAGTAATCACTGTATGTTCTGTTTTATTGACCAGATGCCGCCGGGAATGCGAGAGACCCTTTATTTTAAGGACGATGACTCCAGACTTTCATTTCTTCAGGGAAACTATGTGACACTGACAAATATGAGTCAGGATGATATTCAAAGGGTGATCAAATATCATCTGTCACCGATCAACGTTTCCTTTCAGGCAATGAATCCGGAGCTTCGCTGCAAAATGCTGCACAACCGTTTTGCGGGAGATGCCCTCAAGAAAGTAGACCAGCTTTATGAAGCGGGGATCATCATGAACGGGCAGATCGTTCTGTGCAAAGGAGTCAACGACGGAGAAGAACTGGAATACAGCCTGGAGAAGCTTTCGGAATATGCACCGGTCCTTCAGAGCGTGTCCGTGGTACCGGTCGGTCTGACAAAATTCCGTGACGGGCTTTATCCGCTGGAGAGCTTCGAGCGTGAGGATGCGATCCGGGTTCTGGAGCAGATCCATCGCTGGCAGGACAAAATGTATCAGAAATATGGAATCCATTTCATTCATGCTTCGGATGAGTGGTATATCCTTGCAGGACAGACACTTCCTGAGGAAGAACGCTATGATGGCTATCTTCAGCTTGAGAACGGAGTGGGAATGCTGAGACTTCTTGATACCGAGGTGCAGGAAGCAATAGAGAAGCGTGTGGGTGATGAGAAATCGAGATCCGTTACCGTTGCGACCGGTAAGCTCGCAGCACCTTATATAGAAGAATGCCTGAGAAAAATCTCGACGAAATATCCGAAACTGGAATATGAGGTGATCGCGATCAGAAATAATTTCTTCGGTGAGAAGATCACGGTTTCCGGACTGATCACAGGCACTGATCTGAAAGAACAGCTTCTTAAGCGTAAGCTGGGAGAGAGGCTTCTGATCCCATGTAACATGTTGCGGAGCGGAGAGAATGTCTTTCTGGATGACCTGACGGTTGAGGAGATCTCAGAAGCTCTGGGAAGAGAGATCATAATTGTAGATGAAGGCGGAGAAGATCTGGTATCTTCGGTACTGGATCCCGTTCAGAATAAAAAACAGATAAGGAGACAAATGTATGAGCAAACCAGTAGTGGCAATTGTGGGGAGGCCTAATGTCGGTAAATCCACATTGTTTAATGCCCTGGCAGGCGAGATGATATCAATTGTAAAAGATACACCGGGAGTTACCCGTGACAGAATCTATGCGGATGTAACCTGGCTGGATAAATCCTTTACCATGATCGATACCGGTGGAATTGAGCCGGACAGCGGAGACATCATTCTCTCTCAGATGAGAGAGCAGGCACAGATCGCCATTGATACCGCGGATGTGATCGTGTTTATTACCGATGTGCAGCAGGGACTTGTAGATTCTGATGCAAAGGTAGCAGATATGCTGCGCCGCAGCCAGAAACCAGTGGTTCTTGTTGTAAACAAAGTGGACAGCGTTCAGAAATATATGATGGACGTTTATGAGTTCTATAATCTTGGCATTGGAGAACCGATTCCGATTTCAGCAGCAAACCGCACCGGACTTGGTGATATGCTGGATGAAATTGTCAAGGAATTTCCGGAAGGACTTGATACAGAAGAAGACGACGATATTCCGAAGATCGCCGTTGTAGGTAAGCCTAACGTAGGTAAGTCTTCCCTCATCAATCGCCTTCTCGGTGAGGATCGTGTGATTGTATCTGATATTGCCGGAACCACTCGTGATGCTGTCGATGCGAAAGTGAAATGGCAGGGCAAGGAATATATTTTTATTGATACTGCAGGTCTTCGTCGTAAGGGCAAGATCAAGGAAGAGATTGAACGTTACAGCGTAATTCGTACGGTTACGGCTGTAGAGCGTGCACATGTTGTCGTGATTGTGATCGATGCGACCGAGGGAGTTACCGAGCAGGATGCCAAGATCGCCGGAATCGCACATGAGCGTGGTAAGGGTGTCATTATCGCAGTCAATAAATGGGATGCAGTTGAGAAGGATGACAAGACTATTTACAAGCACACAAACCGTATCAGGGAAGTGCTGGCGTACATGCCGTATGCAGAACTTGTATTCATTTCCGCCAAAACAGGTCAGCGTCTGCCGAAGCTGTTTGAGACAATCGATGCGGTCATTGAGAACCAGACACTTCGTATTCAGACAGGTGTCCTGAATGAGATTCTTTCCGAAGCCGTTGCCATGCAGCAGCCGCCGTCTGACAGAGGAAAACGTCTCAAGATCTTTTACATGACACAGGTTGGCGTACGCCCGCCGACATTTGTTATCTTTGTAAATGACAAAGAACTGATGCATTTCTCTTATACCCGTTATATCGAGAATAAAGTTCGAGATGCATTTGGTTTCCGTGGCACACCACTGAAGTTTATTATCCGTGAACGCGGGGAAAAGAGCTGATAAAATGACAGAACGTTTGGTATCTCTTCTGATTGGTTATATTTTTGGGCTGTTTCAGACATCCTATATTATTGGAAAAATGCATAAGACAGACATCCGCGAGCATGGAAGCGGCAATGCGGGAACCACCAATGCCCTCCGTACCTTTGGCAAGAAGGCCGGTGCCATGACACTTCTTGGCGACTGCCTGAAATGTGTACTGGCGATCGTGGTTGTACGTCTCTTTTTTCGAAATTCTGCGTCAGACATTCTGCCGCTGCTTGCAATCTATGCGGCAGCAGGATGTGTCCTCGGACACAATTTCCCGATAAATCTGGGATTCCGCGGCGGCAAGGGAATTGCTGCCTCCGTGGGATTTCTGCTTGCTTTTGACTGGAGATTGTTTGTTCTGTGTGCGGTTGTATTCTTTGTGATCTTTGCCCTGACACATTATGTTTCTCTGTGTTCGCTGACTGCTTATCTGGTTGCGCTGATCGCACTGATCGTGCGTGGTGAAAATGGCGGATATGGAATGAACCCTTCACATACGCTGGAAATGTATGTGGTGATGGCTTTTCTGACCTGTCTTGCGTTCTGGAGACACAGGGCTAATATTGTGAGGCTGGCACACGGAAAAGAAAATAAAGTATTTCTTGGAAAATCAAAGAAAGGTTAAATGGTAGGTAGGATATATGGCAAAAATCAGTGTACTGGGAGCAGGAAGCTGGGGAACTGCACTTTCTATTCTTCTGAGCAATAACGGACATGAGGTGCGTCTCTGGTCAAGATTTCAGGAAGAGGTAGATGCTCTGAGGGAAACAAGAGAGCTTACTTCCAAGCTTCCGGGAGTACATATCCCGGAGGATATTGATATTACAGCAGACCTGAAAGACTGCATCGAAACAGCAGAAGTGCTTGTGCTGGCCGTACCGTCTCCGTATATCAGAAGCACATCAAAACTGATGGCACCTGATGTAAAGAAAGGGCAGATCATTGTCAATGTTGCCAAGGGAATCGAAGAGAACACACTGATGACGATGACAGATATCATCAGTGAAGAAATTCCGGCAGCAGCTGTATATGTGCTTTCCGGACCGAGTCATGCGGAAGAGGTGGGAAGAGGAATCCCGACCACCTGTGTGATCAGCGGGCCTGAGCGGGAAACAGCTGAGTATCTTCAGGGGATTTTTATGAGTCCAGTATTTCGTGTATATACGACACCGGATATGCTTGGGGTAGAGCTTGGCGGCTCTCTTAAGAACGTGATCGCTCTTGCAGCAGGAACAGCAGACGGACTTGGTTATGGTGACAACACGAAGGCGGCACTGATCACAAGAGGGATTGCCGAGATTGCACGTCTTGGAACAAAGATGGGAGCGCGCATGGAAACTTTCGGAGGACTTACCGGGATCGGTGATCTGATCGTAACCTGTGCGAGTGTTCACAGTCGTAACCGTAAGGCAGGTTACCTGATCGGACAGGGCTATACCATGCAGCAGGCAATGGATGAAGTCAAGATGGTTGTGGAAGGCGTTTATTCTGCCAAAGCAGCCAAAAGTCTTGCCGAGAAATATGGGGTAGAAATGCCGATTATCATGGAAGTCAACGAAGTCCTGTTTGAAAACAAGCCGGCGGCAGATGCAGTCAGAGATCTGATGCTTCGCGACAAAAAGGTGGAAACACCGATGCTTCCGTGGTAAAGAACAGTATAAAGACAGAATAGATGGCTTTATCAGAAGATAAGCTATATAAGATTTGAATAACAATAAAAGCCGATGAGACAGTTGTAAGTTCTGCTCATCGGCTTTTGACGTGCTGTGTGATCCTGACAGAAATCATATCGGAATATCGCAGACAAAACTATCAGAAAACAATATCCCGCAGATCCTCCGGAATGCTGGCACTGTGGAAGTTCTCGTTAAGTGTATCAAGAAGATCCATATCTTCCTGCTCGATCTCAAAGTCAAAAATCCGTGCATTGGAAGCAATGCGGTCCGGATGAACGGATTTCGGAATAACGGAGATTCCCTTCTGGACGGCCCAGCGAAGACCGACCTGTGCAGGAGTATGTGCATACTTTGTGCCAAGGACGCAGAGAATATCATTATCCAGATAAGCACCTCGTGCCAGAGGGGCATAGGCCTGCACCTGGATCCCATTTGCCTGACAGTATTCAATAAGCTCCTTCGGATAACAGAGAGGATGACATTCAATCTGATTTACCGCAGGGACAATACCGGATACCTTGCGGAGCTCTTCGAGATGACGAATCTCAAAATTGCTGACACCGATAGAAAGGGCACGGCCGGATTCGAGGAATTTCTCCATTTCCTTCCAGGTGCTCAGATAACAGCCCGGAACCGGCCAGTGAATGAGATAAAGATCAATGTAATCAAGACCGAGGCGATCCAGACTTCGCTGAAAAGCACCATCGACATCTCCGAGACGCTGAGCGTTGTTCCAGATCTTGGTGGTTATGAACAGATCCTTCCTCGGAATGCCGCACCGTGCAATGCCGCGTCCGACATTCTCTTCGTTTTTATATGCAGAAGCGGTGTCAATCAGACGATAGCCATTCTTTACTGCTGCGGCAATGGCATTCTCAGCTTCATCATCGGCAGTTGCTTTATATAAACCAAGTCCCAGAAGCGGCATGGTTCTGTCGTTATTTAAGAATACGGAAGTAGTCAAAGTGTATCCTCCTTGCTTGCTTTTTTGAAAATTTTTATATATTATAACATGAAAATGTGAAAGAAGAACATCAAATATATTAAAAATTTGATACAGTATGTGCAAAAAGCTAGGAAATAATGAAATATAAACAACGTTAAAAAAAAGACATATGCGTTATTTATGTAACAACTAAAACAACAAAATGACTTGAAAAAACGTAAAAAAAAGAATGCCTAACCTCTTCGTTTTTGTGGAATTTTTCATATTATCTCCTTGATAAACGAGAAAAAAAGATGTATAATAAGTTTAATTGATAAATTCTTGTCATAAGTTTGTTACGTTTAAGACAGAATATCTGCCTGTGAACGTGGGAAACAATAAACGGAGGGACAGGAATTCGTGCAGAAAGGAGCAGACACAATGCACTTGATCAAAGATGAAAACGGAAATCTTGTCCAGCACGGACATGAGCATACAGAGGGACATACCCATGAACACACACATGCGGACGGTGTGACCCATACACACTCCCATTCTCATGGAGATGGCGAGCATGCACATACCCACGAAGGCGGATGTGCAGACCAGAGTCACTGCGGTTCCTGCGAAGGCGGAGACTGCAAGAAAGAAACCATCGCACTTCTGACTTATATGTTGCAGCATAACGAGCATCATGCGGCAGAACTCGATCAGATGGCAGACAACCTGGAGAAGATGGAGCTTACAGGCTCAGCCAGAACGATCAGAGAAGCTGTGGCAGATTTCCAGAAGGGTAATATGCGCTTGGGACTTGCCCTGACTCTTGTTAAGGAAGAAATGAAATAATACTATGTAACAGCAGCAATACTGAATGACACAACACAACAGAAAGGGATGACTTATATGTGTCTTGCAACGGTATATAAAGAAAGCGATAATTCTGTTATTTTCAAAAATGTATCCAGAATTGACGTAGATGGAAATAAACTGATCCTCAGAGATATCATGGGTGATGAGCGTGTTGTAGAGGGACGTATCCTCATGGTAGATCTGGCTAACAGCATTGTAAAGCTTTGCTGTGAAGACTGAACGCAACAGATGATGCAGCTAAAAGGCAGCTGCACGGAAATAAAAGCGGAAATTGAGTAGGAGGCACTCTTTAATATGGCACATGTGATTGCCGTCGCCGGTAAAGGCGGCGTAGGTAAAACTACTTTATGCGGGATGCTGATCCAGTATCTCTGCGAACAGGGCAAAGGGCCGATCCTTGCAGTGGATGCGGATGCAAACTCCAACCTGAATGAAGTCCTCGGAGTTAAGGTTGACACAACTCTCGGCGACGTACGTGAGGAGATTGCACAGGCAGAGATCGCAAAGGAAAGTCCGATCCCGAAAGGAATGACCAAGGCAGATTATGCCGAAATGAGATTTGAGGATGCACTGGTTGAGGAGGATGATTTTGATCTGCTTGTAATGGGCAGAACGCAGGGCAAGGGATGCTACTGTTACGTAAATGGTCTTCTTCAGGCACAGCTTGCGAAATACCAGAACCATTATCCATATATTGTAGTGGATAATGAGGCGGGTATGGAACATATCAGCCGAGGTGTTCTTCCGTCCATGCAGACAGCGATCCTGGTGAGCGACTGCTCACGCAGAGGAATCCAGGCTGTCGGAAGGATCGCGAAGCTGATCGAAGAATGCAATATGAAACCGAGCACGGTGGGACTGATCGTCAACCGGGCACCGAAGGGCGAACTGAACGAGGGAATCAAGGAGGAGATCGCAAACCAGGGACTTCATCTTCTGGGTGTGGTACCTCAGGATGATGCCGTCTATGAATATGACTGTGAGGGTAAACCTACAGCAAGCCTTCCGGAGGATAATCCGGTCAAGAAAGCACTGAGAGAAATCGCCGGTAAATTAGACTTATAATTGAATCGAGTAAGTCCCCTTCTGTCACTGCAAAGAGCAGGGAGCGGCAGCTGGGAACTTACGTTTTCTCTGCTGACAAAGCGGAGAAGTATTACAGAATATGCCGGAATCTGTCAATATCCGGCAGCATTTTTTACAGGAAATAACCCATGGGCGGGGATGGGTTCTGTCTTGCGGGTTATTATATAAAACTTTATAGAAAGGTAAAAATACATGACTCATTCATGTATCATCAAAGGAGGTCTATAATGAGTGAATTCAAATTAACTACAGTGGAAGAATTTGAAGCTGCTACCAACAGACTGTTGGAAACTGGCGCAAAGGTAGGCGCAGACGCTTGGCAGCTTCGTGTAAAGAACCAGACTCCACACTGTAAGTTCGGCGAGCAGGGTATCTGCTGTCGAATCTGTGCTATGGGACCATGCCGTATCACACCTAAGGCTCCGAGAGGTATCTGCGGATGTGACGCACATGGTATCGTAGGAAGAAACTTCCTGAAATTCACAGCAGGCGGTGCAGCAACTCATTCTGATCACGGTCGTGAGATCTGCCACACACTGTACTGTGCAAAAGAAGACGGAAACTATAAGGTAAAAGACCCTGAGAAACTGCTTCGTATCGCAAAAGAATGGGGCGTAGAAACAGAAGGAAAAGATATCTATGATCTGGCTCATGAGATGGCTGAGATCGGTCTGATGGAATATGGTAAACCATTCGGATATCAGAGATTCCTTGACAGGATGCCTGCAGGACAGAAAGAAAAACTGATCGAGAACGAAATCGCACCTCGTGCTATCGACCGTGAGGTTGCAAGTTCCATGCATATGGCTCATATGGGATGTTCTTCCCTTCCGGAAGCACTTGTAAAACAGTCCCTTCGCTGCGGTATGGCTGATGGATGGGGCGGTTCCATGATGGGAACAGAGTTCTCTGACGTGCTGTTCGGAACTCCGAAGCCGATTGATACAGAAGCTAACCTTGGTGTAATGGTTGAAGAAAACGTAAACATCGTTGTACACGGCCATGACCCGAGCCTTTCTGAGATGATCTGTGAATATGCAGACAGCAAAGAAATGATCGATTATGCAAAATCCGTAGGAGCTAAAGGAATCACAGTTTCCGGTGTATGCTGTACTTCAAACGAAGTAGCTATGCGTCGTGGTGTTCCGATGGCTGGTAACTTCCTGCAGCAGGAAAACGTAGTACTGACAGGTGCCTGCGAAGCAATCGTAGTTGACGTTCAGTGTATCTTCCCTGCATTAGGACCTCTGAGCAAATGCTTCCACACCAAATTTATCACAACTTCTCCGATCGCTCAGATGCCGGATTCTGAATTTATCAGATTCAACGCTGAGACAGCAGGAGAAAACGCAAAAGCAATCGTTAAGATGGCTATCGATAACTTCAAGAACAGAAAACCAGAGCTTGTACATATCCCGCAGCTGAAACAGAAAGCTACTGTTGGTTACTCCGTAGAAGCAATCCTTAAAGTTCTTGACGGTGTTACAAACTCTCAGGTTGATGTAACAGGAACAACCAAACCGTTACTTGAGTGCATCACTTCCGGCGTTATCCGTGGTGCTGTTGCTATGGTTGGATGTAACAACCCGAAGATCCGTCCTGACTACGCACATATCGAATTAATGAAGAAATGTATCGCAAACGATATCATCATCATCGCTTCCGGATGTTCTGCACAGGCAGCTGCAAAAGCTGGTCTGATGGACAAATCCGCAAGAGAACTCTGCGGTGCAGGTCTGAAACGTGTCTGTGAACTGGCTGATATCCCGCCGGTACTCCACATGGGATCCTGTGTAGATATCTCCCGTATGATGATCCTGGCTGCAGAACTTGCAAAAGATTCAGGACTTCAGATCAATCAGCTTCCGGTAGTCGGATGTGCTCCTGAGTGGATGTCTGAAAAAGCTGTATCCATCGGTAACTACGTAGTAGGTACTGGTATTGATACCTTCCTTGGTGTTGATCCATATGTTTCCGGTTCTTCAGAGATGGCTGAACTTCTTACAGAAGGAACAAGAAAATGGACAGGTGCTGCTTACACAGTAGAAACTGATATCGAGAAATTAGTTGATCTGATGATCGAAAGAATTGAAGAAAAGAGAACAGCATTAGGAATCTAATCTGCTGTAATCTAAAATTGTAATAAAAGGTGGATGACATAAAATGAAAATAGCAGTTACAGGAAAAGGCGGCGTAGGCAAAACTACTTTTGCAGCAACGCTCGCGAGGTTGTATGCAGCAGAGGGCAGACCGGTACTTGCAGCAGATGTGGATCCGGATGCAAATCTTGGCCTGGCGCTGGGATTTGATGAAGAAACACTGGATTCTATCGTGCCGATCTCCAAAATGCGTAAGCTTGTGGAGGAACGTACAGGAGCAACTGCAGGAAATCAGTTCTATCATCTGAACCCAAAGGTAGACGATATTCCGGATAAATACGGTAAGGTCTGCAACGGCGTACGGCTCCTTGTCCTGGGAACTGTCGAGACAGGCGGCGGCGGATGTGTATGTCCGGAGCATGTAATGCTGAAACGTATTATTAACAATCTGGTGTTGAGAAGAGAAGATGTGGTGATTCTTGATATGGAAGCCGGCCTGGAACATCTCGGCAGAGGAACCACAGAGGGAGTTGACGCATTTATCGTAGTGATCGAACCGGGTGCAAGAAGTGTACAGACATACAAAAATGTCAAGCGTCTTGCCAGTGACCTTGGAGTAGCACAGGTTAAGGTTGTGGCAAACAAGGTCAGAAACACAGAGGATGAGGAATTTATCCGTTCCAGAATCCCGGCAGAAGACCTTCTTGGCATACTCCATTATAATACGGAGGTTATCGATGCTGACCGTCAGGGTAAATCCCCTTATGATTTCAGCGAGACTGTAACAGCAGAAATCACAAAAATAAAAGAAAAGATTGATCAGAATTCAAGTCTTTAAAAACAGGAGGTATTAACGTGACTTTATTTGATAGAGTATTCAGCGGAAACGATGCTGTATATGGTTTAACAGAGGGTGCTATCGATGGAGCAATCGCTAAATTTGGCGAAGACAAAGCTGTCAGCTTCCCGAACACCGCATACAGCCTTCCTTGTTACTACGCTGTAACAGGAACAAAAGTTACAACATTAAAAGAATTAAAAGAAGCTCTTGGCGTTGTTAAAACTCTGATGACAAGAGAAAAAAGATTAAATGATGCATTCATGTCAGGTGTTGCTACAGCACTCTGCGCAGAGTTCATCGAAGTTCTGAAATATCTCGATGGTGCAGTACCATACGAAGAACCATGCTACGGACATCTTGCAGATGCTGTGATCCGTGAGCTTGGTGTACCGCTTGTAACAGGAGATATCCCTGGTGTAGCTGTAATCCTCGGATCTGCTCCGTCCGTAGAAGAAGGTGTTGCTCTTGTTAAGAGTTATCAGGCGCAGGGTATCCTGGTAACACTGGTTGGCGGAATCATCGACCAGGTTGCAGAAGCAGGAATGAAGACAGGCGCAAACGTACGTGTTATCCCGCTTGGCAAAGACGTTACAGCAGTTATCCATGTAGTATCCGTAGCACTTCGTGCAGCCCTGATCTTCGGTAACGTAACACCTGGAGATGCAGGCACACTGATGAAATATACAATGGACCGTGTACCGGCATTCGTTAACGCATTCAAACCTCTGGATGACGTGATCGTAGCTTGTGGTGCAGGTGCCATCGCACTTGGATTCCCGGTAGTTACAAACGAAACAGAGAATATCTTCCGTGTACCGAAGAGCCTGATCGTTCAGGAAGACGTAAGCAAATTCAATGCTACATCTCTTGAAGCACGTGACATCAAGATCAAGATCACAAACATCGATATCCCGGTTTCCTTCGCATCTGCATTCGAAGGTGAGATCATCCGTCGTAAAGATATGCAGGTTGAATTCGATGGTTCCCGTGTAGACTGTGCAGAGCTTGTACAGACCTGTGATGCTTCTGAAATTGAAGACCACAAGATCACAGTAGTCGGACCGGAAGTAGATGACATGGAACTTGGAAGCAAGAACAGCATCGCATATATTGTTAAAGTTGCAGGCAAGAACATGCAGCCAGACTTTGAACCGGTTATCGAGCGTAAATTCCACAACTACATCAACTGCATCGAGGGTGTATACCATACAGGACAGCGTGATATGCAGCGTATCCGTATCAGCATTGATGCATTCAACGCAGGATTCAAGATCAAACACATCGGTGAAGTTCTTTACGCTTCTGTTAAAAATGAGTTTGACGCAGTTGTTGACAAATGCGAAGTTGTTATCTATACAGATCCGGCAGAATGTACAAGAATCCGTCATGAAGTTGCAATCCCGATCTTTGACAAACGTGATGAGCGTCTTGATACTCTGACAGACGAATCTGTAGATGTATACTACAGTTGTATCCTCTGCCAGGCATTCTCTCCGAGCCATGTCTGCGTAGTAACACCAGAGAGACTTGGTCTTTGCGGTGCTGTTTCATGGCTGGATGCAAAAGCTACTCATCAGCTTGATCCTAATGGACCTTGCCAGGTAATCACAAAAGAACGTCCGATCGATGAGAACCTTGGTTCTTACGAAGACGTTGATGAAGCAGTTCAGAAATTCTCACAGGGTGCTCTGGAGCACGTTACTCTGTACTCCATTATGCAGGACCCGATGACATCCTGTGGATGCTTCGAATGTATCTGTGGTATCGAGCCATTCTCCAACGGTGTTGTTATCGCAAACCGTGAGTATGCTGGTATGACACCACTTGGTATGACCTTCCCTGAAATGGCTTCTATGACAGGCGGCGGTGTTCAGACTCCTGGATTCATGGGACATGGAAAACATTTCATCTCCTCCAAGAAGTTCATGAAGGCCGAGGGCGGTATCGAACGTATCGTATGGATGCCGAAGGAACTGAAAGAATTCGTTGCTGACCGTCTGAATAAGACAGCTCAGGAACTCTACGGAATCGAAAACTTCACAGATATGATCGGTGATGAGACCGTAGCAGAAGATCCGGAGACACTGGTAGCATTCCTTACCGAAAAAGGCCATCCGGCACTTGCAATGGACCCAATGATGTAAACCCCTCGAGGGCCAGGAGTGCTTGCACTCCTGACCCGGGGGTTTAACCTTGAAATTCGAATCGCAGCGTAAAGTTGCGTAAGCAACGGGCTGAGAGAGAATTTTAAGGTTCACGCAGGAAAATTCAGAGTTTATCTGAAACTCGAATCGCAGCGTAAAGTTGCGTAAGCAACGAGCTGAGAGAGAGTTTTAAGGTTTACGCAGGAAAATTCAGGGTTTATCTCTGTGACAGTGCAAGTCGTTTGCACAGGTAACTATTTTTGATATATTTTTAACATAAATACGCCATGTTACTTGTAACTGGTAATTTTATGTAGTATAATGCTATATGCAATTTGAGTAATTAATAATTAAGAGGAGGCTTATGAGAAATGCCGTTTAATCAGAAACCACAGAAATTTAATGCAAAGATTAACGCTGTCACAATCGGAAGCGGAGATAAGACTGTGACAATCGGTGGAGAAAATTCTTTCCCGTTCTATACTTTTGATGCACCAACAGAGAACACAGCCAAAATTGGTGTTGAGATCTCTGACCTTGGACTGGATGAATTCTCTGAAGGCGTAAAAGCTTATTATGAAGGAGCTACTACAATGGCTGAGATCGCTCAGAAAGCAGCAGCTATTGAAGGAGCTGATTTTGTTGCTCTTATCCTGGATGGTGGAGACCCGAATGGAGCAAACAAATCTGTTGAAGAACTTATCGAGGTTGTTAAAGAAGTGGCAGCAGCTATCGACTGTCCACTCGTTGTAGAAGGCTGCAAGAACGTGGAGAAGGATGCGGAACTTCTTCCGAAAGTTGCAGAGGTTCTTCAGGGAAGAAATGCACTTCTTCTTTCCGAAAAAGAAGAAAACTACAAAGCAATCGGTGCAGCAGCAGGTCTTGCTTACAATCAGATCGTTGGTGCTGAGTCAGCCGTTGATATCAACCTTGCAAAACAGTTAAACGTTGTTACTACACAGCTTGGTGTTGATGCGAAGAAGATCGTTATGAACATCGGCAGTGCAGCAGCTGGTTACGGATATGAGTACGTAGTTTCCACTATGGACCGTATCAAAGGTGCAGCATTAGGTCAGAACGACAATATGCTGCAGATGCCAATTATTACTCCTGTATCCGCAGAAACATGGGCAGTAAAAGAAGCTACAGCTTCTGAAGCTGATATGCCTGAATGGGGATCAGCAGACGAGCGTGGAATCGACATGGAAGTTATGACTGCAGCAGCAGACCTTGCTGCTGGTTCTGATGCCGTAATCTTAAGACATCCGGAATCTGTTAAGACAATTTCCAAACTGATCAAAGCACTTGCGTAAGGAATAATAGGAGGAATAAATAGCTATGGCACTGAATGGTATTCAGATTTTTAAATTAACACCAAAGAAAAACTGTAAGGAATGTGGATGTCCGACATGTATGGCTTTCTCCATGAAAGTTGCACAGGGCGCAATGCAGATTGAGCAGTGTCCACATATGTCTGATGAAGCACTGGCTTCCCTGTCTGAGGCAACTGCTCCGCCGATGAAGACAATCAAAATCGGAACAGGCGATGCAGAGTTTACTCTCGGAGGAGAAACTGTTCTGTTCAGACACGAAAAAACATTTGTAAGCAAACCGAGATACGCTGTAGCTCTGTGCACATGCATGGATGACGCAGAGGTTGAGGCTAAACTTGCAGCAATCCCACATGTAGACTATGACCGTATCGGTGAGAGAATGCATGTAGAACTTGTATATGTAAACTGCAGCGAAGGTGCTGATGCTGCAAAATACACAGCACTGGTAGAAAAAGCAAATGGTCTGGGAAGAACTCTCGTTCTTGGATGTACAGATCCTGAAATCGCAAAAGCAGCTCTTGAAGTATGCAAGGACGGAAAACCGGTTCTCAACGGAGCAAACGCTTCCAACTATGAGGCAATGAACGCTGTTGCTACAGAAGCTGGAGTAGTTCTCGGAGTATCCGGAAAAGACTTAAACGAGCTCTATGACACCGTAGCAGCTCTTGAAAAACTTGGCAACAAGAACCTTGTTCTTGACACAACAGGCGCTGACATCAAAGAAACCTTTGCAAACACTGTACAGGTTCGTCGTGCAGCTCTGAAAGACCAGGATAGAACATTTGGATATCCGTCCATCGTAAACCTGGTTAAAATTGCCAGAGGTGATCATCATTTACAGGCAGCACTTGCTTCCGTATTCACAATGAAATACGGTTCCATCATCGTTATGGAGCAGATGACCTATGCAGAGGCACTTCCGCTGTTTGGTCTTCGTCAGAACGTTTACACAGACCCGCAGAAGCCGATGAAAGTAGAGCCGGGTATCTACCCACTCAACGGTGCAGACGAGAACTCTCTCGTTGTTACAACCGTAGACTTTGCTCTTACATACTTCGTAGTTTCCGGCGAGCTGGAGCGTTCCGGTGTTCCGCTTAACCTGGTTATCAACGATGCAGGCGGACTTTCCGTACTGACATCCTGGGCAGCTGGTAAATTCTCCAGCACCAGCATCTCTGAGTACATCAAGACAGAAGTTGAGCCGAAGGTTAAATGCCGTAAGCTCGTTATCCCAGGTAAAGTAGCAGTTCTCAAGGGCGACCTTGAAGCTAAACTTCCGGGATGGGAGATCATCGTAGGACCTAGAGAAGCAGTACAGCTTGTGAAATTCTTAAAAGATATGCAGGCATAATTGCCAACAAAATATGCCGGAGGCCGCATCAGGCTTGCCTCCGGGCATTTATAAAACTATGAAAAGGAGATACACAGGTATGGGAAAATTTGTTACAATTGGAGAGAGACTTTCCACAACAGCACCAGCAGTAAATAAAGCATTCACAGAGAGAGATCCTGAGCCGATCCTCAAAAGAGCAAAACAGCAGCTTGACGCAGGTGCTACATATCTTGATGTAAACATCGGACCAGCTGAGAATGATGGACCGGAACTGATGAAATGGGCTGTAGAGCTTCTGCAGAGCAACTTCGACAATGTTCCGCTGGCACTGGATACTTCCAACATCGCAGCTATCGAAGCTGGTATCTCCGTATACAACCGTTCCAAAGGAAAACCGATCGTAAACTCTGCCGATGCAGCAGGAAGAATCGGCTATGTTGATGTTGCAGCAGCTAACGATGCAATCGTTATCGCTCTTTGCAACGGCGAAGGAATTGCAAAAGACAATGATGAGCGTATGATGTACATGCAGACTCTTATGGAAAGAGGTATGGAGCATGGCATGGACGTTGAGAACGATATGTGGTTCGACCCGCTGTTCCTGGTTATCAAAGGAATGCAGGACAAACAGATGGAAGTTCTTGAGTTCATCAAAATGATCTCTGACATGGGAATGAAGAGCACCGGTGGTCTTTCCAACAACTCCAACGGTATGCCGAAACACATCCGTCCGATCATGGACTCCGCTATGGTAGCTATGGCTATGATGCAGGGACTTACATCCGCAATCGTTAACCCTAACGACCTGCGTCTGATGGAAACAATCAAATCCTGTGATATCATCAAAAACAACTACCTGTACGCAGATTCCTATCTGGAAATCTAATCAGTCCGACTTTTATATGGCTGTAAAGAATAAAAGGCTGGAGGCTTCGCGGCCTCTGGCTTTTTTTATAAGTCTAACTCCCAACGCCACAGGTGTGGACTATAGTATTCACGAGGCGAGAAAGGTGGTTACCATATGTTTAAGGTAACGTTTGCATTTGAAAATGGCAGTAAGGTAGAAGTATTTGCCAATGCGGGGGATAATCTGCTTGAGGTTGCACGTGGTGCCAATGTTGCAATCGATGCACCGTGTTCCGGTAATGGAGCCTGCGGAAAATGTAGGGTGCAGTTAAAAGGCGGGGAACTGGACTCAAAAAAGACACTTCATATTTCAGACGAGGAATTTGAGAAGGGATGGCGTCTTGCCTGCATGAGCAAGATCAGTGCTGACGTGGAAGTACTGGTGCCGGATATCGCTTCTGCGTACAAGAGCAGAATGAAGGTTGCCGATTTAAGTTCCAAAGAAGAAATTGCAATTTTTGAAAAAGCAAAATCTGAGGTTGAATCAACAGGTATTCAGCTGAGAAACAGTCTGGAAGTCGTAGAACTCCAGATGTCTGAGCCGACTCTGGATGATACGATGCCGGATGTTGAGCGACTGACAAGAGCACTTCGGAAATTTATGAATCTGAAAAGAATCCGGGTTCCGTATGCTGTTCTTCGTAAACTGCCGGATGTACTCCGAGCAGCGAAATTTTCGGTAAAATGTGTTGTACGTGTTACACCGGATGATATGTTTGTGTATGACATCTTTGACAGCAAAGAAGATGTTGTTATGGGCGGACTGGCAGTAGATATTGGTACAACAACTGTTTCTGCCGTACTTATCAATATGGCAACAGGAGAAATCCTTGCCAAAGGTTCCGCCGGAAACGGACAGATTCGTTATGGTGCGGATGTCATCAACCGTATCATTGAGACGACCAAACCGGGCGGAATCAAGAAACTCCAGGATGCTGTGATCAGTGAGACGATCAATCCGATGATCCACGAAATGTGCAGAAGCATTCATTTCCCGGAAGAGCAGATATATCGTATGTGCGTGGCATCCAATACAACTATGAATCATCTGTTTGCAGGGATCAATGCGGACTATCTTCGTACAGAACCGTATATTCCGGCATTCTTTAAGACAAATTCCATGTTTGCATCAGATGTGAACATTGAAATTAATAAAGACGCTCACATCATCATTGCTCCGAATATCGGAAGCTATGTGGGTGGAGATATCACTGCAGGTACTCTGGTGAGCATGATCTGGAACAGACCAGAATTTTCTTTGTTCATAGACCTTGGTACCAACGGAGAACTTGTATTTGGAAATTCTGACTTTATGATGAGCTGTGCATGCTCTGCCGGTCCTGCATTTGAGGGCGGAGATATCAGCTGTGGTATGCGTGCGACAGACGGTGCGATCGAGGCGTGCACCATCGACAAAGAAACCATGGAGCCGACCTACAGGGTTGTCGGTGATCCGGGAACCAAACCGGTTGGTTTATGCGGTTCCGGTATTATCGATGTGATCAGTGAGCTTTATATGACAGGAATCATCAATCCGAAGGGCAAATTTGTCCGGGAAGGAAAGAGAGTCCGTCATGACCATTATGGAATGGGAAGCTATGTGATTGCCTTTGAGGAGGAAGCCGGTTCTGCCAAAGATGTGGAGATCACAGAGGTAGACATTGACAACTTTATCCGTGCCAAGGGAGCAATTTTCTCAGCAATCCGCACAATGCTGTCTTCTCTGGACTTTGATGTATCCATGATCGATGACGTTTATGTTGCCGGTGGTATCGGCAGCGGTATCAATATGCAGAATGCTGTCAATATCGGAATGTTCCCGGATGTGCCGCTGGAAAAATTCCACTACATCGGAAACTCATCCCTGACTGGTGCATATCTGATGCTGCTTTCCACACAGGCAGAGAAAAAGACTTACGAACTGGCATCGAATATGACATATATGGAGCTTTCTACCGTTCCGACCTATATGGATGAATTCGTAGGAGCATGCTTCATTCCTCATACAGATGCGTCTATGTTCCCGAATGTACAGCAGAGATGATATCCTGGAAGCGTGAAGCTGTGTAATGGTGGAGCGATTCGTGGATATGACAATACTTAAAATTTTAGAGGTGAATTATGAGTTCTGACGCAAAAGACATAAAGACAAATCAGGCAGAAACTGTCGGAAATGAATCCGTGGGAGATAAATTAGGCTATGATAAAGACAGCAAAGAACGTCTTCCATGGGAACATTATCTGCAGCAGTATCAGTCCGCGGATCCGGAGGAGATCGCTCAGAGACTTGGAATTTCCTATGACAAAGAGCAGAAGCTCTTTACTCTGAAATTCCTCGGGACAGTATATTTTATTTCCTGGCCGGAATTTGAGATTACCCACGAAGCAGATGATATGGGATTCTACCCTCTGGAAACTATGGTGTATGCCAGAACTCTGACCATCCGTTTTCTGCTGAATGGTGCCGCATCGAGTGGCACCGGTAAATTCAAGACTTATCGCGAGATGCCGTGGGGAGAGGTCTACTTAAGACAGTTTGACGGCAGATGCATCAAGCGTCTGGCTTTCTCCTACGGAAACCGTATTAAGGATTTTCAGGCGATCATGGAGCATATCCACTGTGTTCCTGTAGCACATGGCGATATTGCATACCAGCTTGAAATCTTTCCGGGATATCTGGTACAGATGATCCTGTGGGAGGGTGATGATGAATTTCCACCGTCCTCACAGATCCTGTTTTCCGATAATTTCCCAGTATCCTTCCAGGCGGAAGACATGGCCGTTATGGGAGATGTGATCATCGGATCACTTAAATCCTTTGCAAAAGTGATCTGATCTTTACCATGTCAGACCTCTGAATACAAAAAGAGGGAAATCCTCATTGTATATAATAAAAATAAAACGCGGGAGGTAATATTATGGGATTCAAAAGTGACATCGAAATCGCACAGGAGTGCACAATGGAGCCGATTACCAAGATTGCAGAGAAAGCAGGTATTGATGACAAATATCTGGAGCAGTATGGTAAATACAAAGCAAAAATCGACTACAATCTTCTGAAAGAAAGTGACAAAAAGGACGGCAAGCTGATCCTCGTAACCGCGATCAACCCGACACCGGCAGGTGAAGGAAAGACCACTACAACCGTAGGTCTTGCTGATGGTATGCAGAAGCTTGGCAAGAGCGTTATGGTAGCACTTCGTGAGCCATCCCTCGGACCGGTATTCGGTGTTAAGGGCGGCGCAGCAGGCGGCGGATATGCACAGGTAGTTCCGATGGAAGACATCAACCTTCATTTTACAGGTGATTTCCATGCGATCGGTGCAGCAAACAACCTTCTTGCAGCAATGATCGACAACCATATCTTCCAGGGTAATGCACTGAACATCGACCCGAG
>NZ_WWVR01000085.1 GCF_009883055.1 Blautia sp. BIOML-A1 | reverse complement strand
ATGTTTTTTGCCAAAATCCCGAGACATACAAGGCAAAATGCCATCACCGAAGGTGATTTGGAATGCATTTTGACTCATAACTGTGGGGGTACTGAACAGTTATGAACTGACAAGAAAAGCATTGCAATAAAGACTCAGGTTGAACGCAAATTATTGTGCATGAATAAATGGAGGTGAAATATTATGGAAATTGTTGTAAAAATCCTTGCAGATATACTGGCTGCTTTTTATCAGACGGCAGGTGCATCCCTTTTGCTGGCTGCACTTGTCATGTGTGTTTATATGCTTGGACGAAAGCAGGGAGCCGGTCCGGTGGTTCGGGCATGGATCCGGAATTTCCAGACAAGTGCCTGGTTCAGACGGCATTTCTTTCTGGCATTTTATGTTGGAATGATGTTGTTTCGGACAATTTTGTGCCGGAGCATCTGGGGAAATCCGCTCGATCATGTGCTTGGTATCTGGGGATTATATAATGATGGAAATCTTTATACAGAGAATTTTGAGAATCTTGTTCTCTTTCTGCCTTTTATGGTTCTGCTGCTCTGGGCAGGAGAAGAGAAAGAACATTTCAAAGAAAAAAGTATTCAGGATGTGCTGATTTTAAGCTTTAAGATCAGTTTTCTGTTTTCCCTTGGAATAGAGTTCAGCCAGCTGTTCTTCAAGCTTGGAACCTTTCAGCTTACAGATCTGTTCTTTAATACCGTTGGTGGACTCCTCGGTGGTATCTGGTACTGGGGCTTTGACCGTGTACGTCGAAAAATCGAGGGAGCGATCCGCAGGTTTGGCGGCTGGGATGTAACGCCGTGGAGATCCGCGGATGAGGAGCAGAAATCTTTCGGCACATATGAAATGCAGGAGAATCCGTCCATGGATTGTTCTGTATCGGAAGCAATGGGAGAAAATGCCACACCTGAGATCAAAGAAGATTCGAAGGAACGAATGGATGCAAGATATCGTGCGATTGAGCGCCTGATCCGCGATGCCGGAAAGAAAATGGTCAGGGCAAGACCGTCGGATGCCATGGTTCACCAGAAAGAGGGACTGGCAAATTTCTGCACGGACTATGATATGGAAATACAGAGATTCCTGATCAGAGGTTTCAGTGAAATCCTGCCGGGGGCGGCTTTCTTTGGCGAGGAAGATACGGAGGGCAACGCGGGTGCGGAGGCAGAAGGTGAATTTACCTTTTACATAGATCCGATCGATGGCACGACGAACTTTATGTTTGATTATCATCACAGCTGCATCTCCGTAGGTCTGGCTCATAAGGAGAAGATGATCGCTGGTTTTGTCTATCATCCATATATCAATGAAATGTATGTCGCAATTCGTGGTAAAGGAAGCTATCTTAATGGCAGACGGCTTTATCTCGCAGATAAATCCGTGACAGAGGGAATTGTTGAATTTGGTTGTGCACGGTATAATGAGGCCGGTATAGACTGGCTGTTCCGCGTGGTGAAAGAGATGTTCCAGAACAGCCTTTCTATCCGCTGCGGTGGTTCCGCAGCGCTGGGACTCTGTCGTGCAGCATCCGGAAGCAATACGGTTTATCTGGAACTTAAGCTTCAGCCATACGATTATGCGGCGGCCTCCGTGATCCTGGAAGAGGCAGGAGGTGTGATCACACAGATCGACGGAAGTCCGATCACGCTTCATGAAGGCTGCTCGATCATCGGTGGTACACCGAAGGCATGGAAAGAGAGCAGAGAAGCGTTTGAGAGACTGCAAAGTAAAATCGAGTAACTATTCAGAAGGTAGTATCCCGCGAGGCGTTTTGGCATGTTTTTTGCCAAAATCCCGAGACATA
>NZ_WWVR01000084.1 GCF_009883055.1 Blautia sp. BIOML-A1 | reverse complement strand
GATTATGCCAATGCTATAAGAAGATACTTTTGAATGTTTGGTTAATGGAACGAACGATTGAGTTAAAAAACATACTAAGATTAGAGGGTAAATTCATCGACGGATGAAATTACCCTCTAACGCTCTTTTAAGCGTATAGTTGGTTGTGAAAGAAAGACCGACCACACTTTCTTGGACTACGAGTCCCAAACAAAAAATGGTCTTCTTCACTGTCATTTTAAAACCTGGTTTAAGTATGTTGGGGCTTCGAGCCCGTGTAAAGGAAATTAGGAACGAAATGAAGCAGTGAAGAATCTTTCAACACTTCTTAGGAGATGAAAATTATGTATGTACTTGCTTTAGATGTCTCAATGGGAAAAAGTTATGTCGTTATTTATCATGAAAATACTTGTCTTTTTGAACAAGAAATTCTTCACGATAAAACACATTTCAATGCACTTCTTCAAGAAATTTATGCTCTTCCAGAACGACCACAAATCGTTTTTGAAGCAACGGGGGTTTATTCAAGAGTCATTGAAACTTTTTGTCAAAAGAATCATTTCGCCTATTGTTTATTAAACCCTTTAGAAGCGAAAAAACAACTGAATATTGACTTACGTTCAGTCAAAACGGATAAACAAGATGCCCATCGACTGGCACAAACACACGGTCAATTTTTGCGGAAACAAAAACAATCTCAAACAGAAGTCTATAAACAAACACGCGATTTTGCACGCTTTTATCAACAAATTGAAAGGGACATTAAACGCACGAGAATGAACCTGCATACCGCTTTACAATTGACTTTCCCAGAATTGGAAACACTTTTCACGAACAGGTTATCAAAACTCGCCTTGAATCTTGTCGAACTTTTCCCCCACCCTGATTACTTGGCACACTTAAGCCAAACTAAGGTAAAAAATGTGTTAAAGAAAAATACGGATAAAAAAATCTCCGATCAAAAAGCCTTGGCTAAAGCACAAACCTTACTTTCACTTGCGCAAAATTCTTATCCAGCAGAATCTGGACAAAGTATTTCTGTTCAAAAAGTCGTGTATTATGCCCAACAATTGAAACAATTGCTTGTAACAAAAGAACAACTCGCCAAACAGCTAGTTGAAATTGCGAAACAAACAATAGAATTTGATTTCTATCAAAGTATCCCTGGAATTGGTGAACTTTCTGCAGGACTCATTATTGGTGAATTAGGGGATATTCGGCGTTTTTCTTCTCATAAGCAATTGAATGCTTTCGTCGGTGTTGATACCAGAAGATATCAATCTGGAAAATATACAGCCAAAGAACACATGAATAAACATGGGAATCCGAAGGCCCGAAAAAATTTGTATTTTATTATGATGAACATGATTCGACAACAAGCGGCGGGGCCCAATCATCTTGTGGACTATTACTATAAACTAAAAACGCAACCTTCGCCCAAAAAGCATAAGGTTGCGCTCGTCGCCTGCATCAACAAGCTCTTGAAATGTCTCCATTCGATGGTACGACATTCAAGTCCGTATGATTACTCATACACGGCCTCTAACGACCAATAAGGAATATATCCTTACCTAGAATTATAGCATACCTAATAAAAAAATTTCTAATTTATTAGGCTTATTTCGTATACTTTTTTCTTGATAAAAACCAATAGAAAAAAGTACTTGACTAAACGTAGGAAAAAGAACATGGGACAAAAGTAAGAAACACTTTTGTCTCATTCTTTAAAAACGAATAAACGGTGGGAGCAGAAGCAACTCCTTCTTAAATAAGCCGAAATTCACAAAAATTTGAAAAGCAATTTTCGTTAATTTCTTCTTATTTCTCGGAGTTAAACACTTCT
>NZ_WWVR01000026.1 GCF_009883055.1 Blautia sp. BIOML-A1 | reverse complement strand
GATTCCAGTAGTACCGCTTTATAGCGGGCCAGTAAAAGTGCTTGCGATACCGCTCTTTGGGGCGAGCAGTAACAATGGCCCTTTGGAGGGCCAGGGATAAACCACCAGTTGAACTGGTGGTTGCTAACTTAGTTAATAAAGAGAGGTGCAGATGCTATGCCAGGTATACTCGTGGTTGAAGATGATGAAAATTTAAATCGTGGAATTACATTTTCACTGAAAAAATCCGGATATGAGGTTTTTTCAGCAGAATCAGTGAAAAAAGCGAAAAGAATTGCAAGTGATAATAATGTGGATGTTACCATTTGTGATGTGAATCTTCCGGATGGGAATGGACTGGAATTTGTAAGGTGGATGAGATGCAATTATAATACATACATTATTTGTCTTACAGCACTAGATCAGGAGATGGATCAGGTCATGGGATATGAAGCAGGGGCAGATGATTATATTACAAAGCCGTTTAGTCTTTCGGTACTTCTTTTGAAAATAGAAGCACATTTCCGCCGCAGACAGGAGAAAACGGAAGCCGGAAAGATGATTTCGGGAGATATCGTATTTATCGCAGGAGAAATGAAAGTCCTGGTAAAGAGTCGTGAAATCAGTCTGACAAAAACGGAGTTGAAAATGCTGACTTTTTTTCTTCAGAATCCGAAACAGATTCTTTCAAAAACACAAATATTGGAAAATGTGTTTGATCTGGAAGGGGATTTTGTGGATGAAAATACAATCGCTGTCAATATCAGAAGACTCCGTGAGAAAATCGAAGACAATCCGGCTGCACCGGTCTATATAAAGAATATCAGAGGTCTTGGGTATATATGGAATCAGGAGGTAAGGCAGTGACAAAGAGATATCGCAAGAAGATTACAGTAGTGCTCTCCTTGGTATTACCCGTCATATTATTGTTTGCAATATTAAATTGCTTTACCACGTATGTGTTTTATGAAGATTATAAATATAAAATGAATCTTATGACAGAGATTGCTGCAAAGGAAGAATTTTCCGGGCTGGATGCTGTTTCGGAATTGCTTAAGGATAAGGATATTGAAACTAACGAACAGGGAAGGCGATTATTGGAGCAATATGGATACTGGGGGAATAAAGGGAATGCATTTTATTCGCAATTCCGGTATCAGGTTATGGTGACCGGTGCTGTAAGCACTGTGATATGCGTGCTTCTTTTGACTTTTTTACTTTATTGGAAGAAAAAAGAAGATGCGTGTCATCAGAAAATTTTAGACCAGTTGGAAGAAATTCTGATCAGATTCCGTGAAAATAAATTTGATGATTTACTGAAAACGGAAAATCATGCAGAACTGGAAAAATTGAATGACCAGCTTGAAGCAATCGGACATCATATTCAGTTGATAAAGGAAGAAGCAAGGGCAGAAAAGGAGAACACGAAAGAAATGGTTTCTGATATTTCTCACCAGTTAAAGACACCGGTTGCAGCTTTGGATACATGTTTTAGTGTGCTGATGCAGAATGACTTAAATGCCACAGAACAGGAGGAGTTTCGTATCCGTTGTCGGAGTGCTCTGGATGGTCTGGAGACATTATTGCAGTCGCTTCTTGAAATATCCAAGATGGAAACTGGACTGATTCAGATTAATAAGAAAAAACTTCCGCTTATGGATACTGTCATATCTGCTGTGAACCGCACTTATCCTAAAGCGGATGAGAAAGAAATTGAATTCGTTTTTGACTATGAAAAAGAGCTGGAAACATGCACGATTATGCAGGATAAAAGGTGGCTTGGTGAAGCTGTGATCAACGTTCTGGACAATGCGGTCAAGTACAGTCCGTGTGGTTCAAAAATATTTATCCGGTTACAAAAAAGAAACTATCTTGTAAGAATGGAAATTGAGGATCAGGGAATTGGTATTCCGCAGAATGAGTATCACAAAATTTTTCAACGATTTTACAGAGGAAGTTCCAAGGAGGTCATGGAAAAGAGTGGTACAGGAATCGGACTTTTTCTATCGAGAGAAATTATCGAAAAACACGCAGGTACGATTACGGTAACCTCCGGCAAAAAGAAAAAAGGAAGCACGTTTGTGATTCAATTACCATATGTTGGTTAAATTTTAAGTGAGCAGAAATCTTACAGTTCTGTAAGATTTCTGCTTGTTTTTTGAAAGTGAAATGAAAGATTGTCCTGATACAATTTGGATGTAAGATGAAAAGGAGGCAACACATGAGTGTGATATTAGAAACCAAGCAGCTTTGTAAGTTTTATGGCGCAGGTGAGAATCAGGTCAAAGCGGTCAATCAGGTGGACATTCAGATTGAGCAGGGAGAATTTGTCGCAATTGTTGGAAAGTCAGGTTCCGGTAAAAGTACATTACTTCATATGCTTGGAGGGCTAGACACCCCGACAAAAGGCAGTGTTACTTTAGCAGGGAAAGATTTATACAGGATGAAGGAAGATGCCCTTGCTGTTTTCCGCAGAAGAAAAATCGGATTTGTTTTTCAGGCATTTAATCTGGTTTCATCTGTTAATGTCTGGGAAAATATTGTACTGCCACTGGGGTTGGATGGAAGAAAAGTGGATGAAGCGTATGTAAATGATATTATTGCAACTCTGGGGATTGAAAACCGGATTTATAATCTGCCAAATCAGTTATCCGGAGGACAGCAGCAGAGAGTAGCAATTGCAAGAGCACTGGTGAATCGTCCGGAAATTATATTTGCAGATGAGCCGACAGGAAATCTTGATTCTAAGACCAGTGATGAGGTAATCGCTCTGCTTAAGATGACAGCAAAAAAATATGGACAGACAATTGTAATGATTACCCATGATGACGAAATTGCACAGGTCGCTGACCGTATTCTGGTGATTGAGGACGGACAGGTGGTGGATTTCAGATGAAGACAATAAGCAGGATTGCATATAGCAATGACAAAAGGAACAGGACAAGAAGTATACTGATCATGATGGCAATCTGTCTGACCACGATGCTGCTTGTTATCATCAGTACTGTGGGAAATGGGGTAATTCATTTACAGAAAAGTCAGGCGGCAGGATCATATGGAAGCAATTATGGTCTGTTTGTTTCCGCAGACGGATCGCAGTTAAAAGAAGTAAACCGCCGTGCGGAAATAGATGCTACAGGCACTATGTGCACCGAAGGTATCATAAAAGGCAATGAAAAAGGCGGGTTTGTCTGCATGGATGAGACTGCAAGAAAAATGCTTCCTTATAATAAAGAATATGAGTTGAAGGAAGGAAAGTATCCGGAAAAAATGCAGGAAATTGCCGCAGGAAGAGCATTTTTTCGTGCAATGGGGTATGGTGATGTAAAGATCGGAGATACGGTTACACTGGATTACCGCGCAGGGATGCAGTCAGAATATAAGCTGGAAGAATTTGTTGTCAGCGGAATCCTATATGATCGGGATGAGTATACCATCGAGGCATCTTATGTTGCTTTCGGGTCACAGGAGTTTTATGATGAGCACGTCGCAGAGAATGACAGACAGTATAATATTTATTTTACTTTAAATGATTCTGCAAATGTATCTATGAATAATATTGATTCGATTATAAAGCAGATTGCAGCAGCTTGTGGGATCGAAGAAAAAAACGTTATAGTCAATGATCTCTATTTGCAATGGGTCTTGCAGCCGAGTTATGAAACGATTGCGGTATGCGGGGTTTTGATTCTTGCAATTGTACTTTTCTCTGTTGTGGTCATTTATAATATTTTTCAGGTCGGTATTGCCAACAAGATACAGGAGTATGGAAAAATCAAGGCTCTGGGAGCGACAAAAAAGCAGATGAAACAACTGATCTTCAGAGAGGGTATGTTTTTGACAATTTCTTCAATACCAGTTGGATTGCTTCTTGGTTTTCTGATTGCAAAATGCGGTTTTAACTGGCTGGTAGAACAGGGAAACCTTGTATCAACCGGAACTGGCTCTATGGGAGTCCAAAATCAGCAGATGCCACTGTTTTCCCTGCCTGTTATGCTTCTATGTATTTTCGTGTCATTTTTTACCGTTGCTTTGGCGCTGCGTAAACCAATGAAAATTGTTTCACGGATTTCACCTATCGAAGCAACACGGTATTTAGAAAATGCAGAAACACACAAAAAAGGAAAACGAAATGGCAGAAAAAATGTCACCGTGTTTTCTATGGCAATGGCAAATATAACGGGTAATCCAAAAAGAACCATTGGTACCATCCTCACACTGGGGCTTTCCTGCGCATTGTTTGTGATTATCTCTAATTATGTAGGAAATATTGATACGGAGCATGAAGCACGTCTTTCTGTTAATCATGGACAATTTGAACTGCAGCTTGACTATTCTGCTGAGTACGATGAAAGATATCCGGAGAATAATCTGGATACGATTCTGACGGATAATCCATTGAATGATTCAATGATTGAAGAAATCAAAAGCATTCCAGGAGTGACAGATGTCATGACGAGAGAGATTGTCTCTGTAAATCTGAACGGAACAAGATTTCCGGCTGATATTGTGAGTAAAAATGATTTTGATTTTATGCGCCAAGACGGGGATATTGGCTCTATGGACTATGATCAGGCGGTAAAGAATGGTGAAATTTTCTTTGGTTGGTTGATGTGGATGGAACAAGATGGATATGCTCCGGGTGAATCCATTGCATTTGACTTTGAGAATGGAAGTGAAACCTATACCTATCAGGGAAAGATTGCAGGATCCTTTGTAAGCGCGGACACTTATCTTGTCATTCCGGAAGGTGTATACCGTTCCATGAATCCGAGGGGAACAGCCTATGGCTATCTGTGGGTGGACTGTGATAAAAAAGATGTTGCATCTGTGGAACAGAGTCTGAATACTTTGATTTCTAATACTTCGCATATAAAAATGGATATCTATCATGCACAGTTACAATCTGCAGAATTCACAGCTCGCATGATGAAGCTTGGCTGTTATCTGTTTATGGCGGTTGTAGGACTCATCGGTTTTATGAATATGGCAAACACCATAATTATGAATATTACGACAAAAAAGCAGGAATATGGTGTATTACAGGCTGTGGGTATGACAAATAAACAATTAAATTTATGTCTGCAGTTACAGGGAATGATGTTTACGGTTGGTACCATATGCGTAGCTTTGATCATTGGTCTGCCGCTCGGCTATGCACTTTTTTCCTATGCAAAACATAATGGAATATTTGGAATGAATATCTATCATGTTCCAATCGTACCAATTTTTATTATGATTTTTTTGGTCGGTCTGTTGCAGATTGTACTTTCCTGCGTTTTAAGCAGTAATCTGAAAAAGGAAACGCTGGTAGAAAGAATAAGGTATCAGGGATAGCAAGTAATATGTAATGAACTAGGTCTTAACGAAGAGGAAAAATAGATAACTTCCATTTTGTATGTATGATAAATCTAAACAGCATTTGGATGGAGACATCTCTAATGCGTATCTAGCCGTCAACCTAAGAAATATCAAGGCAGCCAAAACAGCAGCTTAATCATGCAACATTTCCTACTGGTTAGAGGAGTTTGGTAAATTATTTCATGTTACCAGGCAAACTGTTTCAAATTGGGAAAACGGAAAAAGTTATCCTGATTTGCAAATCCTTGTAAGCATGAGTAATCAATTGTTATGACGCCGACTAAATGGATTGAACAGAATATAAAATGTAGTCTTTTTCTTTTATTCCATATAGCTCACACCCAGTGCTCTTTAAGATAAAGTAGAAATAGTGCAATTTTCACATGATATTATACAAGAATTACATAGAAATATATCGTATTATTGATATGGTATTCTTGAATTGTATGTGAGGAGAAAAACTATGGCAGCGGAAAGAAAAACATTAACACAGCTATCTGTGCCAATATGCTTAGAAACTTTATTTTATATGCTTTCAGGTATGGTTGATACGCTTATGCTATCATCTGTAAGTGATCAGGCTGTAGGAGGAGTGGGAACAGCAAATACATATATAGGTGTTTTTATTATTATGTTTGGAGTAATATCATCGGGTATGATAGCCGTTATGTCACAAAATATCGGAGCTGGAAGACCGGGGATAGCATATCAGGCAAGGCAACTTGGACTTATATTCAACGCATTGATAGGTATCGTAATGTCTGTCGTTCTTGCTACTTTTTCTGGTGGGATACTTAGAATTGTAAGTATTGCTCCGGCTTTGCTTGAGCCGGCTGAAATATATCTTAAAATTGTTGGCGGCACATGTTTTTTAAATGCACTGATTCCTATTTTCTCCAGTTATTTGAGAGTGTTTGGATATACAAAACATTCTTTGATAGGAACTGTTGTTGGAAATGTTCTCAATATAATACTTAATTCAGTATTTTTATTTGCATTCAACTGGGGTGTGATGGGAGTTGCTGTTGCCACGGTTATTTCGAGAGTTGTAAATCTTATTATTGTAGCCGGCATGGGGGCTGTACTTATAAAAGCAAAGCAGAGTCCTGAGCGAATTACATCAAGAAAGATATTTGCACAGATTGTTAAGATTGGTTTTCCTTCTGCGCTTGAAACAGCACTTTACAACATCGCAATGACATTTATAGTGCGTTTTATGAATCAGATGGATGTGGATGGAATGAATGTTACAGCGCGTTCATATGCGATACAGATTGCAAATTTTTCGTATTGCGTGGGAGCTGCCCTTGCTCAGGCAAATGCAATTATGACCGGCTGGAGAATTGGAGCAAAAGAGTTTGAGGAATGTAACAGGGGGACGAGAAAAGCTGCGATATATGGTATCATCACAGCGACATGCTTTTCCGTGACCTTTGCATTTGCGGGACATTTTATCGTGCATATATTTACGGATGATATACAGATGATAAATCTTGTGGTAAAGTTGTTAATAGTAGATATATTTCTTGAACTTGGAAGGGTAACAAACCTTGTATATGGGCAGGCGTTAAAAACGAGCGGAGACGCATTTTTTCCGGTTATATTAGGTGCGATATTTATGTATTTGTTTGCAGTTGGCGGAACCTATTTTCTCGGAATACACATGGGATTTCTGGCTGTAGGAGCATATATTGCTATGGCAGGTGACGAATGTGCGAGAGCAGTGGGAATGGTACTTAGATGGAAGAGTGGAAAATGGAAGAGTAAAGGTCTTGTAGAAGTATAGGAGAGAGTATGTACTTTGAATTAAAGGAAAATAAACCACATGGTACAAAGGATGATCCGTTTAGTACATATCATATAAAAAATGAAGGACAATCATTTCAGATACCGGTTCATTGGCATGATGAACTGGAAATTATATATGTAAAAAGCGGTTTTTTGACTGTTAGTATATCAGGAGAAAATTATATTGGAACCCCCGGAGATGCTTTTGTAGTGTCGCCGGGTAATCTGCATTTTATGGGTTCACAGACTGATACAGTGGATTATTTTACTTTCCTTTTTCCGTTAAAATACATATCTTTTTGCATAAATGACATATTGGATGATAAATTATTGGAGCCGTTAAAAAATGGTCATCTGATGATAAGTCCAAGAGTAAAAGATACAGCAAAAGAACTATGTGAGCAGTTGGTTGAAATATATATGGCAAAAAACAAGAAAACTGAGCCCCAAATAACTGCTCAGATAAAAACAAAAATAATTCTTTTACAGTTTATTCTTGAAATGTGGGAGAAGGGCTTTGTAATTGAAAATGATAAAAGCGGGAGAAATACGATAGAAAAAGAAATGATTTCATATATACAGCAGAATTTTATGGAAAAGATATCATTAAAAGAATTTAGTGAGCAGTTTCATCTTTCGGAAAAATATATATCGCGATATTTTAAGGAACATTTTCATATTACCCTTTCGCAATATATAACACATTTAAGGTTAGAGCATGCAAAACAGCTGTTACAAGATACGGATATTTCTGTTACAGAGATTGCAATGCAGAGTGGATATCAGAATGTAAGCTATTTTATCAGAAGCTTCAAAAAAACATATGGAGTTTCTCCGTTAAAATATAGAAAAAAATAAGCCAGGTATATGGTTAGAAAGGAGAGGATATCCCGGTAGAATCAGAAAATCTGCCGGAGAGATATCGAGAATGAGTATGGGAAATAAGAATAAATGGTGGAAAAATGCAGTTGTATATCAGATTTATCCGAAAAGCTTTCAAGATTCGGATGGAGATGGAATCGGTGATATTCCAGGAATTATCAGCAGATTGGATTATTTGAAAAAACTTGGAATAGATGCAATCTGGCTCTCACCGGTGTATCGTTCGCCACAGGATGACAATGGATACGATATTTCAGACTATCAGGATATTGAGCCGATGTTCGGAACAATGGAAGATATGGAACAGTTATTTGCGGAGGCAAAGAAACGCGGAATTCGAATTATGATGGATCTTGTGCTGAATCATACTTCAGATGAACACAGATGGTTTTTGGAGGCAAAGAAAAGCAAAGACAATCCGTATCATGATTATTATGTGTGGCGTGATGGAGAAGAAGGTATTTACCCAAATGATATGAATTCTGTGTTCGGAGGACCGGCATGGGAGTGGGTTCCAGAACTGGGACAGTATTATTTTCATCAGTTTTCAGTGAAACAGCCAGATCTGAACTGGGAGAATCCGAAAGTGAGAAGAGAGCTCTATGATATGATTCTCTGGTGGATGGAAAAAGGAGCAGGCGGATTTCGTCTGGATGTAATCGATCAGATTGCAAAAGAGCCAGATCTTAAGATCACAAATAATGGACCAAAGCTGCATGAATTTCTGCGTGAACTAAGCAGAGAAACATTTCAGAAGGGGGATATGATCACTGTTGGAGAAGCCTGGGGAGCAACACCGGAAATTGCAAAGAAATATAGTAATCCAGATGGCAGTGAATTTTCTATGGTTTTTCAGTTTGAGCACATTATGCTTGATCAGGAAGAAGGAAAAGAAAAATGGGATACGATTCCATTGAATCTGGTTAAGCTGAAAAAATGCCTTGCAAAGTGGCAGAATACTTTATATCAGACAGGATGGAACAGTCTGTTCATGAATAACCATGATCTTCCTAGAATCGTGTCGCGTTGGGGAAATGACGGAAAATACAGAAAAGAGTCGGCAACAATGCTGGCGACAATGCTTCATGGAATGCAGGGAACCCCTTACATTTACCAGGGAGAAGAGCTGGGAATGACGAATGTGCAGTTTGACAGCATTGAGGAATATGAAGATATTGAGACATTGAATATGTACAAAGAGCGTCTGGAAAAAGGATATCAGCCAGAAGAAATCATGCAGTCTATCTACGCAAGAAGCCGTGATAATGCCCGTACTCCGATGCAGTGGAGAGGGGATGAGAACGGAGGATTCACAACAGGAGAACCATGGTTTGCCGTGAATCCAAATTATACCAGAATCAATGCCAAAGAGGCACTGGAAGATGAAAATTCGGTATTTTACTATTATCAGAAGCTGATTCGTTTAAGAAAAGAAAATCCAGTATTCGTGAATGGAAAATTTGAACTTCTTCTGCCGGAAGATGAGAGAATTTTCGCCTATACGAGAACAGATGAGCATACAAAGATGCTGATATGTACAAACTTTACGGATGAGGAAGTTAGCTGCCCATTGCTTGATGAGTGGAAAGCCGGGGAAGTCTGGATCCGGAATTATGAGGACGACAGAGAAGGAAATATATTGCGTCCTTATGAGGCGGTGATAATTGCATTTACTGGCAAATAGATTGAGTTTCTTTTTTGGCATCAAAATTCACTTACTAGCATAAGTGATAGTGAAATTATGTGGATGTGGATCTCACGTGATTAAAGTCACGTGCTCCTCAGTCGCTTTAAGCGACAAGGCTAAATATCGGCGGATACGCCTGTAACTTAGGACATGCGCAGTCATGCGCTTTTTCCATGCCAGATATGGCAGGTTCCCACACCACAGGTAGTCCGCTGTATATCTGCCTGTGTTTATGCAGTTTTTAAGAGTTCCATTTCTGAAAATAATTCTCTTAAGTCCGCATATACACATGAGATCCTACGCTTTACCGAAGGGACTTTTGCCTCCAGCAAAGACCTTTCCGTTGCCGGAAGGGGTTTTAAGAATTCACGGATAAAATATCTTGCTCCAATATTATAGGATGCCGAAAGATCACAGTTATATCTTTTTCCATTCTGGAATGTACAGAGACTGTGATTGCCCGGATCACGGACAACTGTTCCTGACCCATCATATGCAAGCCTGCTGGTATTCCATGCACAGATCCTGGATATCCGCATTCCTCTCCTGTGAGCCTGATGTTCACATCTTTTCTGGATATCCCTTTTCCTCCACAGATGCAGCTTCTGTTTCTTTCTTCCCGATATCTTTCCTTTTATTTCCAGATACTCAAACACGATCACATCCGCATGGCTTTCTTCCGCATATCCTGTAACTGCTCCTGCGATCTTTCTTCCGAGTTCTGTGTTAAGACGCTTCGCATAAGCCCATCTGCTTTTCACCTGTACAGAGCCATGCTTCCGCTGGAACCTGCTTATCCGTCCCAGCACACGGTACATCCGGTCTTTTTCACTGAGAAAATTGATAAACTTTCTTCCCAGGACAGTTCCATCTGACCGCATAATGGTGCAGACTGCATCCGTATTGAGTCCTAAATCCACACTGCAGATGATCTGTTCTTTTGCAGATGCCCTTGTAAGCGGCACCTCTTCTGTATAAGAAAAACGCAGGAAGTATTTATGATGCCTTTTTTCCAGTACGGGTGCAGCAGCTCTTTTTCCTGCCCAGTTTTTTCTGAGATATTCCATATCTGTATGACGGAGACTGACCCGGAACCATTTCCAGTCATGACCATCATAAAGTTTCAGGTACGCCCCATCTTTTTCTTCTGTATCTTCGCGGTACATCACATCTCGGTAGAATACCGGCATAGCATGATTATCACACACCAGCTTCGGCTCGCCACCTTTTTGATTCGTTTTTTTCCACAGTTCCAGCCTCGTCTTATATGAGGACACACTTCCCAGAGCATGCTGGATAGCTGCCCTTCGCAGATAGGAAGGCATCTTTGGAAAACACAGGTCAAAATCAAACCTTGCCTGATTCTTTTTAGTGCTATGTACCAGATGTTCTGCCGTGTTAAAACGTTTTTTAGGTTCCGTGATTGCTGCCAGTTCATCCCATATCTGAGCATAAATCTCCGTCAGGCAACTGACTGCGGAACGATAAATATCCAGTGTCTGGCGGATCGGGATATTCTGTTTTCGCAATTCTGCACCATAACTGGATACTGTCTTCATCTCTTCCCTCTTTCTGCTTACAGTTTTAAAAACTGCTTCTTTCAGGTTTCTGTTTTTCTTTTTGCCCTTCGATGTAAGAGCATACCTGTTCCCTGCTCCTGTCGCTCACCGTTATTGCACAATAAGATGGATTCCACAGATGCCCTCCCCAAAGTTCCCTCTTCAGTTCCGGATGGGCAAGAAACATCTGCCTGGCAATGTTCCCCTTCATGATCTTGATCATATCCGGAATATAAAACTGTGGTCTGCAATCTACAAGCAGATGGATATGATCCGGCATAACCTCCATTGCCAGAATCTGAAATTTATATTCTTCTGCAAGGTCATAGAGCATTTCTTTGCATTCTGCATCAATACCATCTTTTAAAATCTTTTTCCGGTATTTTGTACACCATACCAGATGGTACTGCAGAGAATACACATATCCTCTACCATATGAAAGTTCATTATTATTAATATTAAATATATTTTTCTCCATGTTTTTATTATAGCATATGCGAAAAGATTATGTAAACATTTGTTCTATTTAATTTTAAGAAAATAGTGCGTCTAACTCATCATTGAAGTAACGAGAATGCGACGCACAGTTATTCAATTTTAGGTGTAACTACCCAAGGCAAATTGTAGCAAAGACGATAGGAAAGTGTGGGGGATTTCGCCTGTGTCATGACACAGGCAGTGCTTGCTATTCTTGATTAGTTAAAGGCTTTTAACTTTCATGATTTTAAAATAATACCGGTCAATAATATCCTGCAATGTAATGGATTTCATTTTTTCATCTACCATATTTTGAATTTCATGATAGAAGTCCCCAATAGCGAATTGAATGTTGATACCGATTCCACAATCCGGATTGGTATCTGTGTCCAGGTGAAGCAGCGGCTTATCGCCCTCTACGGCTCGGTAGATGTCATACATACTGATTTTATCTGCCGATTTTGCAAGAGCGGCATTCGCATGACCTTGTGTGTTGACAACAATACCTGCATTTTTCAGGGTTGCCATAAGCTGTCTGACATAAGCCGGGTTTGTCTTGATACTTTCTGCAATTTTTGTGCTGGAGAGTTGTTCGTCATCTCCAAGAGCAATAAATATAAGAATATGAATGGTGTCACTAAGCTTTGTGGAATATTTCATTTGTCACCTCGAATTTTCTTCTTGCAATTTTAAAAATTACATGATAGTATGATTTTAATGCTTGATGTAATTTTGATTTTAACAAGTAAAAAAATAAAAGTCAAGCGAAATAAAAAGAGTGGAATCTGATATAAAAAAGGAGATAAAGTGGTGTATGCAAAAGGAGGAACAAGTCAGTTTTCTGCCAAGATGTAATGAGTGCGGGAGAATCATGGTTCCCTGGGTAAGGGATGATACATTTTTGGAGGGAAAAGACTGGAGGGAAGGTGTAAGGCGATATGAGAATTTCCTAAAAAAATATCTCATGAATGGAACAGATAAGAATGTTGTACTGCTGGAGCTGGGGGTTGGTGAGATGACACCCAGTATTATTAAACTTCCTTTTTGGGAAATGACATACAAAAATGAAAAGGTGTTTTATGCCTGTCTGAATCAGAAGAAATCCTCAGTTCCAGAGCATATAAAAGACAAAGGCATTTATATAGCAGGAGATTTGGCAGAAACCCTGCGGGATTTAAAAGAAAACATAGTGGGAAAGGAAATGTGATGAAGATGAATGTATATCAAGAGATAAGTCAAATCATCAAAGAAGCAGATGGTATTTTGATTGGAGCCAGTAATGGTTTGTCTATCGCAGAGGGATATAATATTTTTGCAGATGACGCATGGTTTCAGGAAAATATGGGAGATTTCAGAGAAAAATACGGACTGCGTTGTGTTTTACATGGATTTTCAGTGCCAATGAAGGTAGAAGAAAAGTGGGCGTTTGTAAGCAGACTTGTTAAGGCAAAAGCTATGCAGGATGAGCCGAGTGAGATTATGAAAAACATCTATGCCCTAGTAAAGGATAAAGAATATTTCGTAGTAACTTCCAATGCGGAGGATCATTTTGTGCCGGCAGGTTTTGAGGCAGACCGTGTTTTTGAAATGGAAGGGAAATTAACCCAGATGCGGTGCAAGAACAGATGTCATGACGAGGTCTATCCTAATCAAAAAGCAGTTCTCGCCATGACAGAAGAGGAAGTAAACGGAAGAGTACCTAAAGAATTACTGCCGAAATGTCCAAAATGTGGTGGAGATATGGAAGTAAATTGGGGTGAGATGTCCTCGTTTACAGAAACGAAAAATTGGAAGGAAAAGGCTGCCCTCTATCAAGAATTTATTCAGAATTTACATGGAAAGAAGCTGGTAATTCTGGAATTTGGCATTGGTTGGAGAAATCAGATGATTAAAGCTCCTTTGATGCAGCTTGCAGCAGTAGAACCACAGGCAAGATATATCACATTTAACAAGGGCGAAATTTACATTCCAGAGGAAATCAAAGAAAAATCCATCGGTGTGGATGGTAATCTTACGGTAGCGTTAAAGGAAATCAGAAAGGGAAGGATAGACTAAGTAAAGTGGTTAAAGATATTACAGTTGTGAGATAGGAGAATGAAAAAATGAGTTGTTATGAAAATTTGGTAATGAAAACACAAATGAACTATTCCAGACACTATAGTACCTATGCATCCGGCGGTACTGCTGTAGTGTTGAGCAAACAAAAACCACTTCCTTATGAGGAACAGATTCAGGAATTTGTTCGCAGAGTGCAGGAGGCAGAGTGTATCGTAGTAGGCGGAGCATCCGGTTTATCAGCGGCTGGAGGTGGTGACTTTTATTATAGTGATACCCCTTCTTTTCGTGAG
Organism: Blautia sp. BIOML-A1; assembly: GCF_009883055.1. Taxonomy (GTDB): domain Bacteria; phylum Bacillota; class Clostridia; order Lachnospirales; family Lachnospiraceae; genus Blautia_A. The sequence continues at coordinate 30,360 of NZ_WWVR01000026.1, read as the reverse complement.
CATTTTGGAAAATTTGCAGATAAGTATGGATTCAAAGGTGCTTTTAGCGGAATGATGCATCGGTTTTCTACAAGAAATGAACACTGGGGATATGTGGCAACCTTTTTAAATACTACACAAAATGCCCCTATCAGAGAGCCATATCTGGATTTGGATAGAATCTTGCAGGGAAAGGATTTTCATATCTTAACGACTAATCAGGATACACAGTTTGTAAAGATTTATCCGGAAGAAAAGGTCAGTGAGATTCAAGGAGATCATCGTTTCTTCCAGTGTTCCCAGTGTTGTCAGGATGAAACATGGGATGCCGTACAACCTGTGGCAGATATGATTGCGGCTATGGGAGAGGGGACAATGGTGCCGGATGAACTGATTCCTCGCTGCCCTCATTGTGGTGCGGAAATGTTTCCGTGGGTAAGAGGATATGGGAATTTTCTGCAAGGGAAAAAATACGAAGAAGAATATGAGAAAATTTCAAAATACATTCAAAAGAACAAAGATAGAAAAATTCTCTTCATAGAACTTGGAGTAGGGCGCATGACACCGATGTTTATACAGGAACCGTTTTGGGAACTGACAAACAGCTTGAAAGATGCATATTATATCTCCGTAAATTCAGAATATCAGTTTTTGCCGGAATTCATTGAAGATAAGGGGATTGCTATTTTGGGAGATATAGGAACAGTGTTAAAAGATTTGCGGAAAGCAAAAGAGGAAAGTGCATTTGTATAGGATACTTGTTCTTGATATTCCACTTAATGAAGAAACATTAGAATATTGATTGATACAAAACTGCACTCAGGGATATTGTGGGTGCAGTTTTGCATTAAAATTATTGATTACGATACAGTTTCTGATATGCAGTAGGTAATATCTGAAATATATCTCGGAAAGCCGATGTAAATTTACTTTGGCTTTTATATCCCACAGCGGCGGCAATTTCCAAAATAGATTTATCTTCCTGCAACAGCATATTTGATGCCAACTTCATACGGTATTCTTTCATGTAAGAAGCGATGGGCATTCCATAGACTGCTTTGAAAACCGATTTCAAAGTAGTGGTGTTCATCAGGTACTGTTTTGACAACTCTTCAATAGTATAGTGGCGTTTTAGGTCGGATGTCATCAGACTGTGAATTTCTTTGATAGTTTCCACCTGTCCGGAAACATACTGGTTCAATCTTTTTGTATTTTCTAAATCCAGCATATCTAAAAAAAACAGCAACTCCTGAACTTTTAATTTGAATGAAAATCAGGAATTAAGTGAACTTGGAAAAAGCTATCTGGAAGAATTACGGAAATATGCTCCAGCCAATCCATAGTCATAGGCTATGGATAACCATATAAAATAGGTGTTATGTATGTACCGCTGTTTGCTGATATAATAACAGCAGAAAGGTGGTTGATGATTATGCCTATGGCGGTACTAAGCAATTTTCTGATTTATTGCGTTATAAATGCCTTTACTCCGGGGCCGGGAAATATTCTGGCATTAAATACCGTAACAAACTATGGATATAAAAAAGGAAAGCCGCTGTTCTTTGGAATTTTTGCAGGCTACTATGTAGTACAAATCTTATGCGCAATTTTTGTATATGGGGTTAATTCTTTGCTTCCAAATGTAATGGAAGTGATGAAGTACATCGGAGCAGCCTATATACTGTGGCTTGCGATTCATATTGCTTTCAGTAAGAAGACCTCAGAAAACACAGAGCAATCCGCATCGTTTCTAAAAGGCTTCAGCAACCTGTACTTGGACTGGCTTGGACGTACTGATTCAGAAGTTTTATCTGCGGCATTTCCGTGTTATTAACATTATCCTTGCACTAACATTACTGGAGTGTATTTGGGGAATGTTAAGATAATTGCTGCTTTGAGAGCAATTCTATAGCTATCCTCTTAATTAACGCAAATTCCAGATGAGTGGAACCACCCTTTGCAATCATTCGTGCTTATTGTTTCTAAGGCCGCTTTTACAGCCTCAGGTAGTTCAGTAGCAACGCGGACTTTCCTCTTTCTGAGAAAGGATTTCATTTTTGACCACATTTTTTCAATAGGGTTCAAATCTGGACTGTATATTCTCAAGATGGTGATACATTGTATAAGATTCCAATATATTAAAAGAAGCTGTTGACATACACCATAAATATAGTTATAATTCTAAATGTTTGAATTGTAATTATACTATATAATAAAAGAAGGGGATAAATAATAAATGGATGATTCATTTCACTACCTGTCTATGATAAACCATATGACTATCCAGAAAAAACTAATGGAACAGCTGAAAGATACAGGCCTTACCTTGGGACAGCCCAAAGTATTAGATTACCTGAAAGATCATGATGGTGTCAGCCAGAAAGAGATTGCGGCAGGATGCCTCATTGAGGCAGGATCTTTAACGTCCATTTTAAACCGTATGGAAGAAAAAAATCTGATTGAAAGAAAAATGCTCAATGGAAACCGTCGTACCTTTCATATTTTTATGACAGAATCTGGAAAGAAAAATCAGAAGCTTGTGGAGGAGGCTTTTAAGAAAATAGAAAAAACTGCATTAAATGGTATTTCCGAAGAAGAGCAGAAGCTGTTTATGGATATTTTTTGCCGGATCTATCGAAATCTTGCAGATATGAAATGATCCGGCAATAAAAAATATGAAATGAGGAGGGGATAAAAAATGGAGAAATTAAAACGATATTTAATATTTCTGGTAGGATTGTTTGTAAACTCCCTGGGAGTCAGCCTGATCACAAAGGCAAACCTGGGAACATCCCCGATTTCATCAATTCCTTACGTATTAAGTCTTAATTTTCCATTTACACTTGGAAACTTTACCATCTTTTTCAGTATCTTTCTGATCGTACTTCAGTTGATCATCCTGAGAAAGAACTTTAAATTGGAACACATCCTTCAGATTCCGGTATCCATCATATTTGGATATTTTATTGATCTTACCATGATTCTTTTTTTCTGGGTCAATCCGGAAGCGTACATCATGAAGATTGTATATCTTCTTATCGGATGTCTGATCCTTGGCGTAGGTGTATATATGGAGGTCTTGGCAGACGTTGTTATGCTTCCGGGAGAGTCTTTTGTCCGTGCTATTGTTCTTACATGGAAAACAAATTTCGGAACAACCAAGATATGTTTTGATGTATCCATGTCAGTAATCGCTGCTGTACTTTCTTTCGTATTTGCAGGAAAGCTGGCTGGTGTAAGAGAAGGTACCGTTATTGCTGCCCTTCTGGTAGGCTTTATCGCCAGACTCATCGCTAAGAAACTTGCATTCCTGAAAGATATGATTTTCCCCGAAAGCGTATCTGCAGAAAACGAGAACGAAGCAAAAGAACAGACAGCAGGAATCTATGGAAAAAATGTTATCGCCATTGGAAGACAGTTCGGAAGCGGCGGTCACGATATCGGCAAGGTTCTTGCAGAAAAGCTGGGCTACGATTTTTATGATGCAGAGATCATCCAGATGACAGCAGGAACCACCGGATATACCCCGGAATTCGTTAAGAAAAACGAGGAGATCATGACAAACAGCCTTCTCTATGATCTGGTCAATCAGATGTACCTGAATACAGACAGGCAGGATGAAGCACCGAAGGATAAAATTTTCGAGGCAGAATGTCAGGTTGTACGCAATCTTGCGAAAAAAGGCAACTGCGTCATAGTAGGCCGTTGTGCAGATTACGTTCTCAGAAATTCCGGAAACTGTCTGAAAGTATTTTTTTCAGCGCCTTTTGTGAGCAGAATAAGAAGAGTGGCACAGAGACAGAATATCTCCGAGGGAGAAGCCAAAGCTACGGTTCAGAAAAATGAAAAACTCCGTGCAGATAACTACCGCTATTACACTCATCGTATGTGGGGAGCAGCCGGAAACTTTGATCTTAGCCTGAATACAGATTTGGGAGAAGAATTTATTGAGAACTGCATCCGCAGTGCTATGAAACTGTAAAAATATATAAAGCCTTATAAAAATTCTCCTACCTCTACAGGTGGGAGATGAATTGCAAAAAATAAAAAAAGAACGCTTGTTTGGTGATAAAATCCACGGTATGGAATTGTTTTGGAGGAATGGAATCATGATATTGACCATGTGCATGTAATGTTTCGTGCACAGCCTAAAACAGAACTCAGTAAATTTATCAATGCTTATAAAAGTGCCAGCAGCAGGCTGCTGAAAAAAGAGTATCCGGAAATCCGGGAAAAACTTTGGAAAGAAGCGTTCTGGAGCCAGAGTTTCTGCCTTTTGACGGCAGGAGGGGCACCAGTAGAAGTGATCCGTCAATACATCGAAAACCAGGGAGAGAAAAAGAATTGAACATAGCATATCGTTTCCGGATTTATCCAACAGAAGAACAGAAGATACTCCTTGGAAAAACGTTTGGCTGTTGTCGTTTTCTGTACAAACAGATGCTTAATGATGAGAAGAGAAGGAAACGCAATGAATCATATTAAAATTACGAAAAATAATATTCATCATGAAAAATGATAGGATTAATTTACGAGTAATTATATATGCGAGAAAGTGGAGGAAGACATGAGATGATAAATAAATTACACCTGGCAATGATTGAACTATATAGAGGAGATGCAAAGAGAATTCAACATTTCTGTAAAGTGCATAGTTATGCAAAGTTAATTGCCGAAACGGAGAATGTAGACAAGAAAAGTTTATTTATTATTGAGGCTGCTGCCTTGACACATGATATTGGAATCCATTTCTGTGAAGAAAAATATGGAAATTGTAATGGCAGACTACAAGAGCAGGAAGGTCCTGCAATAGCAGAAAGACTACTCAAAAAATTAGGATTTGATCAGGAGGTATCTGACCGGGTTCAGTATTTGATCGCACATCATCATACATATAATGATATTGATGCAATGGATTATCAAATATTGGTAGAGGCAGATTTTCTGGTAAATATCATGGAGGATAGTCTGACGAAAGAAGCTGCTTTAAAAGCTTATCATAATATTTTCAAAACAGCGTGTGGAAAAACAATTTGTAGAGAAATGTTCGATATTTGACAGAATAAGTTAAAATACAGAGCAGAACCGGATGAATGAAGGTTCTGCTCTGTGTCTTTTCTGTTTATGAAAATACTTCCAGAATGACTGCCTGATAGCCTTCCAGCATAATTTCATTTCCTTCTGTCTTAAGCTGCGGCAGATTATTCAGCACGATATGTTTGATCTTGGACGGAAGTGTCAGAGTCTGTGGCTGTGTTTTGTAGTTACCGATCACGAGCAGTGTCTGATCTGCGGACTTTCGGTAGTATGCCATGACGCGGTCCTGATCTTCAAATACAGGAAGCAGATCACCATATACGACAGTTTCGGCATAAGCCGGATCCTTGCGTAGTGCAAGCAGGCGGCGGTAGTACTGATAAACGGAGTCTGGATCATCTTTCTGGCTTTCCAGGTTGATCTTTGTGTAATTGCGGTTTACCTTCAGCCATGGAGTGCCGGACGTAAAGCCTGCGTTTGCAGAAGCATCCCACTGGAACGGAGTACGTGCATTGTCACGGCTGACACGGTTTACTGCCTTCAGGGCGGCGGCTGGTGTCAGACCGGCATTCAAGGCTACCTGGTACTCGTCGAGTGTTGAAATATCATCTACTTCGTCAATCGACTGGAATTCTACATTTTCCATACCGATTTCCTGTCCCTGATAGATAAACGGAAGACCACGGAGCATGATGTTCATTGTGGCAAGAAGCTTTTTGGCGGTGGAGGTACATTCGCCCTCCGGGATATAACGGGAAACACCGCGCGGTTCATCGTGGTTTTCGATAATATTAGAGAGCATACCGATGTTGCCGATCTTTTTCTGGCTGGCAAAGCAACAGCTGCGGTAGTCATTCGGGGTGATCAGAGTCTGGTCGTACCAGCCCTTTTCGCTGCCGCCGAAGATGGTTTCGTTGAAATCAAACATCGTTGAGAAGTATCCGTTGTCACCGATGAAATCCGGAAGTTCCTCCGGTTTCTCATTGAAGACTTCGCCGGCAGTAAAGGCACCGTGCGGAAGGAAAGTGCGGTCACGCATTTCTCCCAGGAATTCGCCGACACCGACTGCATGCTTGAGCATCTCGGCTGGGCTGCACATACCATCTGCACGGTCTGCCGGGTAATCCTGCCATGGAAGCGCCTTTTTGATGTTGATGATCGCATCGATACGGAAGCCGGCAAGTCCTTTATCGAGCCACCAGTTGATCATCTTGTAGATTTCATCGCGCAGTTTTGAATTTTCCCAGTTCAGATCCGGCTGTTTTTTGTGGAACATATGCAGGTAATATTTGTCCGGATGGCCCGGGAGCGGCTCCCAGACACTGCCGCCGAAGTAGGAACGCCAGTTGCACGGCAGTTTTCCATCAGGACAGTCTTCAATATAAAAATACTTTCCGTACTCGCCATCCGGATCTTCGCAGGCTTTTTTGAACCATTCGTGCTCATCAGAGCAGTGATTGACAACGAGGTCCATCAGGATGTACATATCACGTTTTTTGGCCTCCGCGATCAGACGGTCCATATCGTCCATTGTGCCGAAGCGTGGGTCGATGTTGTAATAATCCGAAATATCATAGCCCTGATCTGCGAGCGGAGAGCAGTAGATCGGAGAGAGCCAGATAATGTCGATGCCGAGGTCTTTGAGGTAATCGAGTTTGCTGATAATGCCCGGAAGATCGCCGATGCCGTCTCCATTGGAATCGCAGAAGCTTTTTGGGTAGATCTGATAGGCTGTTTTTTTGTGCCACCATTTTTTTTGCATAGTAAAATTCCTTTCATTAGTTATAAAAATAGTTATAAAGAGTGTTTGTTATCGGGAAAAGTTTCCGTCATACTTTGCCTTCGGAACTGCAGCGGTGTAAACTGGGTCGCTTTTTTGAATTCCTTCATAAAATGTCCGAGATTATTGAACCCGCTTTCCAGACAGACCTCCGTGACGGGCAGTTCGGTCGTGCACAGCAGCGTTGCCGCATGCCGGATGCGAAAGTCATTGATATAGGAAATGGGTGTTTTGCCGAGGGCTTTTTTGAAAAAACGGCAGAAGTACTGCTCATTCATTCCGGCAAGTGCAGCCAGCTCTCCAAGAGAAAGCGGACGCTGGTAGTTTTGGCGGATATAACTGATCACGGTCTTGAGAAGCTCTACGCGAGGGTTGTGTACCGGATCGTTCAGGGTAAGCAGATCATACTCGGCAAGAATTCCGAGAATACTCAAAAGTGCTGCCTTGATCCGCAGCTGTGAAATGGGACTTTCGATTGTAAACTGATCCAGACAGCTCCGGTTTTCGCGGGAAAAGATTGAGCGGATCCGGAAAAATTCCTGCTGTACTTCCGAAAAGGCCGGGTGATCAGATCCAAGAAAAGATGGAAAGGAAAGTTTATGTTCCGATAATGGAAGCAGAAACTGTTCCTGTGCCGGATCCGGAGCGGCGAATGTGAGCAGATCGGGAGAAAAGACGACAGCCTGTTCCTGATACTGTTCAGAATCGGAGGTAAGTGCATGCAGTTCTCCGCTGTTGATAAAACAAAAGCATGGGCTTTTGAGATGAGTCAGCGTCATATTGATATCAACCTGATAAGAGTCCTGCTCAAGATAGATGATCTCGACCGGTTCGTGCCAGTGATGTTTGACCGTAAATGGAAATCCGGGCGGATTGGTTTCAGGCACTGCCTGGTAAAATGCACATGGAAAACTGAAGCTTCCATGCTGCCTTGCTTCTTTTAAGGAAGAAGGAAACTGGCCTTTTTTTTCCTCTGCCATCGTTTTTTCTCCTGTATGGTTGTTGTCATTTGAGTCAGAAAAGTGCCTGTTAATAACACTATTCTGACTTATAAAAGCACTTTTCAGCTGGTTTTAAGAAAAACTGCCGAAATTATTCCGCTTTGTTATCTTCTACTATAACTGTGACGGAAGAAAAAATCTACTGCTAATATGACAAAAAATTACGGTATTTTGACTTATTGATCAGACTGGAAAGACAGAGATCCAATCTGGACAAACTGTATATGAGAATGATAAGATGAATGTAAAAAAAGGTTCACGAAAATACCTCAGATAGAAGAAAGGAACGGCGGATAAAATGAATTATTTTGACTGTCATGCAGATACACTGACTGAAATTGTAAAACCAGGAGACTGTCTGGAGGAAAACTCCGGTGATCTGGATCTGAAAAGAGCAGGCGATTTTGTAGAAAATTACACGCAGATTTTTGCTGTCTGGAAAGATGCGAAGAAACTGGACAGAGAAGATCCTGACCAGGATTTCCTGAGATTATATCATCGAGCTATGGCATATCTCGAAGATGAAAACCGTAAGATCACCTTGTGTCTGAATGGAGCAGAAATGGAGAAAGCGCACAGACAGGGAAAAGCAGCCGCATTTTTATCTATTGAAGATATGTCTGTCATGGGAAAATATATCGAAACAGTTTATGAGATGGGATTTCGATTTGCAATGCCTGCCTGGAATTACGAAAATAAATATGCATGTGGCGCAGCCTTTGATCAGAGAAAGGGGCTGACATCTAAGGGAAAAGAAACAATAAAAGCTTTGACAGATCAGGGAATCGTGATAGATATTTCGCATCTGTCGGATCAGGGAGTTGAAGATCTGTTTGAGATAACAGACAGACCGATCATGGCCTCTCATTCGGATGTAAGAGAAGTATGGAACATGCCTCGTAATATTCAGAAGAGTCATCTTGCGGAACTGATCCGCAGGAGGGGAATTATAGGAATGAATTTCTGTGCTGCGTTTGTAGGTGAGAAACCACAGATATCAGATCTTTTGAAACATATAGATGCTGTACTGGAAATGGGCGGGGAGGACTGCCTTGCCATTGGAGGTGATTTTGACGGCTGTAACGGACATTTTCCGGCGGGAATAAATGGAGTACAGTCTATTCCACTCTTAAGAGAGGAAGTTATGAAACATGGTTTTTCAGAAGAGCTGACAGAGAAAATCTTTTACGGAAATGCACATCGTTTTGTGATGGAAAATCTATAAAATATGATGTTCTATGAATACAGGGGCTTTTGGTTTGAGACTTTAAACTTTTATGTGACAAAAGGAAGTGCCTGTGATATTATAACAATGATATAAGCGAAAATGATTTTTGCAGAAATGAAAGTACCAGGGGAACAGTTCGAATATATATTGGCTGTTCTTTTTTGGCGTTACGTTAAACAAATAAAAAAGGAACTGGATATGAGAAAAAATCGAAAGAATAACTCCCGTACCCGGGGAAAAAGAATTTGCATTACTGCATTTCTTCTGGCTGGCAGTCTTATGCTGGGAGGATGTGGAGGAAAGAAAGAGAAAGCTGCGGACAGTGAACTGCCGGAGATTGTCATCGGAATGGATTATTTTGAACCTTACAGCTATCAGACGAGTGACGGCGAATACAAAGGTATCGATGTGGAACTTGCCCAGGAAGCATTTCAGAGGCTGGGTTATCAGCCGAAGTTTGAGAATATTGTCTGGGAAGACAAGGATGAACTTTTGGCAGACAGGACAATAGACTGTCTGTGGAGCAGTTATTCCATGAATGGAAGAGAAGATAAATATCAGTGGGCAGGTCCGTACCTGTACAGTCGTCAGATGGTGGCCGTAAGAGCCGAGAGTGAAATCAAGAAGGTTCAGGATCTGAAAGGGAAGAGAGTCGCAGTTCAGGCAACTACAAAGGCAGAGGATCTTTTTCTTCATAATATTGATTCAGATCTTCCACAGATGGAGCAGGTAAACTGTTTTTCTACAACGAATGAACTTTATGCCGCACTCAGGAAAAATTATGTGGATGCGATTGCAGGACATGAGGCGATGCTTAATAGTCTGGTACAGGACGGTGAGGGCGCTTATCGTATGCTGGAGGAAAGTATTTATACATCAGAACTTGGAATAGCCTTTAAAAAAGGAACTCATAAGGAATTAGCAGAAGAGCTTACAGAAACGCTCAAGGAGATGCAGGGTGAGGGTATTACAGAAAAAATAGTTATAAAATATGGACTGGATGCGGACAAGATTCTGCCGGGAGGAGAAAATAAATGAACAGACAGATGAGGACGCAGATGCCGCAGACACAGAAAAGAGGGAAAAACACAGGGAAGAAAAAGCAGTTTGACAGAAATGCCTGTTTACTGGTGACTGTACAGATTTTTGTCGGAATCCTGATTTTTCTGCTGCTGACTGCGAGTGATAATAAAAAGCTGAATAATACGCTGGATGAGACATTTGACTTTGCAAAAAACCGGATTGAAAGATATGAGATCTATAATACGAACGACCAGGTGAAGAGTCTGGTACGTCTTATGGATAAGATAACAGAATTGAGCCGGGTTCTGGCGCGGGAGGGAAATCTCAGTGCAGAAATGCTGGATGAATATGCCAGGGAACAGCGTCTGACAGGAATCCTTGTGCTAGATCAGAGCCTGAATGTAGAGGAACAGACGCAGGATGGAGACAGCATGCCGCTGTGGCAGAAACTGATCGAAAGTAATTATGTACGTGATATTATAGACCATCCGGAAAAGACTTATACGACCCGTCTGAGAAACGAAGGAAAGCTCTACGATTTTGCGGCGGTGGCAAGACAGGATGAGACAGGCATCCTGATTTCCTATATGCAGAAAGAGGAAGTAAATGAGCTTAACGGAGATTTGACGATGGCATCGCTATTTTCGGATTTTCCCTTTAAGATGAATGGAAGTATTGTGATCTGTGATGAGGATAAGATTGTCAGTACAAATAAACAGGATCTGGCCGCTCACTCGATAGAAGACTCAAAGTCCCTGTATGAAAATGAATTTAAGGCAGGTGTGAAGGGAATTGTCCGTCTTCATTCAAAGAACGGAAACTGGTATGGACGTCAGGAAAAGATCAAAGATTATGATGCATATATCTTTTTTCCGGAAGTTCAGGTGTACATCACACGAAATATTGTATGTGTAATCTATGTGCTGCTTGCACTGCTTCTTTTTTCTCTTTATCGAGTGAGCAGAAGCAGAACAGAAAAAAGAAGTATCCTTCAGGATCAGAAGAGACTTCGAGTGATCAATGCACTGGGTCATGCATATTCCTCTATTTCTCTTGTGAATTTAAAAACAGAGGAAATAGAAGTTGTAAAATCTTCAAACTATATGAAGCCGGATCAGAAGGGTGACAGGATTTCGAAAGCACATCAGGAAGAACTGATACAGCAGGTTATTGCAGAGCCATTTCAGAAGGCGTATCGGGAATTTGCCGATATGAGTACGGTGGCGAAGCGACTGAAAGAACGTATGACATTGAGTCTTACAGCACGGACAGTGGATGAAAGATGGATGACGATGATCATTGTGCCGCAGGAATATGATAAGGATAAGAACCTGTGTGCAGTCCTGGTTGCGAATCGTGATGTGACAGAAGAAAAAGAACGTGAGATGGAACAGGATAAGAATCTGAGAAATGCACTTGCGGCTGCGGAGCATGCGAACAAGGCGAAGACAGCCTTTCTGAATAATATGTCTCATGATATCCGCACGCCGATGAATGCGATCATTGGATTCACTGCACTTGCGACAGCACATATCGACAGCACGGAGCTTGTTCTGGATTATCTGAAAAAGATCCATACGTCCGGACAACATCTGTTAAGCCTGATCAATGATGTACTGGATATGAGTAGAATTGAGAGTGGTTCCGTCCGGATTGAATATACAACGGTACATCTGCCGGACATTCTGCACGATCTGAGAACAATCATTCAGGGATATGTGTATTCCAAGCAGCAGGATCTTTATATTGATACACAGGATGTACTCCATGAAGATATCGTTACCGATAAGCTGCGTCTGACGCAGGTGCTTCTGAATATTATCAGTAATGCTGTGAAGTTTACACCGGTTGGTGGTATGGTTAATATTCGTGTCTCGGAGAAACCATGCAGAAGAGAAGGATATACAACGGTGATCTTCAGTGTGAAGGATAATGGAATCGGAATGTCACCGGAGTTTCGGGAGCAGGTGTTTGATTCATTTTCAAGAGAACATACAGTTACGGAGAATGGAATCGGAGGAACCGGTCTTGGGATGGCGATCACCAAAAATATCGTGGATATGATGGGCGGTACGATCCAGGTTGAAAGTGAAGTAGGAAAAGGAACAGAATTTACAGTCAGGCTTGAATGCGAAACAGCAGGAGTGACAGTGAAACGGGGAGCTATTCCGGAACTTAAGGGAGCACGGGCTCTTGTGGTGGACGATGATGCGGAAACCTGCATGAGTGTAAGCCGGATGCTGCGTGAGATTGAGATGACAGCAGACTGGACTACTTCAGGAAAAGAAGCGGTGCTTCGTGCCAAGGAAGCTTATGAACAGAATCAGGAATTTAAGGTTTATATCATTGACTGGCTGATGCCGGACATGAATGGAATTGAGACAGTCCGCAGGATCCGTATGGTGGTTGGACCTGAGAATCCAATTATCATCCTGACGGCTTATGACTGGTCAGATGTTGAACAGGAGGCAAAGGAAGCGGGTGTAACTGCATTTGTGTCGAAACCTCTGTTTCTTTCAGAACTGCGGGAAGTTCTGATGAATCCGGAGCAGAGAGCACTTCTTAAGAATGAGAATCAGAAGCTTCAGGCAGAAAGCCAGAGAAATTATGAAGGAAAGAAAGTTCTTCTTGTAGAGGACAATGAACTGAATCGTGAGATCGCGACGGCGATCATGCAGGAAATTGGTCTGAGTGTGGATATTGCAGAGGATGGTACGGATGCTGTAAACATCATGTCATCAGCAGAAGGCAGAAAATATGACCTGATCTTTATGGATATTCAGATGCCGAAGATGGATGGCTATACTGCAACCCGAGAGATACGTACGCTTACGGATCTGAAATGTGCAAATATACCGATCATCGCGATGACTGCGAATGCTTTTGAAGAAGATCGTAAAAAGGCGATCAAGGCAGGTATGAACGGTCATATTGCAAAACCGATCAATGCAGATGTGATCCTGGAAAATCTGGATCAGATTTTTGGCAGATAAAAAAGAAAAGGACATCCTGAGTCTAAGGATGTCCTTTTTACTAAAAGGGAGCGTATATATTATCTGTGAAACAGACGTCTGATAAATGCAAGAAGACTGAAATGTTCAGAGTGCATATAATCGTTTATAAAATTGTCACAATACATATACCGTTCCGTTGTAATCCATTCCGGAAGAGTATCCGGTGAATTTGTATAAGTTGCGAATCTCATAATCACGCCTCCTTTAATGAATCCTTATAAGTATTTCTTAAGTTACTTATATTGTAGCACAAAATTAAATAAAAACTATAGGGGATAATTCTAAAAATCAGGGGTTAAATATGTGCTTCCAGCACAATAAGATGATATAATAAGAGAAGAAGAGACAAAAAGGTAAATCAGATGGAAGACAGAGGTGAGGGGATATGAGTTTTACAATAGAAGATATGATACTGACGGCAGAAGAGAGATATGAAATGAAGTTTCTTGCAGGAAAAAATGGCTGGGCAAATTCAATCAGCTGGGTGCATCTTCTGGAAGATACCACGATCATACAGAACTTTTGGGGAAAGGAACTCGCAGTGACAACAGGGCTTGGCTTTCCACAAAAAGAAGACTGGATGAATCTTGCAAGACTGTTGAATAAATATCATGCCTCCGGACTGATCATTAATGTGGGACAGTATATTTATGAGGTACCAGAAGAACTGAAGGTATACTGTGACGAAAATGATCTTCCGCTTCTGACTGTGCCATGGGAAGTACATTTGTCAGATATGATAAAAGATTTCAGTATTCATGTGTTTTTGCAGGATCATACCGATGAGCAGATTGCCTCGGCTCTGATTGCGGCAATTGAGACACCCGAAAACCAGAAGGCATACAGAAAAGAACTGTTGCAGCATTTTGATGTGGATGGAAGTTTTCAGGTATTTTTGCTCACCTGCGAAGGACTGGATTCTATGGATACGGTAGAGAGAAGGAAGCTGTCTTATCGAATACAGGTATATCTTGAGGATATTTCGCACAATGCCAGTTTCTTTTATTATAATTCGGATTTTGTGCTGGTAGCCAATGCACTTTCGGAAGAGTATTTGTGTAATCTTGTAGAAAAAGCCTTAAAAAGAGGAAAAAGGCGTATGCCGGGATTGGAATTGTGTGTCGGGATCGGGAGCAGATGTATAGATATTTCACAGCTCTCTGTAAGTTATCAGAGGGCAAAAGCGGCAACACAAATGGCTGTGACACACAAAAAACAGGTGGTAAAGTTTGATGACTGCGGATTGTTCCGCCTGCTTTACAGGGTAGAAGACAAGAAGATTCTGGAAGAAATAGAAAGAGAATGTCTTGAAGCACTGGAAGAATATGATCGCAGATACCACGCGGATTACGTGGAAACGCTAAAATCCTATCTGAAACATAATGGAAGTATCCAGGCAGTGGCTGCAGAATTGTATACTCATCGTAACACAGTGTTATACCGAATTGGCAATATCAGAAAAATTCTGGGAAATGAACTGAAGACACCGGAAGAGAGACTGCCCTATCAGATTGCTTTCTATATCCGAAGTATGCACGGCTCAAAGGAGTAAAATTTCGTGAAAAGAAAATTTTACCGTTTACACATCTTCTTATTTGGCTTAATATAGAAATATTAGGCTGAAGAGATTCAGCCTTTATCAAACTTTATTTGAAGAGGGGAAATTGAAATGAAAGAAAAAGGAAGCAGCTTTTCCGGCTCCATAGGATTTGTCCTGGCAGCAGCCGGAAGTGCCGTAGGCGTTGGGAATATCTGGAGATTCCCGTATCTCTGTGCAAAAGACGGAGGTGGTCTGTTTCTTCTGGTTTATCTGGTGCTGGTACTTACTTTTGGTTTTGTACTTCTGACAACAGATGTTGCAATCGGACGAAAAACAAAGAAAAATGCATTGAGAGCTTTTGAAGCACTTAATCCAAAGTGGAAATTTTTGGGACATTTGACATTTCTGGTTCCGGCACTGATCATGACATACTATTCTGTCATCGGTGGATGGATCGCAAAGTACTTTTTTATTTATGTTGTGTCTGATGGAAAGGAAGCGGCAGCAGATGGATATTTTACATCGTTTATCACATCGGATATTGCACCGATCGTATTTATGCTGATCTTTCTGGCACTGACCGCCTGGATCGTATTTCGTGGTGTGGAAAAGGGAATTGAAAAGTTTTCCAGAATTATCATGCCGGGGCTGATCCTTCTGATTCTGGTTATTGCTGTTTTTTCACTGACCCTGTCTCATACGGATGCAGATGGTACTGTTCGTACCGGTCTTCAGGGACTGGCTGTTTATATCAGACCGGATTTTAGCGGTCTGACAGTAAAGCGTTTCCTTGAGATTCTTCTGGATGCGATGAGCCAGCTGTTCTTTTCTTTAAGTGTATCGATGGGAATTATGATCACCTATGGTTCTTATGTAAAGAATGAAGTGAATTTGAATAAGGCGACAAATCAGATTGAAATTTTTGATACCGGAGTTGCATTTCTTGCAGGAATGATGATCATCCCGGCTGTCTTTGTGTTCCTTGGAAACGATGGAATGGCTTCCGGGCCAAGCCTGATCTTTATCTCTTTGCCAAAGGTATTTGAAGTCATGGGAATCTTCGGCCGTCCGGTGGCAATCCTGTTTTTCCTGATGATGGGATTTGCGGCTCTGACCTCCTGTGTATCGGTTATGGAAACTCTGGTTGCAAACTGCATGGAGCTTTCTCATAAACCACGTAAAAAAATGTGCGGCGTGGTCGGAGTATATTCTCTTATTACGGCAGTGCTGATCTGCTTTGGGTATAATAAACTGTATTTCGAACTGAAACTTCCAAATGGTTCTGTCGGACAGCTCCTGGATGTTATGGATTATATCAGCAACAGTTTTCTGATGCCATTTATCTCACTTTTGACCAGTATCCTGATCGGCTGGGTGATCGGACCCGACTGGATCATAGGAGAGGTGGAGCGAAACGGGGAACATTTCAGGCGGGCCGGTTTGTATCGATTTATGATCCGCTATGTAGTGCCGATCGTCATGTTGATTCTGTTCCTGGTATCTGCCGGATTTGCCGACTGGATATAATAATTGGATAAGTTTTCTGAGAAGATAATGACTCTTATCTGCTCAGATAAAAACAGCCGAATACTTCTGATTCTGTAAACATGATCAAAAGTATCCGGCTGTTTGTTATTTCGTAATATAGGTCTTTAACAGTTCAAAGGTGCAGCGAACTCCATTTACATGGGAACGCTCATAGTTGTGGGAAGCATAGACACCGGGTCCGATCAGGCCGTGACGGATATCGTAGCCGGCACGTAAAGAAGCTTCTACATCGGATCCATAATGTGGATAAATGTCAATGGCATAATCCAGCTTCTGCTCTCTGGCAATATTAGAAAGTGTGGTTACCAGATCATAATTATAAGGACCGCCGGAATCTTTGGCACAGATAGATACCATCCGTTCTGTACAGCCAAGATCGGCACCGACACAGCCCATATCTACGGAAAGCATTTCTTCGGTATCCGAAGGTATGAAACATCCGCCGTGTCCCACTTCCTCATAGACTGTAAACAACAAAGAAACTTTACGGTTCAGTTTCCAGTTTTCATCCCGGATAGCCCTGGCAAGGCCGAGAAGGATAGCAGCAGAGAGCTTGTCATCCAGAAAACGGCTTTTGATGTATCCACTTTTGGTAATAACTGTGCGGGGATCCATGGCGATGATGTCTCCGGTCTGAATGCCGAGGGCCAGAACATCTTCTTTGGAGGATACATTTTCATCCAGCAGAATTTCCATGTTCTCTTCCAGAGTTTCAACTTTTTGATCTGCAACATGGGCAGATGGTTCGGTGTTTAACACCACGCCGGTGTAAACTCTGCCGTCCCGGGTATGGATAGTGCAGTTTTCTCCGTCAGCGGTAGACCACTGATGACCACCGAGGGTTGTAGGACGAAGGCGTCCATTTTCCTTGATGGAACGAACCATAGCACCTAAAGTATCAACGTGAGCAGCCAGTACCAGAGGCGAGCCGCTTCCTCCCAGAGTGACAGATACATTTCCTTTATTGGAAAGTTCTGGGGTATATCCAAGGGAAGTCAGTTCTGCCAAAAGGTAATCGGCTGCTTTTTTGGTAAAGCCGGTCGGGCTTGGAACAGCAGTCAGTGCGTATAATTGTTCTGTGATAAAGTCCATATAAGAACTCATGTGTCGGTTCCTCCTGATTTGTAATAAAAAGTACAGCCCCATCAGAGGGCTGTTGTCGGATAAAGCTTGTCTGCCGAAATAAAAATCTGTCATGCGGCCGAAAAGCTTCGCATATCATTGTAACTATCGGAATAAAAAAGTCAATCAGATTTTGCAGATTTTGGAAAAATCATAGTTTCACGGACATTTCACATTATAATGTCCGTGAACAAAATACAAGTGTGTGAAAAATAAAAACAAATTCCCTGATTTAGCTTGACACTAATGTGGTAAAGTAGGTATAATATTGTCATATTGTCGACAATTTACAATCGACAGAATAGATAAAAAAGAGAGAAGATAGAGAGGAAAGGTGTAAAATATGACAAAATACACAGTACGAAGAGTCTGTATGGCATTTGTTACATTGCTGCTTGTTGCCAGTATTACGTTCTTTCTGATGAATGCTATTCCGGGTAATCCCTGGTTATCAGAAAAGACACCATCTGAGGCAACTATCCAGGCACTGAATGCAAAATACGGACTGGACCAGCCTAAGTATATCCAGTTGGGCAAATATCTGAAGAATCTGGCACAGGGAGATTTTGGAACCTCCATTAAGATGCAGAAGAACCGTCCGGTTCTGAGCATCATCAAGGAAATGTTCCCTGTTTCTGCAAAAGTCGGCAGTATTGCTCTTTTATGGGCAGTGCTCGTAGGTGTTCCCCTTGGATGTCTTGCAGCCTTCAAGAGAGGAACCTGGGTGGACAGCTTTTTGCGAGTGCTGTGTACCATCGGTATTTCAATGCCGGGATTTGTTGTAGCTACACTGTTGCTGCATACGTTCTGTGGAGGTATTGAAGGTCTGAAAGTTTTTCCGGCACTGTTTGACGGAACACCGGCAAGTTACGTACTGCCGTGTGCAGCTCTTGGATTTTATCCTATGTGCTATCTTTCCAGACAGACCAGGACATCCATGCTGGATGCCATCAATCAGGAATATATCAAGACAGCCAGAGCAAAAGGTCTGAAAAACAATAAGATTATCTTCAAACATGCTCTGCGTAATGCGCTGATTCCGGTTATCACTTATCTCGGACCCCAGATCGCATTTACACTTTGCGGTGGTCTTGTAGTAGAAACTGTATTTTCAATTCCGGGACTGGGAAGATATTTTGTACAGGCTATCCAGAACCGTGACTATCCGCTGATCATGGGAACAACGATTTTCCTGGCAGCATTTATTATCGTGATGAACCTGATCGTAGACCTGTGCTACAAACTGGTGGATCCGCGAATTAATCTGGTAAAGGGAGGAAACTAAAAGGTTATGTCTGATAAGAAAAGATTTCATAAACCGGGTTCTCTTCAGCCAAATATTGAGGACATCCTCCAGTGGAATGACCTGCCGGCAGATGCTTTTGAACCGGCAACATCTGAAGAGAAAGAGAATTTTATTCAGGACCGCAGAAGTGTGTCCTATTGGAAAGATGCATGGAGACGTCTTCGCAAAAACACAGTAGCGATGGTGGCACTGGTTATTATTATCCTGCTGGCAATCTTCGCATTTGTAGGACCGGCTGTTGTTCCGTATACATACAAACAGCAGATCCGTGGCTCAGAAGCTTTACATCCATGGCACTACAGCCTGGAAGATCAGGAAAAGATCAATGCTTACATGGAAGAGCACAGTGGTGCCGGTAAGCTGTCCCCTGATGAAGCAGTAGAACAGGCACGTAAAGAAGCAGAAGCCAAGGGTACCACTTTAAGCCGTGTGGATGAAGCCAAGATCCGTGCCAAAGCAAACGTATCCCAGCAGCAAGCAAGTGACAATGAAGAAAAAGTCACAGAGGCAGATGCTGTCAAAGCACTGGGTATCAAACACAGTATGTTTGGTTACTCCAATAAAGAACTTCAGAAAAAAGCTGAAGGTGAAAAAGTATTCCCGCATGTATTTGGTACTGACGATCAGGGACGTGATATCATGGTCCGTGTAATGGTCGGAGCCAGAGTATCTATTATCGTAGGTGTCTGTGCAGCGCTTCTGGTACTGATTATTGGTGCACTGTATGGTTCTATTTCCGGTTACTGTGGCGGCATGGTCGATACTGTGATGCAGCGTATCGTTGAGATCATTTACTCTATTCCGGAGATGCTGATCATCCTTCTGTTATCTGCAACTCTGAAACCGGCACTGGAACAGTTCCAGAATTCAGGGGATGGTATTTTACAGAGTCTGGTAACTCTGCTTGGACCAAACCTGATCTCAATGTTTATTGCTTTTGGTCTTCTGTACTGGGTAACTATGAGCCGTATCATCCGTGGACAAATCCTGCAGTTAAAACAGCAGGAATATGTAACAGCAGCCAGAGCACTTGGTGCCAAGGGTGGACGTATCATCACAAAGCATCTGCTTCCGAACTGTATCGGACAGATCGTTACGACTACTTTCCTGCAGATCCCTTCAGCAATCTTCCTGGAATCCTTCTTATCTTTCCTGGGTGTTGGTGTATCAGCTCCGCTTACCAGTCTTGGATCCATGTGTTCCGAAGCACTGAGCGGACTCACAACTTATCCATACCGACTGTTCATTCCGGCAGTGATCTTAAGTGTTATGATCCTGTCTCTGAACCTGTTTGGTGATGGCCTTCGTGATGCATTAGATCCTAAGCTGAAAAAATAAGAAAGGGAGAAACATAATGGAACAGAATAAAAAAACTGACAAGCTTTTGGAAGTCAGAGATCTCCAGGTTTCTTTCTTCACTCCGGCAGGAGAAGTAAAAGCAGTAAATGGAATCAGTTATGATTTGAATTATAATGAAGTAATGGGTGTTGTTGGTGAGTCCGGATCCGGAAAAAGTGTGGAAGCTTATTCCATCATCGGTCTCTTACAGAATCCAGGTAAAGTAATTGGCGGCTCCATTACTTTTGAAGGCCAGGACGTACTGGCCAAGACTCCGGCAGAGATGGTCAACTTCCGAGGAAGTGAAGTGGCAATGATCTTCCAGAACCCGATGACCTGTCTGAACCCGGTATATACGATTGGGAACCAGCTGGTTGAGGCATTAAAAGCTCATGACAAGAACATCAGCAAAGAAGATGCTCAGAAACGTGCCATGGCAATGCTTGAGGAAGTAGGTATCAACAACGTTGAAAAACGTATGAAACAGTACCCGCATGAACTCTCAGGCGGTATGCGTCAGCGTGTTATGATCGCAATGGGTCTGATCTGTCATCCGAAGCTTCTGATCGCAGATGAGCCGACAACGGCACTTGATGTAACGATCCAGGCACAGATTCTTGAACTGATGAAAAAACTCCAGAAGACAAATCAGATGGGTATTATTTTCATCACACATAACCTCGGCGTTGTGGCAGAAATCTGTGACAAAGTATCTGTTATGTATGCAGGTAAGATGGTAGAGCAGGGACCGGTTGATGATATTTTCTATGCGCCGGGTCATCCTTATACCAGAGGTCTTCTTCGCTCCATGCCGCGAGTAGACGCAGACAGCTATGAACGTCTGATCCCGATCGAGGGAACTCCGGTAGATATGCTGAATCCTCCGGAAGGATGTCCTTTTGCACCGCGTTGTGAAAGTGCCATGAAGATTTGTCTGCAGAAGATGCCGCCATATGTAGAACTGGGCGAAAACCACAGAGCTGCATGCTGGCTGTGTGTGCAGGATCAGATAAAGGCACAGAAAGCAGCAGACAAAAATACAGAAAAAACGGAGGCAGGCAGCCATGAGTGAGAAAAATGATACTCTTGTTCGGGTTGAACACCTGAAAAAATATTTCCCGGTCAAAGGCATTAAGGGACCTGGAGTACAGGCTGTAGAGGATATCTCCATTGAGATCAAGAGAGGAGAGACTCTTGGACTGGTAGGGGAATCCGGTTGTGGAAAAACAACCTTCGGCCGTACAGTATTACAGTTATATAATCCTACTTCCGGAAAGATCATTTATGACGGAGAAACAATTTTTGAGGGACAGGATCCCTGGAAACGAGATGAGAATGGAATCCTTCATCCGGTAAAAGTCCCGAAGGCAAAACAGGTGAACATGCTTCCTTACCGTCGTAAGATGCAGATCATTTTCCAGGATCCATCTGCAAGTCTTGACCCGCGTATGACGGTCGGAGAGATTATTGGCGAGGCACTTGATATTCACAAGTTATATGCCAGCAAGAAGGACAGAACAGACCGTATCAAGGAACTGCTTGGACATGTAGGTCTGAATACAGAGCATGCAAACCGTTATCCTCATGAATTCTCCGGTGGACAGCAGCAGCGTGTCGGTATCGCACGTGCACTTGCAGTAAATCCGGAATTTATCGTGTGTGACGAACCAATCTCCGCGCTGGATGTTTCTATCCAGTCTCAGGTTGTAAATATGCTGGAGGATATGCAGCATGAGATGGGACTTACCTATCTGTTTATTGCTCATGACCTTTCGGTTGTAAGACATATTTCTCATCGTATCGGTGTTATGTATCTGGGTACAATGGTTGAGCTTGCAGAAAGCTATGAGCTGAACCGCAATCCTCTGCATCCATACACCAAGACACTGCTTTCTGCTGTTCCGGTACCGGATCCTGAGGTAAGCAGAAGCAGACAGCGAATCGTACTGGAAGGAGATATTCCGTCTCCTATGAATCCGCCAAGCGGCTGTAGATTCCATACACGTTGTCCTTATGCTACTGAGAAATGTAAACAGGTCGTACCGACATTCAAGGAATATGACAAGGGTCACTGGGTGGCATGTCATCTGCTTGAAAAGTAAAGGTATTGCATGTTATTAATTCAAGATATACAGGACTCCCTGTTTATCAATAAAAAGAGAAAAGGAGAGAGGATATATGAAGAAGAGAGTCTTATCTATCCTGTTAGCTGCAACATTTACCGTATCTATGTTTGCTGGTGCAACAATGGTAAGTGCAGCTGAGAACGAAGCAACAGAGGAAACTGCAAGTACTGGTGATTTTAATATCACAGTAAACCTGGCTTCTGAGCCTCAGACAATGGATCCGACACTTAATACTACCAGTGATGGCAGTAACATGGCTAACCATCTGTTTGAAGGTCTGATGAAATGGGAAGACAGTGGTGTAGAAGTAAATGGCAGTGACGGTACTGCTAACAGTGCACAGCTGGCTCCAGGACAGGCAGAAAGCTACGAAAAAACAGAGAATGAAGACGGAACTGTAACTTATACCTTCAAACTTCGTGATGGAATCAAATGGTCTGACGGTAAAGATGTAACAGCAGGTGATTTTGAATATGCATGGAAACGTCTTGTAGATCCTGCAACAGCAGCTGATTACAGCTACATGCTGGATTGTGTTGTTAATGCCAACGAGATCATCGCCGGTGAAAAAGATGCATCTGAACTGGCTGTTAAAGCAGTTGATGACAAAACATTCGAAGTAACTCTCGTAAATGATCTGCCATATTTTGAAGAACTGTGTGCTTTTCCGGCTATGATGCCAGTACGTCAGGATGTTATCGAAGAAGCTGGAGATAACTGGACATTTGATGTTTCAACATACATCTCCAATGGAGCCTACAAAATGAAAGAGTGGACTCATAACTCTCAGATCGTGGTAGAAAAGAACGAAAACTACTATGATTATGAGAAACTCGGACCGGAAACAATCACATTCAAGCTGATGGATAACCAGAACGCTATGCTTTCCGGATTCAATTCCGGTGAGCTTGATTTCATCGAGGATGTTCCGCAGGCAGAGATCGCTAACCTGATCGCTTCCGGTGATATGAAGATCGTAGACTATATCGGAACATATTATGTATGCTTCCAGACTCAGAAAGCACCATTCGATGACCCGAGAGTTCGTAAAGCATTCTCTCTGGCAATCGATCGTACTTATATCGTAAACCAGGTTACACAGTCCGGACAGGTTGAAGCTGGCGGATTTGTACCGGCTGGTGTTTACGATGCCGAGGGAGCAACCGGAGATGACTTCCGTACAGTTGGTGGAGATTACTACAAACCTACAGATGCTGACTATGAAGCGAACTGTGAAGAGGCGAGAGCACTTCTTGCTGAGGCAGGATATGAAAACGGAGAAGGCTTCCCGGTTGTAGAATATCTCTATAACACAAGTGATGCTCACAAAGCTGTAGCAGAAGCTCTTCAGTACATGTGGGAAGAAGAACTTGGCGTAAAGGTTACTCTGAATAACCAGGAATGGGCAGCATTCCTTCAGACACGTAAGGATGGAGATTACTCTATCGCACGTAACGGCTGGATTGCTGACTACAATGACCCGATTTCCTTCCTTGATATGTGGATGACTGGCGGCGGAAACAACGACGCTCAGTATTCAAATGAAGAATATGATTCTCTTATCAAAGAAGCAAAAACTACAACAGATGTCAAAGAACGTATGGAACTGCTTCATAAAGCTGAGGATAAGATCATCGGCGAAGACAACGCTTTAGCTCCGCTGTACTTCTATACTCAGAAATACATGCTTGCAGATGGTATCGAAGGAATGTATTATTGCCCACTTGGATATTTCTTCTTCGGATATACCCACCAGGCATAAGATTATTTTATAAAGATACGGCCCGGATATAGTGTCCGGGCTGTTTTTCTCGAAAAACTAAGGAGATTGTGATATGAAAGCCTATGAACGCTTTTTGAAATATGTAACTGTCTGGACTTCAAGTGATGAAGACAGTACAACGGTTCCAACTACCAAAAGACAGCTGGATCTGGGAAATCTTCTCGTTGAGGAGATGAATGAACTCGGTCTTTCCGATGTTAAAATTGATGAATATGGTTATGTTTATGGATATCTTCCGGCTACGGAAGGAATGGAAGAGGTACCGGCTCTTGCTCTGATCGCCCACATGGATACTGCTCCGGATTATAGTGGATGTGGCGTAAAGCCACAGATCATCCCGGATTATAACGGAGAAGATGTAGCACTGGGAACCTCCGGGAAAGTACTTTCTGTCAGAGATTTTCCAAGATTAAAAACATATAAGGGAAGAACACTGATCACAACAGATGGAACTACACTTCTGGGTGCAGATGACAAAGCAGGAATTGCAGAAATTCTTACAGCTGCAGAAGAACTGATGAGAGACAAGATCCCTCATGGAAAAATCTGCATCGCCTTCACACCGGATGAAGAGGTAGGCGGAGGGGCAGACTATCTGAAGATTCCTGAATTCGGGGCAGTTTACGGTTATACGCTGGATGGAAGCCATGAAGGAGAAATCCAGTTTGAAAACTTCAATGCAGCCGGCGCAGAAGTGGTAGTACATGGCGTAAATGTTCATCCGGGAAGCGCCAAGGATATTATGAAAAATGCCCAGACCATTGCCATGGAGTTCCATGGAATGCTGCCAAAAGATGCATGTCCGGAAAAAACAGAGGGATATGAGGGATTTTATCATCTGACAGATTTTAATGGAAATGTAGAACAGGCAGTGATGAAATACATTATCCGTGATTTTGATTCAACATTATTCGAGGAAAAACAGGAGAAAATGCGTCAGGCAGTAGCCCAGATCAATACCATTTACGGAGACGGGACAGCAGAGGTAAAACTTGAAGAATCTTACCGTAATATGAGAGAAAAGATCGAACCATGTATGCAGCTGATTGACTATGCGAAAGAAGCCTGCAAAGAGGCAGGGGTAGAGCCGGATATCGCTCCGATCCGTGGCGGTACAGATGGTGCCCGTCTGAGCTTCAGAGGACTGCCGTGTCCGAATCTCGGTACCGGCGGAGATGGCTTCCATGGTCCGTTTGAACATATTACGGTGGAAGGAATGGATCAGTCCGTAGAAATCATCAAAAACATTATCAAAAAAATGTGATGCTTTTGTGATAACACTTTACAGTGAAAAAAATTTAGATATAATATTTTATGGTAAAGTGATAAAGTAACAGATAACTGAAGATGCACTGTCAGTCCATGCAGGTGCATTACAGCTATGATATAGCAGGGAGACATATGAGCGAATTATTGTACAAAACATTAAGAGAGAGTGTAGTGAATGCTATCCGGGCCAAAATCATGAATCATCAGATCCGTCCGGGTGAGCGGATTGTGGAACTGGAACTGGCACAGGAATTTCATACAAGCAGAGGTCCGATCCGTGAAGCACTGCGTCAGCTGGAGATTGAGGGGATTGTAGAATATACCAGAAATGTGGGATGCTCCGTGTGTAATTTTTCCGTTAAGGATTCTTATGAAGTGTATCTTCTTCGTACCAATTATGAAATAGTCAGCATACGTCTGCTGAATGGAAAGGTGCCTGAAGATACGATCAGGAATATGGAAAACATTCTGGAACATATGAAAAATATTCCTGTAAATGAATTTGACCGTGTGTTTGAATATGACAACCAGTTTCATGAACAACTGGTATTGATGTCAAAACTTCCGCGGCTTGAGAAGGCATGGAAAGAACTGTATTACAGCAATCTGCTGGCAGGATACAATTTACTGGCAGAAAAAGAAAAAATACTGGAACGACAGTATGATAATCATATTGCCATCCTGGAGGCATGCAAAGAGGGAGACTGTAACAAGATCTGCCAGGAAGTCAAAAAGCATTACTGGACAACCATTTTCCGTATGCTGCAGGATCAGAAACTTGAAGAATCTGATCTGAAGAAGAGTTGGATGATGGCAATATAAACTGAAGCTGTGGAATTTGAGAAGGAGATACAGTGTATGGAACATACAATAAATCCTGTGTATGATGAGAACTCCAGAATACTGATCCTTGGAAGTTTTCCGTCGGTAAAGTCCAGGGAGCAGAAATTTTTTTACGGGCATAAGCAGAATAGGTTCTGGAAAGTGGTTTCAGGGATTCTTGGCTGTAAAGTGCCTCAGACAATTGAGGAGAAAAAGGAGATGCTTCTGAAACATCACATCGCAGTGTGGGATGTAATACAGAGCTGTGAGATTGAAGGCTCTTCAGATGCAAGTATCCGGGACGTAATACCAAATGATCTGTCGGAGATTCTGAGAACAGCAGATATTCAGGCAATTTATACAAATGGCGGCAAGGCATATGAACTGTATCAGAAGTATATTTATCCTGTAAACGGGATCGAAGCACATAAGCTTCCATCGACCAGCCCGGCCAATGCAGGTTATTCTCTGGAGAGGCTGAAAGAGGCCTGGAAACAGATTGGTGAATATATTCACTGAAGCCGATTTCACAGATAAAAATTAGGCAGAATTGTATTCCAAAATAATCAAAAAATGGGTTTACGAAAGCATAAAATGAGTATATAATATGCAAACGATGAAAAAAACGGGAGTGTATAAAAATGAAATCAGCACAAAATGATATGACTGCCGGAAACCCAATGAAGATTATCTGTGGTTTCACGCTGCCGATTTTTATAGGGAATGTATTTCAGCAGTTTTACAACATGGCAGACGCCGTGATCGTTGGTAAATTTGTAGGAAACAAAGCACTCGCTGCGGTAGGAAGCACGGGTACGATCATGTTTCTGATCTATGGTTTTGTTGTGGGAATGACGGCAGGATTCACGGTGCTTACAGCACAGAAATTCGGAGCCGGTGATATGAAGGGGATGCGTAAGACTGTGGCAGGAGCAGGAATTCTTTCGCTTCTGGTCGGAGCACTTCTGACAGTACTTTTTATGGCATTTATGAAGCCTCTTCTGATCCTTATGAATACACCAGAGGATATTTTTGCGGATGCATATGCATATATCATGATCGTCAGCGGTGGTATCCTGGCACAGATGCTTTATAATCTTTTGTCCAGCATCTTAAGAGCGCTTGGAAACAGTAAACTGCCGCTTCTGTTTCTTGTGATCAGTGCTCTTTTGAACATTGTTCTGGATCTGGTATTCATTGTCGGATTTGGAATGGGAGCAAAGGGAGCTGCGGTTGCAACTGTGATCGCACAGGGAGTTTCCGGAATTCTCTGTTTGTTTTATATTATTGCAAAGATTCCGATCCTTCATCTGAAGCGTGAAGATCTCGATGTAGGAAGTACCATTTACCAGAATCAGCTGCGTATAGGTCTGCCGATGGCACTTCAGTATTCGATCACAGCAATTGGAACTATGATGGTACAGTCTTCCCTGAATATTCTTGGTTCTACTCTGGTTGCCGCTTATACGGCAGCTGGCAAGATCGAGCAGGTTGTAACACAGGCATATGTGGCGATGGGAACAACAATGGCAACTTACGCTGCCCAGAACATGGGAGCAGGTTCTGTGAAGCGTATTCGTGAAGGATTTAAGGCGTGTACGATCATTGGCGTGATATATTCCTTTGTGGCAGCTGCTTTTATCATGACAGTTGGTAAATATATGACTTATCTCTTTGTTTCAGAGGATGTAGAGATCATCATGAGTTCGGTTGATATCTATCTGAAATGCATCGGAATTTTCTTTATTCCGCTTGCAGTAGTCAATATTTACAGAAATGGTATTCAGGGACTTGGATATGGACTTCTTCCGATGATGGCGGGTGTCGCAGAATTGATCGGACGAGGCGTTGTCGCGGTGATCGCCGGGGCAAAGAGAAGCTATACGGGTGTCTGTATGGCAGGTCCGGCAGCCTGGGTACTTGCGGGAGGTCTTCTGATCGCCATGTACTATTTTATTATGAACGTAAACATGAAAAAGATGTTCGGAACAAATGGAAAATAAAAAACCAGGACAGTCTGTTAATGGCTGTCCTGGTTTTTTATTTTCCTTTTTTTTCGATTCTGTGCAGATAAAAATGAGAATCGTCAACTTTTTGCAGGCGGTAGTGATCCTTCATAGAACGATTCATTTCTTTTTCCAAGGCATAAAGCTCCTGCGTGGAAAAATGATCGGCATAAAAAAGAAACTTATATTCCAGTTCATTTTTCTCGGAGCTTACAAAGCGGATTTTTGTGTGAAGTCCGCAGGAAAGTACTTTGAGGTAAGCCTTTCCAATAGCATCTGCAGCTTTTTTACTGCGGCTGTCAGAGCCGTCCCCGGTGTCTGCAGATGCACGATGCAGGTGAAGAAAAATACTGTGTCCGAACATGAGAAGTGCCGGAAGAAGAAACACAGGAAGAAAAACAGCCGGAAGAATTTTTCCGGTTCCCGAAAATAACAGCAGAAAGAATAAAATAAGGTGCAAAACTCCAGAGAGCAGATTCGGGAAAAAAAATTGCCATCCGAAGATTCCCAGAAGGGATGCAGTGATCATAAGAAAAATATCGGAATAGTTTAAAAAAGTAGGTTTCGGGTATTCAAAAATCAACATGGAAATACCGGCAGAAATACCTGCGAGCAGAAAAAGAAGCAGGAACACACAGGATACTTTTCGGAAAAAATCTGTTTGAACAGTTGGGTTGCAGTAATCCCACAGTTCAACCTCCAGTTTGTCAGCCAGTTCTCTGGCAGCCTTCGTAAAGGTATGATTTGTCATGACAGCAGCACGGTTACAGTCATAAAAACGAGCACCGCTGTAAGCCTCCTGGACGGCCTTGTTGCCAACGGGAGCAGAATAATATTTGCATTGGATGCCATATTTCAGACCGGATTTATACGCGATAATATCAATTCCCTGGTCACCGCTTGGCGGAGTGACCGTTATCTTGTGATAGCCTTTGGTCTTAAGAAAGGCAGCACAGCGTTTTTCAAATTCAAATCCATCCTGATAGTTCATTAGAAAATCCTCTTTGGAAGTATTCTGCGTACAGAGCAGTCACGACTATTTTATAAAAAAGCTCCGGTAAAGTCCAGATATTTTGTAAAAAGGATAATGTAGTAATAAAAACCATGTAAACTAGAAAAAGATTCAACAATACATTGACATAGCGAGATAGAAAGAGTATACTATCAAATAGTTTGATAATCAAAGTAATTGATGGACCGGAGGAAGGATACAATGGAAAATAAAAGCAGATTAAAAGCACTTCATATTGGAGAAAAAACAGCACAGATCCCAATCATTCAGGGTGGCATGGGTGTCGGAATCAGCAGAAGCAGTCTTGCCGGGGCGGTAGCACGGGAAGGTGGTATCGGCATAATCTCAACAGCGCAGATTGGCTATGATGAAGAGGGATTTGCCAATGATCAGGCAGGATGCAACCGGGCTGCAATTGCAAAGCACATCAGACGTGCAAAAGAGATTGCAGGCGGCAGAGGTATTGTCGGTGTCAATATCATGGTGGCCTTGAAGCATTATGAAGAACATGTCAGGGAGTCGGTGAAAGCCGGAGCAGATGTGATCATCAGCGGAGCGGGACTCCCGATGGAGCTTCCAAAGATGGTGAGTGAGGAGTCCGGGACAAAGATTGCACCGATCGTCTCTTCCAGACGTGCGGCGAATCTGATCCTTAAGATGTGGGCACACAGATATGGAAGGACCGCAGATTTTATTGTTATTGAAGGACCGCAGGCAGGAGGCCATCTGGGATTTTCCAGAGAACAGCTGTCCAGGCTGGATACACTGGATTTTGATGAAGAAATCCGACAGATCATCGAATGTAAGAAAGAATATGAAGAAAAATTTTCCAGAAAGATCCCGGTGATCGTTGCAGGGGGGATTTTTGACAGAGCAGATATCGATCATGCACTGGAACTTGGCGCGGATGGTGTACAGATCGCAAGCAGATTTGTGGCGACCAAAGAGTGTGATGCCTCGGACGCTTACAAGAAAGCATATCTTGATGCAGAGGAAGCAGATATTCAGATCGTACAGAGTCCGGTAGGAATGCCGGGAAGGGCACTTAGAAATACCTTTATCCGTAATCTGGAGACAGCGAGGGAACCTGTCCGTAAATGTTACAACTGTCTGGAAAAATGTGACCCGAAAAATGTTCCGTATTGTATTACCAAAGCACTGATCGAAGCGGTAAAAGGAAATCTTGATCAGGGTCTGATCTTCTGTGGTTCAAACGTTGGAAGAATCCATGAGATGACGACAGTTCATGAACTGATGAAGGAACTGGCATACTAAGAAATAACAGAAAACAGGCGGTACTGATTTCATGACAGTCAGATGACTAAAAATGAAAAGCAGGTACCGCCTGTGAGAGCGTTTCAAGTTTTGTGTAAACAGAAAAAACTGATATAAGATATGTCATTAGTTATCGAGGACAGAACCTGTT
>NZ_WWVR01000083.1 GCF_009883055.1 Blautia sp. BIOML-A1 | reverse complement strand
CTCTCTATTCTTTTTAGTGCATGTTCAACAAAAATCCTTGATTTTACTGACTTTGCTGAACAGTTAATAAGTTACATATATCTACAAAATAGAGTTTTCTGGATATGAAGTGACTTCATGGAGTCCATTTCTGATGATTTTAGGTACAAGAAATAAAACGTCTTTGTTTCTTCTTTATGAAGGCCTTCCTGTTTCCCAAATCCACCTACAGTAACTAACCTCTCATGTCTACCAGGATCACCATCCTCTGACGGGTCCTAAATTCCTTCGTTCTGCTTATCCATAGTTGGGTGCTGCTCATGCTCCTTTAGCAGGGTCGTTGCCCTATAGAAAATGTCAATGCAGCTACTGGCTCTACTTTGTCTTATATATTTTGCATTCCTGTTTCACAGCACCATTGATGGCGGACGCTTTCCTGTTTACAGTACTTTTTGCTCAGGCAGCTATTATGTCGCTTTTTCGGTGGATATCTGACATCATTTTAAATCTGTCATACTCCACACCTTTCGTTAATACCGCATAAAACACTCGGATCAACTTACAGCTGACGGCAACCATTGCCTGCCTTCGTTTCAGCGGATTCTTTACACGAGTTACATAGTAATCATAGATTCCACGGAACTCCTTGTTTCTTGCAAGCAGCGGTACCATTACCTGATACAGGATCTTTCTGAGTTTCCTTCTCCCGCGTTTGCTGATCCTCGTCCTTCCTTTATGCTTTCCTGAACTGTTTTCTACCAGTTCCAGTCCTGCATACTTCTGGATCTGTTTCGGTGAATCAAAGCGTCTGATATCACCTACCTCAGCTATGAATCCTGCTATTGTGATGCTCCCTACTCCTTTAATGGCGAGTAACTTCTCCACATGTGGTACTTTTAGGATCATTTCCTCAAGTACTTTATTGACGGCTTCTAACTGCGAAGTCCATAAGCGATGCTCTTCAAGCAGCATATATAATTCACTTTTTGTTCCAATCCCTCCGTCAAGTCCAACACTGTTGTGCGCAGCTTCAACCAGGGTCTTTGCCCTATCTTCAGTAACTCCTCTGCCACGCATCTTTTTATCATGCCAGATCTTTCGGATCCCATTTACTCCAAGCGCGATCACATCTTTTGGCAATGGTGCTTTTTCAAGCACTGCCAGGCCGCTTATTGCATCAAATCGTGTGTATAATCCCAGATATTCCGGGAAATATATTGCAAGCCATCTCTGGATCCTGTTTGCAGATATGTTGTGCTGCTTCATGATCCTGTCACGGCTGTATACCAGGTCTCTTATTTCGGCATAAATGCCTTCTGGCATGTATGGGATTGAATATCTCCCATCCACAACTAGTTTTGCGATTATTTTTGGATCTTTTGAATCTGTTTTCTTTGGACTGTTATCATCAAGTTCCTTGATCTTCTTAACCGAGAATGGATTGACCATTACTAATCTTTTCTGATGATCATTTACATACTTCGCAAACGCAAACCAGTAATGACCTGTTGGCTCGCAGCCGATCAGAACTGCAGTCTTTTTATTCTCAGTCTTAAGTGTCTCTGCCCAAAGGTTGAAAGAATTGAACCCTTCCAGATCGTTATGAAAAGAAAAAATACGTTTTGTAAGTTCGCGTCCTCTGTTATCAAAAGCTCTTGCATAATGTATCTGGCTTCCGATATCAACTCCGACAACCATTGTTGAATCTGTTACTTGCTCAATCTTTTCATTCTGTGTATAATTCATTTGGAACCTCCAGTGCTTGATTGTTTTGCTTACATCCGCCAAGATGCAACTCAATCATACCTTGAGGTTCTTTTTTATTCAATTGGCGCTTTTAATGAATTACA
>NZ_WWVR01000082.1 GCF_009883055.1 Blautia sp. BIOML-A1 | reverse complement strand
TGACATGAGGCAAATCACAGTCAGCATGTTGCTGACATGTCAGACTCTGTGAAATTACCGACTGTGAGTTGAAACAAATCTTGTTGTAGTGGGAACAAAGCAACGGGTACAGTACCTTGTAGAAGAATTACGAGAAACACAGATTGTTATGAAAGAAATCACCGAGCAGATTCTGTCCGGTGATTTCTCCATGTCTGGGGAATGTTACAAGGAACTTAAAGAAGATTATCTGGCGTTTGTCATTACGATAGTGGATATTCTGAACGGAGCTGCGTATTTATCTGATAAGAAGCCGGATTCCGATAACAGGCATTGGAAAGAACAGCAGGAGATTTAGATAATTATACTGCCACTGATCATATTCTTTCTGAGTGATTTCTCCGGCTTTCAACTTTTCCGTAGCTGCTTCCTGTCATCATGGAACATATAAAGATGAACAGAATTAATAACTGGTATGGTGATATCATCACAGAAAATAAATGAATTTCAGACTATAATAAAGTCATAAAAGAAAAAGACAAGGAGGACTGTAAAATGTCTGCTATTAATATCAATAAAAATAATTTTCAGAACGAAGTAATGAATTCCGATAAACCTGTACTTTTGGATTTTTGGGCTCCCTGGTGTGCTCCTTGCCGTATGGTAGTCCCTATTATAGAGGAGATTGCGAGTGAACATGCAGATATCAAAGTTGGAAAAATCAATGTAGATGAGCAGCCTGAACTGGCAAATAAGTTCGGTATTATGAGTATCCCGACTTTAGTGGTCATGAAAAATGGAAAAATTATACAGCAGGTTTCAGGGGCAAGACCTAAGAATGCAATTTTACAAATGCTCTACTGAAGAAAGGTGGGAAAATAAGATGAAGATAATAATCGTAGGTGGTGTAGCCGGAGGAGCTACAGCCGCAGCAAGAATACGCAGACTGGATGAACATGCTGAAATTACTGTATTTGAAAGATCTGGATATATATCCTATGCGAATTGTGGGCTTCCATATTATATTGGAGACGTGATCACAGATCCGGAAGAACTTACACTACAGACACCGGAGAGTTTTTTCGCACGCTTCCGTATTAATATGAAAATTCATCATGAAGTGATCTCCATACATCCGGATCGTAAAACTGTTTCAGTGAAAAATTTGGAGAATGGTGAAATATTTGAAGAAAATTACGATAAGCTTATCCTCTCTCCAGGCGCAAAGCCAACACAGCCAAAGCTTCCTGGAGCAGGTATTAATAAACTTTTTACACTTCGTACAGTAGAAGATACTTTACGAATCAAGGAATATATTAATAAGAATCATCCAAAATCTGCTGTGTTGGCTGGTGGTGGCTTTATTAGTTTAGAACTGGCAGAAAATCTGAGGGAGCTTGGCATGGATGTTACGATTGTCCAGCGGCCTAAGCAGCTGATGAATCCTTTTGATCCGGATATGGCATCCATGATTCATAGTGAAATGAGAAAGCATGGGATAAAACTGGTACTGGGCTATACGGTGGAAGGATTTACAGAAAAGAACAATGGAGTAGAGGTTCTGTTAAAAGATAATCCATCTCTTCAGGCTGATATGGTGGTGCTGGCAATCGGAGTCACACCAGATACAGCGTTAGCAAAAGAAGCTGGTCTGGAACTTGGCATCAAGGGAAGTATCGTAGTGAATGAAAGGATGGAAACTTCTGTACCGGATATTTATGCAGCAGGTGATGCAGTTCAGGTAAAACATTATGTTACGGGTGATGATGCGCTGATCTCTTTGGCTGGTCCGGCCAATAAACAGGGCAGGATCATCGCTGATAATATTTGTGGCGGTGATAGTCGTTACCTGGGCAGTCAGGGAAGCTCCGTTATCAAAGT
>NZ_WWVR01000025.1 GCF_009883055.1 Blautia sp. BIOML-A1 | reverse complement strand
TTTTAAATAAAAAAGAAACCCCTTATCCCCTCATGAATGAGGGGCAGGGGAGCTGAAGTGTCGAAGACACTTTTTTATGTTATTACAAGCACAGTTTAGGTTACATAATTATACTTATGTAACCTAAATGGAAATGAGCATTTTTATCTACATATCACCAAAGGTGATCTGGAATGGATTTTGACCAAGTTACTGTTCACAGTAACGATTTTATCATTTGACATCCCATCCCCAAACGTTTATAATATGACTGTCAATAAAATTAATTTACATTTTGCCGGAAAATTCAGTATTGATCATAACCGAATTCCTGGCAGAAAGTACGAAACAATTACAATATTTCTAATGCAAAGGCAGGTGAACAGAATGGATAGTTGTGATTCTCACGGGCGAAGTAGTAACACAGGATGGAAGAGAATAATAGTTTGTGATTTCATAACAGGTCACATTCTGTTTTAATCTTTATATTTTTCTATTTTTTTCTCTTTTTATCCTGTTTATCAAAATCCCTGAACACAATTTACAATCAAAACTAATTGACATTGACATGCTCTAAAAAGATCATGCCTTGTTTTGGTGTGCTCTTTTTTAAACAACAGTGAAAAGGAGAAAACAGGATGGAAAACAGAACACAGAATTATGCAAAAGAAATTCTGGATATCATCAAAAGCAATGTATCTCCTGCAGTTCTTTCCAAACGTCTGCAGGATTTCCATGAAAATGACCTTGCTGAGGTGTTACCGGAACTGTCTTCCGCAGAACGAAGCAAGCTTTACCGGATCTTTGATCTGGATACCTTATCTGATATTCTGGAATATACAGATGAGGAGACAGCAGTAACTTATCTTGAAGAAATGAATCTCAAGAAGGCTGCCGCAATTCTTTCCCGTATAGAGACAAATGTATTATCCGATATCCTGCAGCATTTTGACAAAGAAAAACGCAGACTTCTGATCGAACTTCTGGATGACGATGTACGTCATGATGTAGAAATGATCAATACTTTTGACGATGAAGAAATCGGAAGCCGGATGACCACAAACTGCATCATAATAAACAATCATCTTTCCGTAAAAGGTGCGATGAGCGCTCTGGTATCCCAGGCAGCTCAGAATGACAATATCTCTACGATTTTTGTGGTAAATGATAATCAGGAATTCTATGGAGCGATCGATCTGAAGGATCTTATCATTGCACGTCAGGATCATCCTCTTGATGAGCTGGTAGTCACCTCATATCCGTATGTATACGGAACTGCTCTGATCGATGACTGCATAGAAGACCTCAAGGATTATTCCGAAGACTCTATTCCGGTTCTTGACAATGATAATCGCCTGATCGGAGTCATTACCTCGGCAAACATTGTAGACCTGGTTGACGATGAGATGGGAGAGGACTACGCGAAATTCGCCGGTCTGACTGCCGAAGAAGATCTCCAGGAACCATTGAAGGAGAGTATGAAGAAACGAATGCCATGGCTGATCATTCTCCTCGGTCTTGGAATGATCGTTTCTTCTGTTGTAGGTATCTTTGAGAAAGTAGTAACTAACTTACCGATCATCATGTGCTTCCAGTCACTGATCCTGGATATGGCTGGTAATGTCGGAACACAGTCACTGGCTGTAACTATCCGTGTACTGATGGATGAATCCCTCACCGGCAGACAGAAACTGGAACTTGTATTTAAAGAGATGCGTATCGGTCTGTGCAACGGCGGGCTTCTTGGTCTTATGTCCTTTGTACTGATCGGTTTATATATCTGGTTATTTAAGGGCAAAACTCTTGTATTTGCCTATGCTGTTTCTGCATGTATCGGATGTTCCCTGTTACTTGCCATGCTGATTTCAAGTGCAGTCGGAACCTGTATTCCGTTATTTTTCAAAAAAATCCATATTGACCCGGCAGTTGCCTCCGGTCCATTGATCACCACCATAAATGACCTTGTGGCCGTTATCTCTTATTATGGAATGAGCTGGATCTTCCTTATCGAGATTCTGCATCTGGCAGGGTAAATGACAAGGACGTGTAAAAATGACTTTTCATGTTTACACGTCCTTTATTATATTTCCTTCTCAATCCTCACGCAGCCTGACAGCTTTTGCAGCCTGGCGGCGTCTTGCATCATCAATTGCCGCATAGTGTTTTTTTGTAGTATTCACGTCTTTATGGCCAAGAACATCCGCAACCAGATAAATATCACCTGTTTCCTGATAAAGTGTCGTGCCATAGGTACTGCGGAGCTTATGCGGCGTGATCTTTTTGGTAGTTGTGATCTGACTCGCATATTTTTTGACAAGATTCTCAACTGCCTGCACACCGATCCGACGACGCTGCGCAGAGTAGAAGAGAGCGTGCTCATGACCTTCCAGAGGAATGATATTTTCACGGACTTCAATATAACGCTTCAGTGCTTTCTCAACCTCCGGACCAAAGTATACAACCATTTCATTGCCACCTTTTCGGGTGACCTTAATTCCATTGTTTTTGAAATCCACATCCTCAATATCAAGCCCCACACATTCCGAAACTCGAATTCCGGTTCCAAGCAGGAGAGTAACGATTGCCAGATCGCGCTCCTTTGTCTTTTCATAATATACACGTTTCTGACCGGTCAGCTGATCCCCGCAATGTTCAATGTAATCAAGCAGAAGAGCAACCTCATCTGTATCAAGCCGGATGATGCTTTTGTCATGGATTTTGGGAACATCGATCAATACGGTAGGATTTGTCTCGATCATTTCCCTTTTGTAAAAATATGCATAAAAACTTCGAAGTGCTGAAATTTTTCTTTTCAGCCCGCGTTCTCCATTGGTTTCTGTTTTTTCACCAGCCTGATAAACCTTAAGATATTCCTGATATTCCTCAAGATCAAGAGCCTTGATCTGATCCAGAACATCAACCGTAAAATCTGTCATTTTATAATTCTTAAATGCGGGATTTTCATCGAGAAGAAACTGGAAGAAAATCCGGATATCATATGCATAGGAAATTCTGGTTTTGGTTGTTGTCGTTGTGTCAATGGCACGGAAATAATCCCTGCAGAACGGAGGCAGCGTTGTAAGGACTTCTCTGAGACGCAGAATATTTTCAACATCTTTTTGTTCATGATAGGTTGTTTTTTTCTCCATAATAATTAACTCCTTAATGATAAAATTGCCAAACAGCAGTTATCTCTATCTATACGACAAACCGTAGTTTTTCATATAGATAGATGTAGATTTCAGCCAGCACCGTAGATTTTCATTTTCAGCCTTTATTCTTCAAATTCCGCTGTTACAATAAATCCTCTCGGTGTATGTTCAATTTTTTTGATCACACCTGTTTTGGCTTTGATACGTTCAGAGTTTTTGTAACATCCGGACATTGCAACCGCCGGTTCAATAATATAACTGTAATTCATATAGGACTGAAACTCTGAGATCTCTACAACATCGCCGACCTGGATCAGTCCCTGACGTTCCATTTTAAATTGTTCCTGTCGCATAAAAATCCTTCTTTCTGTATTTATTATTCATTTTCCGGAAGATCCGCCCTTAATTTGATCATACTTCGAATACTTCTGGATGTTTCATCTATATAATCGCGTTTATAGCGCTTCAGATTATCCGGTGTGATACCCATTTCTTCTGCAACCCCTGTTGTGTCGGCACCGTACGCAAACATCGTATAGATACAGGAATTACGAAGCTGCTGTGCACTGTAGTTATGGATTCCTGCCTTTGCGGTATATTTTTTCAGCATACGGCTGATATACATGGTATTCAGCTGATTTCCATATTTATTATAAAACAAATATTCGTTCGGTTCACGTTCTGACATATACAACTCCAGAATTTTATAGACATCCTCCGGAATAAAATTAGCCTTGTCGCGTTTTGACATAAAGGCATAGGCTCCATTATTATACAGGCAGATATTTTCCGGCTTCATGTCGATGATCTCTGTAGAAGAAAAACCCATACGGTAAAGCAAAATTACGATACAATATACCATGTGATTTTCCTGTGCAGCTACAAGCAGCCTGTCGATATCCTCAACAGGAACTGCATTTGCATACATACTGACTTTCTGAACTTTTTTGACATAATCTGCAAAATGATTCGTATAATTATCACTAACACCAAATTCCAGGCGATTCTCATAGATATAATTTGCCAGTGAATTCAGTTCTCTGATCTTTTTGGCACAGGTACTCGGCGCCAGTGCCTTCTCTTCTGTTTTCTTTTCAAGATTTCTGTAAAATTCTGCTACATCTTCCGCATGAATATCCAGGAAATCTTTCTTCGTAAACCTTATAAATTCCAAAAAATCACTCTGATAGGATGCAATACTTTCTTCCTGGAACTGTCTGATAAAATGCTTCCATATTGTTCTGGTCTTTTCGCTAAAAGGATAATTTTCCATGAATGCCCTCCTTTCCTGATTACGCGAAGCATATGTGAGGTTTGTTATGTGTTTTTATATACTATAACATAAAAAGAGAAGAACTGCAACTACAGCAGTTCTCCGTCTTTGATTACTTTCTGAACATGAAGTTCCTGATCCATCAATACGATATGTG
The DNA here is from genome assembly GCF_009883055.1 of Blautia sp. BIOML-A1. Taxonomy (GTDB): domain Bacteria; phylum Bacillota; class Clostridia; order Lachnospirales; family Lachnospiraceae; genus Blautia_A. Next base: position 42,020 of record NZ_WWVR01000025.1, on the reverse strand, counting down.
CTTTCTTTCCTGGACAGATTGAACCATATTCTGCATCAATTCCAAGGCTTTTGGCCGGATTGATCGTCGCACAGGCAACTGCCGTTTCAAGCGGTATTTTCATGGCTTTAACCGCTGTTTTCATGCAGTCCATAAGATTCGTCGCCGAACCCGCTATCGTCCCGTCTGAGGCCAGTGTAGCGCGATTTCCGACCACATTCACATCCAGCCCTCCAAGAGTATATGAACCATCCGGCATTCCTGTCGCCCGCATACTGTCACTGATCAGAATCATCCGATCTTCCCCGAGCATCTCAAAGGTTGCCCGTACTGCTGCCGGATGAATATGCACTCCATCACAGATGATCTCAGCCATCACATGCTTACTGTCATACACAGCTCCGATCACCCCCGGCTCCCTGTGTACAAACGGAGGCATCGCATTATAAAGATGCACCGCATGATCTGCCCCTGCCTCAAAAGCCTTCATTGCCGTATCATAATCCGCATTTGTATGTGCAAGAGAAACATTCACGCGATCTTTGACTGCCCGGATAAAAGAAACAGAATCCTCGCTCTCCTCCGGAGCGATCCCTATAAACTTTACCAGCCCCTCTGAGGCCCTTAAGAAACGGTCACAGACCTCCGTATCACATGGGATGATATTCCTCTCATCCTGAGCGCCCTTCTTGACACGGCTGATAAAAGGGCCTTCCATGTTAACACCGACAAGATCTGCCTCCTTCTTGCTGTGCACTCCGTTTTTGTAGGCTGCTGCCACACAAAGGATATGCTCCAGCTCCTCCACCGGAAGTGTCATCGTTGCCGGTGCAATCGCAGTCACCCCCACAGAAGCCTCATACTCCGCAATTCTTTTAAGAGCTTCCCTGTCACCGTCGCAGAAATCATCCCCCATACAGCCATGAAAATGCAGATCAATAAGCCCCGGTATCGCATACATTCCCTGTCCATCCAGGATTTCCTCTCCATCTGTTGCCGGACAATTCCCCTCTGTATAAACCTCAGCGATTCTGCCGTCCTTTATGACGATCCCGCCATCTGTAAACTTTTTATCCTCTGTAAATACCCTCACATGATCAAGAATCATTGTTCCTGCCTCCCATTCTTATATAACAAAACAATTCGTGCTGCTGTTCACTGTATTCGGAATAGTTACAACAATTTTTTATAAAATATGTTCATCCAGAATAACCGTAAACGGTCCGTCATTGATCAGAGAAACCTTCATATCCGCTCCAAAACTTCCATGCTGCACAACCGGAACCGTTTTTTTCGCCTCTGCGATCATATATTCATATAAAGCTTCTGCCTCTGCCGGGTCCCCCGCCTCAATAAAGCTTGGTCTGTTTCCCTTCTTACAGTTCGCATACAATGTAAACTGAGAGACCAGAAGCACTTCTCCGTCCACATCCTTGAGAGAAAGATTTGTCTTGCCGTTTTCGTCTTCAAAAATACGAAGTCCCAGCAGTTTTTTGAGATATTTATCCGCAATTTCTTTTGTATCTTCCTTCCCGACACCGACAAACACCAAAAGTCCTCTGTTTATCTTTCCTATACTCTGTCCATCCACCTGTACTTCTGCCTGAAGTACCCTCTGTACAACCAGTTTCATAAAATTTCTCCTGTTCTCTCTTTTGTTTTTTCGTTTTATTTATACACACCAGAAACAGATCTTCACTTTCTTTCCTTCCGCCTCCAGTGCATCAATCAGCTGCAGTGCCAGTTTCTTTTTCTTCTCACGCTCAATATGAAGTGCTGTATAATTTTCATTTAAGGCATTTCCAAAAAAGAAATTTATCTCCGTGGCCTCTGCGAACAACACCCGAAACAATTCTGCTGCCCCGTCCTTCTTTTTGATGATACGATTATAGCACAGTCTGTCTTCTTTAAACTCCTCATAATAATCAATCACCTTCTGAAGAGTCAGAAGTCCCTCTGTCACAAGATCAATTCCTTTGATCTTGGACATGGCAGGAACCTCTTTCGTTCCGGAATCCGCAATCCCGATCACCTTTTCCTTCAGATAGTCTGCAACCAGCTTTGCCGTAGTTCCTCCGCATACCACCCGCATCCCTTCCTTCTGAAAAAAGGTTTCAAAATAGCTGCGGTCATCTTCACGGTCCGCCGGAGGACCAACCATAATATTGACCACATTTTTCTGCATTCCTGTCAGAGTCAGTACCGTAAGGTCATCGTCTGTCTCGTCCAGATTCAGATCCTGTCCCGCGTTTGCGATGATCGACGACATCTCCTGGGCACTCATTCCCTTTCGATAACGCTGTTCACAGAATTTTACCACTTCTTCCCGTCCCCAGCCGCCATAGGTAGTTTTGCCCATTCCGGCATTAGTGACACCGTCACTCATAAGTATCAGCATATCTCCTGTCTGAAACCGCAGATAACTCTGATGGATCTCTTTCTCTCCGAAGATAAGGATCTCCCTTTGATATTCCACATTTTTTCCGTTCCGCAGCAAAACAGCATCCGGATTATCATACTGCAGCAGACAGATTTCCTCACCTTTTGCCACCAGCACCGTAAATGTAGCATAGGCCAGATTACGGACACTACATATCGGAAGCGTATCCGCAACAGCCTTTACTGCGGTCTGGATATCCATATTCCTTGCGATCATGATACTAAGCATCTGGGCTGTCAGCGTAGCCAGGATATTAGCCTTTACACCACTTCCCAGTCCGTCTGAGAGCACCAGTACCGTAGAATCCTGGTCTGTGATCACTGTATAGTAATCCCCACAAATTTTTTCTTTCTTTTTGTTCAGACTGACCCTTCCAAATCCCGTAGGGATCTCGCCTATCTTTTGTATCGTTTTGTATCTTTTCTCTTCCATCTTACTTTATCTCCTGCAGAATGGTCTGTTTCAGTTCCTCAATGACCACCTTGGTATCTGCTGCCGTTTCTCCCAGAAGACTGGCAATCTCATGTACGATCCGAAGCTGTTCCTCTGCCAGCTTATCGGCCATCCGAACCGCATCTGCCTTGGCACGGTTTTCCCTCTTTTCCCGCTCCTTTTCCTTTGTTACATCCTTCATGATGCACAGGATCAGTTTATTCTTTCTGTCATTGGTCAGTACACGTTCTATATATCTCTTCTGTTCTCCAAGATAAATGCAGTCCTGTATGATCTCCCTGTTAAAAGCGATCATATTTATCATAGAATAATCATCCATGATCTCCCCTACCGGCTTTCCAAGAAGATGCTTCTTTCTGGAAATATCAAACAGATCCTGTGCTGCTTTATTCATCTGTATGATATTAAAGTCATAATCAATGGTAACCAGCAGTCCCGGCATGGCATCAATGATGATATTGGCATAGTTTTCCTGTTTTTCTCTCATATAAGGAATGCACATGGACACCTCTGCCTTGCCCTGAATAACGGCGATCGCCTTTGCTCTGCAGGTATCATAACCACAAGCGCCACAGTTCAGCTCGTCTTCCTTTGTATATTTACCCATTTCATGCAGAACATGTGTTAATTGTTCTTTTGTGATTGCCTTTCCGGGATACAGTTCCTCCTGTATAAACCTTCTTTCCGGTATCTCCGGCACCTCCATATGATAATCCTTCTGATAATCCGGCTCTCCATCCTCCATGGAAAGCTCCTTTATGGCAATGAGTGCATCCAGAAGCTTTTTCTCCTGGTTCAGAGAGTATGAACCGCCACCGATGCAGCCATTCGTACAGGCATTCATTTCTATGAAATAATCTTCATATTCCCCTGTCTTTAGTTCCTTAAGGATCTTTTTGCATTGCTCTATACCGTCTACTGCCAGATATTTCTGTCCCTCTACAGGCTGCATTGCCTGGATCAGCCCTCCGCTTACTGCAGTCATTCTGGAAAGATATACCTCTCCTTTTTCTCCCGTACTTCGCTTTGGCTTCTCAGAAACATCCTTCATCCAGTTATTCAGTTCCCGGAATGTGATCACATAATCCATCTGTGCCTGACCTTCTTCTGCATCTGCCATCACTGAGATACACGGACTGATGTATACCAAAACAGCATCTGGATACTGCTCCTTGAGATAGACCGCGTGCATCTGTTTGATAGAATAAACAGGCATCAGATGCTCTGTCAGATGCGGATATTTCTTTTCTATCAATCTCACGACCACCGGACAGTTAGATGATATCCGCATTGTCTTCTGCTGCTGGTTCTTCAGAAACTGCGTATATTTTTCCTTCATCATAGCCGCACCCTCTGCTGCATCAACCACCTTCCAGAAGCCCATCTTCTTAAGACACTGTTCCAGATCATCAATGCTTTTCCATCCATATCTGGCAAAATACGCCGGATGTACGGATGCGATGACCTTTTTCCCGGAAGCGATCACTTTCTGGAGGTCCGGGATATCATTGTGCTCAACCTTTGCATGCTGAGGACAGACAGCAATACATTTTTCACAGAGGATACACTGTTCTTCTATGATCTGTGCCTGCTGGTTTGTTACCTTGATTGCCTTTACAGGACAGTTACGAATGCACTTATAACAGTTTTTACAATTGGCAGTACGAAACTGCAGGATTGATGTGTGATTCATGGTGATCTTCCCCCTAAGTCATTAACCTCTTTCGTGGAAACAGCGTTTTTTATCTGTATCCCGGACAAAGCGAACAAGTCCTCTGACACACATCAGAGGACTCACTTTCAAATTTTATTTATTTTTACTTTCATCAAAAATCTTGATTGCTTCTATGATTGTTTTTACACTGTTTTCGATGCCAAGCTTACCACTGTCAACACAGAGATCATAGCTCTTGGCAGCTCCCCACTTCTTATTGGTATAATAATTGTAGTAGCTTGCACGGCTCTTATCTGTCTTGTTGATCATATCCCTGGCTTCTTTTGGCGACTTATTGTGCTTTGCGGCGATGCGGCTGATACGGCAGTCAATATCTGCATGTACAAACACGCTGAAGCAGTCCTTCCAGTCTGCCAGTGCATAATCTGCACAGCGACCTACCATAACACATGGACCCTCATCTGCCAGCTTCTTGATCGCATCAAACTGTGCCAGAAAGATCTTGTGATTCATCGGCATATCCGAAAATCCTGCTGAAGAATATCCAAAGGAGTAAGTATCCATAACCAGAGAATACAGAAAACTGTTTGTCGGCTTCTCATCATGATTCTCAAAAAGCTCCTTGCAGATGCCACTGTCGTTTGCAGCATGCTCCAAGAGCTCCTTGTCATAACACTTGATCCCGAAATACTTGGCGATCTCCTGCCCGATCTGTCTTCCTCCACTTCCGTATTCACGTCCGATTGTAATGATTGAACTTGTACTATTCATAAGCTGTACACTCCCTTCTGCAAAACTATAAAACTATTATACATGATTTCAATAAAAAATGCCAATTATTTGTTACTGTAGATGCTTATTTTCGCAATTTTTCCAGTAGTTTCTCAAAATATTCCGGGAGCGGTGCAGTAAATTCCATATATTCTCCGGTTGCAGGATGACGGAACCCAAGGATCATGGCATGAAGAGCCTGTCCCTGCAGATGATAGGGGTTTTTGGATGAACCATAGACCGTATCCCCAAGCAGCGGATGCCCCAGGCTTGCCATATGCACGCGGATCTGGTGCGTACGTCCGGTTTCCAGACGGCATTCTATATACGTTGCATTCCCAAAACGCTCCAGCACCTTATAATGGGTCACGGCTTCCTTGCCGTTCTTATGATTGATGGCCATTTTTTTACGGTCGATCGGGTGCCTTCCGACAGGAGCGTCCACCGTTCCCTCGTCCTCCTTAAGATTCCCCTGCACAACTGCACGGTATCTTCGCTTAATGCTGTGTTCCTTGAGCTGCTCTGCAAGGTCTCTGTGGGCTCCGTCTTCTTTACAGATAAGAAGCGCCCCTGTCGTATCCTTGTCGATCCTGTGCACGATTCCGGGTCTTAAAACGCCATTGATCCCGGAAAGGTGCTCCCCGCAATGTGCCATAACCGCATTTACCAGAGTGCCCTCCATATGTCCGGCACTTGGATGTACCACCATATCCTTGGGTTTATTCACTACCAGAAGCCATTCATCCTCATACAGGATATCCAGAGCAATGTCCTCCGGCTGAATGTCAGGAGTCTGCATATCCGGCACCTGAAGCATGATCTCATCGCCTGTCTGCGTCTTATAGTTTGCCCTGACCGCCTTCCCATTTACAGAAACCATCTGTTCTTTCAGAAGCTTCTGAAGGTATGATCTGGAAAAATCCGGACATACATCCGCAAGATAACGGTCAATGCGAACTCCGGATCTCTCTGTATCCGCAACAAATTTCATTATTTCCATAAATTATTTATCCTTTTTATTTCTGTACAGAAAATCAAAATCTTCATCTTTATATTTAAAGATAACCAAAAGTACCAGTGCGATCCCACCACAGACCACATAAATGTCCGCAATATTAAACACCGGAAAATCAATCAGTGAGAAGTAAATAAAATCCACCACATAACCACAGTGCAGTCTGTCAATAAAATTCCCGACAGCTCCGGAAAACAGTACGCCTCCTGTGATGACAAGCGGCAGATAATATCGATTCTTTGGAAGTCTGACAAAAATCCAGACCAGTGCAATGCAGAACAGGACGCAGATTCCTATAAACAGAAACTGTCTGCCCTCAAGCATTCCAAATGCCATCCCCCGGTTTTCCACATAGGAAAGTTCCAGCACTCCCGGGATCAGAGGTATACTGTCCTGATGTCTCAGATGCAGAAATGCCTCATGCTTGGTGAACTGATCCAGAAAAAGCAGAAGCAGGATCAGACTGATCCAGAGCACTGCTGCCATTCCCGTCGAAAAGGTATTCTGCTTTTTCATTTAAGAATCTCCCTGATACCGGCAAGCATCTCCTCATCACTTACTGTATGATCGATAAAGCTGCCTCCGATTCCCTTCATCAACACAAACTTGACCTGTCCCTGTTCCATTTTCTTGTCTTTTCTGGTAGCGGCAAGAACTGCGGTCTCCTCCAGACCATCCACATGGATCGGAAGTTCATACAGAAGACAACCCTCTTTAATCTTGTTGTATTCATCCTCTGTAAGGAGTCCTCTCTGGTATGAGATATAAGCAGCTGCCACCAGACCGATCGCCACACACTGTCCGTGCAGGAGTTTGAAATCCTTAAGCTTCTCCACGGCATGTCCGATCGTATGACCCAGATTCAGAAGTGCACGTTCTCCCTTTTCCTTTGGATCACGTTCTACCACACCCGCTTTGATCTCACAGCAGCGGCGGATCATCCTTGCCAGGGCTTTGGTATCCAGTGCACGGATTGCTTTATGCTCAGCAAGTACATACTCATAGAAATCAGCGTCGCAGATCAGCCCGGTCTTTAAGACTTCTCCCATTCCACAGGCAAACTCTACCGGCGGCAGAGTTCTCAGTGTATTCATGTTCATATAGACCAGACGCGGCTGATGAAAAGCACCGACCATATTTTTATACTGATCAAAGTCCACACCCGTCTTGCCCCCGACACTGCTGTCTACCTGGGAGAGAAGAGTCGTCGGAATCTGGATAAAGTCGATCCCGCGAAGATAAGTAGCCGCTCCAAAGCCTGAGAGATCACCGACAACACCTCCGCCAAGTGCAACGACAAGGCTCTTACGGTCAAGCTGATTCTCGATCAATGCCTTGTATAGCTGCTGTACCGTATTCAGATTCTTGTTCTTTTCACCCGCTTCAAAGACAAAAACAGAGACCTTTGCTGCTACTCTTGTCAGAACACGCTTTACTTCTTCTGCATAGAGAGGCTCCACATGCGTATCCGTTACAATGCAGAGGTTCCGTCCTTCCAGTCCTTCTGTCCGTATCGCATCCTTTAGTCTGTCAAATCCCTCTTCAAAATAGATCGGATAATAAAATTCTCCACTTCTTTTTACCTGTAAAATTTCTTCTGTCATTTCTGCCTCCTGTGATATTTACTGGTAACGGCGCAGCCTGACACTGTTCCGCCCTTTTTTTGTCTGCCGGGAAACTCCGTCAAAGATAAAACGGCCTCTGCCGCGGACTGATATGATATCTCCCTCCTTCGGCTCATAGCCATTGGAAGTCACCAGCTTTCCATTTACAAATACCTGTCCATTCTCAATAAAAGAAACCATACTGCTTCTGGAGGCCTGAAAAGCAAGTGCGATCAGTGCATCCAGACGGACGGAAGAACAGGTTCCTGTGACCGGCATAAATGCAGGCTCCGGGTAATGTTCCGGATTATCCACTGCCGACAGTCTGACTGCGGTGTGCCGGACCCTGTCAAGATTCTCGATGAGAAAATCCGCGATCTTGTTATGACAGAAGATCCATGCGACATGATCCTGTATCAGAATATCCCCGATCACAGAGCGATCGATCCCAAGATTGAGTATCGCACCCAGATAATCCCTGTGACCCAGATCCTCCGAAAATTTCTTTGCCTTTGGTTCTGCCTTAAGACAGGTGATCGGATATTCCCAGGTAAAAGCAAGAGCATCAGGATGAAACGCTATCATCTGACGCTCTGCTTGCTCATAACCGCCGAAGCCTTCCGCCACTACACCAGGAATCTGATTCTTTCGGTTGTTTACAATATTTTGTTCGTTTAAATTAAGGAAATCCGAAAATGTGACAATATCTCTCCGATAGGAGAGATTTGCCAGTTCCCGGATTCTCTTAATGAAAAATTCTTCTTTTTCCATATTTATCAATAACCTGCTCTTACAGACGGAGTGGAAGAACTTCCAAGGATATTCTGAAGATCCCCTGTAATATCCACACCTTCCGGTCCAAGAATAAAGATATAGCTGGATACCTTCTGAAGGCTTCCGCCCAGAGAGTAGCATGCACCTGATGTAAAATCGATGATTCTCTGTGCAAGCTCTACGTCAATTCCCTCCAGATTCAGCACAACAGTAGATCTGTCAACAAGGGTATCCGCGATCTCACGGGTATCTTCCATAGAAGAAGGTCTGATCACACAGACTTCCATATTTACCGGAATGTTGGCTTTTCTGCTGCTTCTCATCGGTGTGATCTTGGAAGAAGTACGAACCGGCTTGTCCTGACGTACTGTCGCAGAAGCTTTCACGGATGCTTTCGGTGCAGGCTGCTTTGTCTCAGCCTTTACCGGCTCCTCGATCTCATCTTCCTCGTCATCATCCAGGAAATCATCCTCGTCTTTCTTCTTACCGAATTTCTGAAAGAATTTCTTTACTGGTTTCTCTTCATCGTCATCATCCAGGAAATCATCTTCGTCGTCTAAGATATCATCATCTAAGAAATCCTCATCATCATAATCATCATTCAGCTTTACAACATCCAAAAGTTTATCTAAAACGCCCATCTTATTCTCCAATCTTATTTGTCCTGTGCCTGCTTCGAATAATCTCGCTCACCAAATATTCCAGTCCCAACACGCACCATTGTAGCGCCCTCCTGCACAGCGACCTGATAATCCCCGGTCATTCCCATGCTCAAAACACTCATAGTAACATTATTAATGTTTTTGGCTGCAATGTCAACACTTAATTTTTTTAATTGACGAAAAACTGGTCTGTTTTCTTCTGGATTTTGTACATAAGGTGCAATTGTCATAAGTCCCTGTATCTTTATATGCGGAAACTCTGCGACAGATTCCACCAGCGGAAGAACTTCCTCCATCTTAAGACCGAATTTTGTTTCTTCCTGTGCCACATTGACTTCAAGAAGGATCGGGACACATACATCATGCTTTGCCGCTTCCTGCTCGATCGTCTGGGCAAGTCTCAGAGAATCTACCGAATGGATCATGGATACCTTATCCACAATGTATTTTACCTTATTTCTCTGAAGATGTCCGATCATGTGCCACTGAATATCCTCTGGAAGCTGCGGATATTTATCCACGATCTCCTGGACCTTGTTCTCACCAAACACTCTTGCCCCTGCATTATAGGCCTCCAAAAGCATAGACACCGGCTTTGTCTTACTGACAGCGATCAGCGTTACTTCCTTCGGATCACGCCCTGATACCTCACATGCCTCCTGTATGTTTTTTCTGACCTGATTCAGATTTTCTGTTATCATAAATATCAGCCTCCCTGATTCATATAATCTTTTAATGTAACTGTTCAGTACCCTCACAGTTACGAATCAAAATGCATTCCAATCAATACAAAATTTCCTGTTCACTTACCTTATCGGCATTTCTCACAATATGATCATATCTGGAAAGTCCGTAACGTGTTTCCTTGGATACAACCGCATATTCCTCATTCTGATCAAGAATCTCGATCCGGCGAAATACTGCGTACCCCTGATTGATGCAGTATGTTCCTTCAAGAACTCCAACCTCCCTGATCACATATTTACTCTGATCTTTGGGGTTGACTGCCACATCCCCTTCTTTGAAATTACTCATGTCAATATAGTAAATACTTTCGGAAGTTTTTTTATCGTCTTCTGCTTCCTGAGTGTCTTCCCCGTAAATCGTTGCCTTGACAAAAGTCTGGGAAGCATTCCCGTTCTTGTCTGTCTTCTGGATCATCACTCCAGCCTCCTGAGAATCATTGGTTGTCAGATACTCGGAAGGAAGTTTATAAAATTCTTTGGTTACAACCGATGACAGTGGGATCTTAAGCCCGGTAACTGTATTTGTTACCAGTTCGATTTCGAGGAAACGATCCGCAGCATAACGGATCAGACCTTTATTAAAATCTATCTTTCCATATTTGGCCTTATCGATCTCTACAATACTGAAATCTCCGCTCTGCGTCATACCGTCCTTCAGAAATTTGACTCTGACAGAAGTACGGTCTTTCAGCTTCGCTGCCTGCTTACCGCTGAGAGGGATCAAAAGACTCCAGTTTTCATCTGTCACCAGCGTATACATCGTATCTCCAGCACTGACAGTTCCCTGATTCTTAAGATCCGTCTCCACATAGGCATTCTGATCGAAATCCTGTGCTGTCAGATCATTCAGGGTCTTTCCCTCATATCCATCCACGCAATACAGTACAACACCATCCGAAGCTGCCTTATTCAGAGTCTGACCAGCATAAGATACCGGTGCCGGAGTAGGAGAAACAGTACTGTCCGCATCTTCGTCCGATGAAGTCACAACAGAAGTACTTCCTGGAGCCGTTGCATACTGGAGGATATCACCCTCAAGTTCATATTTAAAACTATAGGTACTGTTAAAATTACTGGAACTGAATCCCTTTGAAAAACTAAGCATGTTATTTCGGATCTGAGATAACTGCTCTGCACTCAATTCTTCTGTATTCTCCGTCGGCGCAGTACTGCTGATCCCATAGACCACGCCATTGGCATTGATCTTATTTCCCTCTCGTGCATAATAACTTACATATCCTCCGGTTTCTGCCTGGTAGACAGATTCCTCTCTGAGTGCAAGTCCTGTATAAGTTTCATTTCTTGACAAAGGTCCGGAAATGACCAGATAGGACTCTATATTCGTAGAGGTAAGATAAAGTACTGCACTGAACAACATATAAATCAAAAGACATCCAAACAGCATGGTTCCAATATTCAGACCAAAAATCTTTCGTATCTTAACCAGTGCTCCTGGATGATTCCCGGAATTTTTTGGATTATCAGGCAAAAAAATGCCTCCTTTATATCAGTCTTTGTATTTTACACCTGACTATTGTACCATTTTCCTCCCATAATGACAAGAAAAAGCATAGAATTTCTGTAACTGTCCAAATATTTTGTAACTGATCACCGAAAATATCCCGTGAATATTACGAACATATTTTCCGAATATTTGTTTGCTATTTCAAACAAATTATGTTATACTAGATTTATATATATTAAAGTATCGTGAACCCGGAGGTATCATTATGGCTTATGGCAGAATCAGTTCAAAACAGCAGGAGATTCTGGATTATATCAAAAACGAAATCCTGAACAGAGGCTTCCCTCCTGCCGTAAGAGAAATTTGTGAAGCAGTTCATCTGAAATCCACATCTTCTGTGCATTCTCATCTGGAAGCCCTTGAGAAGAACGGATATATCCGCAGGGATGCAACCAAGCCCAGAGCAATCGAGATCATCGACGATAATTTCAATCTTGCCCGCAGAGAGGTTGTCAATGTACCGCTTGTTGGTACTGTAGCAGCGGGACAGCCGATCCTCGCAGTAGAGAATATCGAGACTTATTTCCCTGTTCCGGCAGAATTCATGCCGAATGAGCAGAGTTTTATGCTCCGTGTCAAGGGGGACAGTATGGTCAACGCCGGTATCTTTGATGGTGATCAGGTTCTTGTCAAACAGCAGACATCTGCCGAGAACGGTGATATCGTAGTTGCTCTCGTGGAGGATTCCGCCACTGTCAAGACTTTTTATAAAGAAGACGGTTACTATCGTCTCCAGCCGGAGAACGATTACATGGATCCAATCTTGGTTCAGGACAATCTTCAGATCCTTGGTAAGGTTTTTGGTGTATTCCGCTTCTTTCAGTAAATCTTCAGGAACATTACAGAGTAATCTCCAACAAAGCCAAAAACGTCCCTTGTCTTTTCCAACCAGGGACGTTTCTCTTTGCTTCTCTTTGTTTACATAATATATTTATGGTAAACAATTATTTCAAGAATTCTTCTGCATCCACTTCTTTTCCATCTCTCCAGATTCTCTCCAGATCATAGAAAAGACGGTTTTCTTCATCAAACACATGGATGATGAGATCGCCATAATCCATAAGGATCCAGTTGGAACCTCTTGTTCCTTCCACCTGTTTCGGTTCATAACCGGCTCTTCCAAGCTGTTCTTCTACGTTATCTACCATTGCCTGTACCTGGTTTAAATTGCTTCCGCTCGCGATCACAAAGTAATCTGCAATCACAGAAACCTCATGGATATCGATCACTTTTATATCCAGAGCCTTTTTTTCATCCAGGGCCTTGCAGGCAAGACGTACCATTTCCAGTTCTTTGCTCATAAATTCCATTCCTTTCTGCATCAGGCCTGTTCTTCTGCAAACCTGTTCTTATGCAAAACGCTGTAATATTCAAATGCTTCTTTTGTTGCAGCATCAACGTCCTTTGGGTTTTCTTCAAAATAAGAAAGGGTATCTTTAAGAATCTCATACATACATTCATCCAGATCTTCAAAGGCAAGCTTGCGCACCTTTGTAAGATTCGGTGCTTTATTTCTTGCCGGCTCGATATAATCCGCAATATATACGATTTTTTCCAGGACAGACATCTCTGGCTTTCCTGTTGTATGATACGTAATGGAAGAAAGGATTTCCCTGTTCCTGATTCCATATTTAGCTTCTGCAACATATGCTCCTAATTTCGCATGAAGAAGAAACGGATGTGTTTTTTCAAATTCCGTAACCGGGATTTTATGTTCTTCACACATTTTAAGTTTTTTCTTATTTGGGATACATTTAGCACTGTCATGAAGCAGACCAGCAACCTGTGCATCTTTGAGGTCATAACCATGGACCATAGCCAGAGAAGCGCAGGTATACATAACTCCAAGTGTATGTGCAAAACGATCTTCATCAAGATATTTTGCCAGTTTCTTTTGCATTTTTATAAAATCATAATCTGCCATCTTTATAGTATCTCCCTCTGTCTGGTCAAAAACCGGTCCCATCTCAGAGAAGTGATAAATCTGATGCTTCTCAATGTAATCCACAACCGCCTCGGGCACATAATAATGAATGCTTTTACCTTCCTGGTGCCACTGGCGCAAAAGCTGGCTGGAAATATCAATATTCAGAGTATTCAGCCGTATAAAACATCCTCCGTATTGTCTGGAAAGATAAGTCATCTCCTGATCCAGATTCTTTACAGGCACATGATCTCTGGTCGCAACAACGATCGTACATGCCCTGCAGATCCGGGATGGCTCCATCCATGTTGTAAAATTATAGAGGGAATCCGCCCCTATGATAAAATAATAATCTGTATCAGGATTCTGCTCTTTTAATCTTTCCAAGGTACGGTAGGTATAGGTAAACCCCTCTGCATTCATTTCGATCAGAGAAAGTTCAAAGTGTGGATTTCCTTCAATCGCCAGTCTTACCATCTCTGTTCTCTGCTCATCTGTTGCTCTTCCGTTACGGTTCCGTTTATGCGGCGGATTTCCTGCCGGCATAAACAGAATCTTATCAAGCCCCAGCTGCTCATAGGCTTTTTCACCAAGAATCAGATGACCGACATGGATCGGATCAAAGGTTCCGCCCATGATGCCGATTTTTTTTCGTCTGTTCTCCATCCCTGTTCCTCCAGAAAATTACGGAAGAATGATTTTTTTCTTGTCTTTTTTGCCTTCTCGATACAGAACAATCTTTCTTCCGATCACCTGTACAACCTGGGCATGTGTTCTTTCTGCAAGGACTTCTGCCATCTGACGCGGATCATCCAGACAGTTCTGAAGCACACTGATCTTAATCAGTTCTCTTGCTGCAAGTGCCTCGTCAACAGCCGCTGTATTCTCCGGTGTGACAGAACCCTTGCCAAGCTGCATGATCGGTTCCATTTTCATTGCAAGCCCTTTCAGGTATGCTCTCTGTTTGCTTGTCATAAATTCAGACCTTTCTATTTATAATAATCAAAGTCAAAGCCGTACATACGGACTGTATTTCCTTCTTCAATACCGGCTTTCTCCAGTTCTTCCAGAATTCCGCCTTCTTTGAGGAAGCGCTGGAAGAAAGCAAAGCCCTTCTCAGAATCAAGATTTGTATATCCGAGCATCTTTTCGATCTTCGGTCCCTCCACGATAAAGAGTTCCGGATCCTCCGGATCCCTCTCCACTGTAAATGGAAGGTTCTCTGCAAACAGTTCCTCCTCCGGGAAGAATTCCTGTTCAAATACGATTTTCTCTGCCGGCACGCTGTCCAGAAGTTCCTTGATACCATAAAGAAGCTCTTTAAGTCCCTGGCCTGTTACTGCTGAGATCGGATAAACACGGATTCCCTGCGGCTCAAACTCAGCTTTGAGACGATCGATCGGATTCTCTTCACCGTCATCAAAAATACAGTCGATCTTATTTGCTGCGATCAGCTGTGGTCTGGCTGCGATTTCCGGATTATAGGCCTCCAGTTCCCTGTTGATCTTGTGGATATCATCCACCGGATCACGTCCCTCTGTAGATGCCGCATCTACAATGTGAACCAGAACACGGGTACGTTCAATATGTCTGAGGAATTCGTGTCCAAGTCCGACGCCCTCGGAAGCACCCTCGATCAGTCCCGGAATATCAGCAATGACAAAACCGCCGTTTTCCGTATCTACTACACCAAGATTCGGACTCAGTGTCGTAAAATGATAATTGGCGATCTTTGGCTGTGCATTGGTCACTCTGGAAAGGAACGTAGATTTACCCACGTTTGGAAATCCCACAAGACCTACGTCCGCGATCACCTTGAGTTCAAGCTGAACTTCCAGCTCCTGTGCAGGCTGGCCTGGCTGTGCATACTTCGGAACCTGCATGGTAGCTGTGGCGTAATGCTGGTTTCCCTTACCGCCTCTTCCACCTTTGAGCACGATCTGTCTGCGGTTTTCACCTGACATATCCGCAATGACTTTACGGGACTGTGCTTCCATAATAACAGTTCCCTCCGGAACCTTCAGGACAATATCCTCTCCATCTGCTCCGTGGCAGCGCTTCTTGCCGCCTTCCTGACCGTCCTGTGCTTTAAATTTTCTTTTGTGACGGTATTCTCCAAGCGTATTCTGACCTTCATCTACTTCAAAGATCACGTCCCCGCCTCTTCCGCCATCTCCGCCGTCAGGACCGCCATTCGGCACGTACAGCTCTCGGCGGAAGCTTACATGTCCATCTCCGCCCTTTCCTGAACGGATGATAATTTTTGCTCTGTCTGCAAACATATATGTCGCTCCTCTTTCTACTCTATTTTTAATTCAAAGAAAGGCTCCAAACCTGAACGATTTGAAGCCTTACGCTGAACTTGATTATTCTGCCTCTACCGGAACGATAGAAACCTGTTTCTTATCGCGTCCTTTTCTGGTGAATCTTACTACACCATCTGTCAGTGCAAATAATGTATAGTCTTTACCGCAGCCTACATTTTCACCTGGGTGAATCTTTGTTCCACGCTGTCTGTAAAGGATGTTTCCAGCTTTAACAAACTGTCCGTCTGCTCTTTTGGCACCTAATCTCTTAGATTCAGAGTCACGACCGTTCTTTGTAGAACCAACACCTTTTTTATGTGCGAATAACTGAAGGTTCATTTTCATCATGTCATTACACCTCCCTGACTTTTACTTTTAAATAACGTTTTGAATAACTATGCTCAATTTCTGTCAGTCCAAGAACAAGCGAATCCATCAGAAGAGTTCCTCCCTCTGAGATCGGACTGGTGAAAGTGAAAGATACGAAACCGTCACTCTCCTCCGCCTCTATCTGATCCTTCGTCAGCTGATCCAGAGAATTGACCGTGTTGATCACGAGGGCAGAAACAGCGGCACAAATAATGTCGTATCCCTCCTCCGCATATCCGGCATGTCCTTTGGATGTAAAACTGATATAAGAATTGTTCTTCTTACTGACTGTCACTGTAATCATGCAAACACCAGATTAAGCGTTGATCTTTTCGATTTTAACTTTAGTGAACTGCTGTCTGTGACCGTTTTTCTTGTGATATCCAGTTTTTCTTTTGTATTTGTAAACGATAACTTTTTTAGCTTTTCCGTTTTCAACTACAGAAGCGGTAACACTGGCATTAGCTACATCTGCTCCAACCTTTAAACCTTCATTGCTAACTGCAAGAACGTTATCAAAAGTAACGGTTTCACCAGCTTCAACACCGAGTTTCTCAACTCTGATTACGTCGCCCTCGGCAACTTTGTACTGTTTACCACCTGTTGCAATAATTGCGTACATCTGTGGCACCTCCTATAAACTTTACTCGCCAGATATGGTGGAATGAAGATTTTTGATTAAAATCTCATGCTCTTAAACCTCTCTGTGCGGCATCTTTTGTATATTAGCATGGGTTGTTTTTTTTGTCAAGTTTTTTAAGGAAATTTATTTTATAAAAATGCCAAAAATATACGAGGGGGAATACCTCAGAGTTGCGAACGGCCGGAATTCCCCCTCGCGCTCCCCCTTTTTGGCCACCGATGAAATCGTGTTTGGTTTACATAGTAAATGTTATGTTAATCATGTTAAAGATCTTTGAGTTCTTCGATCAGGGGGCGGCGAATTTTCTGGCGGGTCATTTCCAGGATGTGTAAAGGAGTGATATCTATGGCTTTGGACTTGACCGGATCTTTACGCAGATGTTTCTTGAGAACGTGAAACAGTTCGTCCTGATGGTCGGGATTCTGCATGTTAATGAAATCGATCAGAATGATTCCTGAAAGATTCCGCAGGCGAAGCTGTCTGGCAATTTCCCCTGCTGCTTCAAGATTGATCTTTCGATAGGTTTCTTCGGCCTTTTTCTTGCCGGTGTATTTCCCACTGTTGACATCTATGGAGACGAAAGCTTCTGTCTGCTGAATGACAAGGAAGCCGCCGCTTTTGAGCCAGATTTTTTCATGCTGGATTTCTTCTATGGCACCTTCCAGATTATAGAGCTTATATAATGGAAGGAGTTTATCCTCATACAGGCGCAAAAGGGTCTGTTTTTCTGGCTGGAACTCTGCCAGATAGTCCTGGATTCTGCTATGGATCTCCGGAATGTCCGTAACGATTTCTTCCAGATCTCTGGTATAAATATCGCGGACTGCTGCCAGATAAAATGCCTCAGCCTCATAGAGAAGACTGAAACAGGTTCGGTTTCTTCCGTTTACCGCCACTTTCTGATACTGTTTTTTGAGAAGTTCCAGTTCATAGAGGAAATCCTCTTTGGAGGCATCTGCCGCATTTGTACGGACGATCAGCCCATACTCTCTCTCCGAAAGATTCCTCTCTTCTTCCAGCCATTTATTCAGAAGCGTACTCTCTTCTTTCGTCAGTTTATTAGAGAAGCCGATTTTTTTGTTCCCTGTAGTCAAAACCAGATACTTCCCTGAAAAATTCAGATTGGCTGTCAGTGCGGGAAGTTTTCCCTTCATGGCTTCACGGTTGATCTGAACCAGAAGTTCATCGCCCGGGCGAAGGATGGAATCTCCCTTCCGTCCACTTGTAAAAATAGCCTCTTTTGCCTGCTCCAGCGGAAGATAGCCATTGATTCCATCCCCGATCCGCACAAAAGCGGCCTGAATGTTCGCGGCTGTCTTTTCTATCTGCCCCACATAAATGTTATTTAAGGTATTCTTCTTATCGGAAGGTTCCAGACGGAGTTCCATGATCTTCTGTTCTTCTGCTGCTGCACAGACAATGCATTTACGTCCGCGGATCACCATCTCGGTGAGGATCAGCTTACTCAACTTCATCACCCAGTGCTTCCAGCGTTACAAGCCTGCGGTCTTCTTCCGTTCCCTTGTTTGCATAAACTTCACGGCGTTCGATCATATAGGCAAAAGGAAGCGGCTCCTCACCCATCCACTGAAGAAAAGTGTCCATAACCAGCTCCGGTTTGGTATAGTTGGAGCTCGCAGAGGCAAGCTGCATAAAAACACCTTCTCCATCTAAGTGCATTTCATATATATACGGACGAATGTCCACCGTCTTTTCACTGCGCTTCGTCTTCTTGGTTACGATGATCTCCTTCTGAGAAAGAAACGCATCCAATCTGGAACGCCAGTCAGCAGCAGGCTCTTTTCCCTCACGGAACTGTACAGAATAATCTGCTGCTGCCACAAGAGACATGGCTGTGCTGGCCTTGCCATCCTCTACCTGACGGGCAGAACATACGGAAACACCATCCACCATAACTGCGTTCAAACGGTTTTCAATCTCTTTGGTTGGAACGGTTTCAGTAAGTTCCATATCAAAGTACTCACCAAGACTGGTTGTACCAACACCAAGTGGTGCTGCAAAGGACATGATCATGTGTGGGCTGTATCCACCAGAGAAAGCAATCGGAAGCCCGGCACGGCGGACTGCCTTCTGGAAGTAACGCATCGTATCCAGATGTCCCACAAATTTCATATGACCGGTTTTGGCAAATTTAATTCTTACTTTCACAGCACACACCTCCTTTGTATTTAAGCACACCGCAGCCGGAACATTTCTGGCGGCAGTTCGGTGTCACAGTTTCTGCTTTGGCCTGCTCCCACTCACGGATCAGGAATTTCTTTGTCACGCCTGCATCAATGAAATCCCACGGAAGGATTTCATCCGTGCTGCGTTCACGTAAGGTGTAAAATTCAATGTCCACACCGGTTTCTCTGAATGCTTCTTTCCAGATATCATAATCAAAGCTTTCGGACCATGCATCGTAGAGAGCACCCTTTTCATATGCTCTTAAGATCACTTCTGAACAGCGGCGGTCACCTCTTGCAAGGAAACCTTCCAGGACAGTAACATCCGGCTCATGCCAGTTGTAACGGATACTTCTCTGGTTCAGCTGGGAACGGATCTCATTCTTAACCACTTTGGCCTTCTCGATGAAGTCTCCCTCGCGGAACATCGGTGCCCACTGGAACGGGGTAAACGGCTTCGGCACAAAGAAGGATGTACTGACATTGATCTGTACCTTGCCTTTTCTCTGTTCCTTCGGAACGACTTCATAGTAAGTTTCCGCAATCTTCTGTGCAAGATGCGCAATTCCCTTCATGTCATCCTCAGTTTCTGTAGGAAGACCAAGCATGAAATAAAGTTTTACCTGATTCCATCCACCCTTGAAAGCTTCTCCGGCACCGTGCAGGATATCCTCCTCGGTAAGTCCCTTGTTGATGACATTACGCAGACGCTGAGAACCTGCCTCCGGCGCAAAAGTCAGACTGCTTTTTTTGACATCCTGTACTTTACTCATAACATCCAGTGCAAAGGCGTCGATTCGAAGAGACGGCAGAGAAATATTTACTGCCTCCTCACGGAATTCATCGATCAGAAAATTTACGATCTCCTTGAGGTCACTGTAATCACTGGAACTTAAAGAACTTAAGGAAATTTCCTCATGTCCTGTGTTCTGAAGCATGATCCTTGCAGATTCCTTCAGAGTCTCCACATCACGCTCTCTTGTCGGCCGGTAGATCATGCCCGCCTGACAGAAACGACAGCCGCGGATACAGCCTCTCTGGATCTCCAGAGTGACACGATCCTGAGTCGCCTTGATATGCGGCACAACTGGTGCTTCCAGTTTGTTATAATCTTTGTCCATATCGATGACGAGCTGTTTTTCCACCTTTTGAGGCACTCCTTCGTATTTCGGACAGAAAGATTCAATCGTACCATCTTCTTTATAGGTAACTTCATAGAGAGACGGCACATAGATTCCCGGGATCTGTGCTGCTTTCAGAAGAAAATCCTGTCTGCTGCCACCATTCTTCTTATTGGCCTTATATGCATCAAACAGAGCATCATAGACAGTTTCTCCCTCTCCAATATAAAAGAGATCAAAAAACTCTGCCAGCGGTTCCGGATTGTAGGCGCATGCACCGCCGCCAATCACCAGCGGATCATCCTCAGTACGCTGTACTGCCCGAAGCGGGATTCCGCCAAGATCCAGAAGCTGAAGAACGTTTGTGTAACACATCTCATAGCCCAGTGTGATCCCGAGGAAATCAAATTCCTTCACCGGATCCTGGGATTCCAGAGTAAACAGAGGAATTTTCTCCTCTCTCATAATCTTATCAAGATCTGTCCACGGCGAAAAGAGACGCTCGCACCATACGTCGTCTCTTTTATTGAACATATCGTATAAGATCATCATGCCAAGGTTTGACATACCGATCTCATAGACATCCGGAAATGCCATCGCAAAGCGGATATCTACATCATCTTTGTTTTTCATGATTGCATTGACCTCGCCGCCGATGTAACGCGCGGCCTTGTCAATCTGCAGCAGTATCTCATCGCGTAATGCTAATTTTCTCATAGTTTTCCTTTCGTTAGTTGTATATATTGTACAAACTAATCGAATTAGTAAGCAGTCTGTACAATATGTAACTGATATTAAATAATACGTCATTTTACCTGCTCAAAACCCTCTGCAAAAAAGGCTGTTCAGGGCATTTGGTCAAAAAATGGGTTTTCTGCAAATACTTGACAATAAATATCACGTTTGGTGAATTCCCTTAAAAATCAATTATCATGCAGGGTGAAAATTTGACATATATCTTTTGCTATTATAAACGCATCAACAGGTAAATTCAAGATTATATGTCATAATACCCTGCTACATCCGTCATATCCAGTGAATGAGCATTTTTAGATTCAGGAATGACTTCGTCTACAAACGGCCGCATCATGGAAGCAGGATCATAGAAATCGTCCCCCAGATATTCTTTTAGTTCATCATAATGTCTGCGTTGAAGAATGATTTCATCAATTACAAAGTCGGCTAACGGCACTTCTCTGACGCCGTTATGAGTTTGGGTACGTTTTTCCTGCGTTAATAAGCTCTATCCTGGGACTCCGTCATTAGTGATTGTACATTTACGCTTTTTCTGGATTCCAGTCCATTACATTGAATCTTCCATTTTTCTTTTTTCCTTTAAAAATGATCTCTTTTTTAAAGACTTCACCCTGAATTTTGTAGCTATCCCAATCTAAGGACTCGTATACTGCCGGCATAATGATGTTTCCATTAAAATCGATAGCTCCATATCCATTTTTTCCCTTTACAACAACAAATTCTTCGAGATACCCTCCTGAGATCTCAGAGAACTCTTCAAATTCTTTGATAACCTGCACGGAAGCAGTTTCATCCGATTCATTTGAATATCGAAGCAGTAATACATGTCCATTTCGTACTGCCATTCCTGTGGATGCGATGAACGGAAGCTTGCCGATTGATTCACACTTGTCAATAAGCACGGTGCCATTTTTGTCAATAATTGCCCATCCCTCAGATGTCTTTACTCTCGCCACTGTTCCATTGCGTTCTAATGGATTGGCTTCTTCATAGGTACCGGTCATATAACTTCCGTCTTCAGAAATAAAATAAAACCCGTTTCCTTCACTGACACAGGATGAGTGGTCTGACATGGGCGAAGCGTCTGTATATTTTGGTTTAATAACTACTTTCCCGTCCGTCTTTGAGATAAATCCGATCAGCCCTTCATTATCTATAACACGGCAATAATCGGAAAATGGATCCTTTTCGATTGCCCTGTAAACATCGGACAATATCCTTTTCCCTTTCATTAAATACGCTCCGTCATTATCATATACAATGCGGGTTCCATTTTGGGAAACGGTCATGGAATCGTCATACTTGTATTTCGTGCAGTTCATCATATAAAAATATCCGGCCGCAACAATACTTATAAATATAACCGCAAGGATTAGTATTGTAAAAAAATGACCCTTGTAGTCTGTATCCTCCGTCTCTTCCGTGTAATCCTCATCATTCAAACTGATAGCTTTTAATAATTTTTCAATCATATCTTCTTCTCCTTATGACATTTACTGGGGTTACAGTTACAAATCATGCCGGCATACTTAATGGTACCTGTGAAGAAACCCATGACTGAAGTCAGGGGTTCTTCACGATAAAAGTATACTATAGAAGTTTTTGTTATTTCGATGTCAATACATTAAGAAATGCGAAATGTCTGTTTTCATAAGATATATCCATTTCCATTGTTTTCTTTGTTTTAGGCTGTCCGGTGATCCAGGCTTCCATGGTCATCATTCGCAGCGGGTTAATGTAGATCTGAAAACTGATAGGAGTATCTGCCGGATAACTCCTGCCGAATTTTACTGTCCTTGTAGCTATCCTGCGGTTTGGGAGGTTCTTTGTTTTACCCCTTCCAAGGAACATTTCAATACCCAGGGAGCTTGTTGCCTTATCCAGTTTATACTTGTCACGGATCTCTTCCGATTTATAAGGAAGTTCAGTACCTGCCGGAATCAGCTGGCTTACATACTCGCCTCGTAATCCGAGGTTAATGGTATCGTTTAAAATGGTGCTGGTATTAAATGCAATGACTGGATGCAGAGCACTGGTGCATACGTTTGTTTTTTCAGAAGATGATGGATCTTCCAGCTTACGTACATTATATTTGTGGAGGCAGTAATGGTAATATACAGCTCCCCTTGCTACGGATAAATCGGGATCACTGGTTGTCAGTGGTTCGAACCCGAAGAAATCCTTTAAACGTTTTGGGATAAGATAAAACTTGGTCATGCCTCCATTTAAAATAACCGCGTCTATTTTTGTATCTTTCCCGCATTTATCGAGGACATCAAGAACAGGGTAGATGATGTTATTTACGTCCTTTTCCGCCATATGCTGGATTTTTGATGCATCCTCCAGCTTATACTTATATCCCATAAGTGGGGATATAATCCTTTCTACATCCGATCTGGTATAAGTGTCGGCATAAGCATAAGAATCATAAAGATCAATATCCACAACTTCCAGTTCATAATCTTCTGGAAGATCAATGTCAGACATTCTGGCACTGTCATAGGCCTGGGACAGGTCTACTTTTAATTTTTCAGCCAGTTTTCTTAATTTGCACATGACCTCTTCTTTTCGTTTAATGCTAACTTTAACGCCATTGCTCTCTTCAAAACGTCTTAGCATGTCCGTGGCCAGCAGTTCATCAAAATTATCACCGCCAAGAAGCGTATATCTGCTGATTGCCAGGTCTTTGATGTTGAGGATCCCTTTTTCTGTATAACCTACCCGGTGGATTGTAACATCGAGGGTTCCGCCCCCAAGGTCAAATACAAGGACGTTTTTTTCTGTATCCAGTGACAGCAGGTCAGAAGGGATCTCCCCACATTCCTGCATCCGCATGAAATTATAAATAACTGCTTTAGGCTCATAAAGCAGGACATCATGCATATTTTCCACATTGATTCCTGCCTTCCGTGCGGCATCGAGAGTAGCCTGGCACTGGTCTGAATCAAAGGAAGCCGGTACGGTTATAATGACATCACTTAATTCATTCTGAAACAGCCGCTTTTTGGCAGAATTGATCATGAAAGAAAGAATCTGTGCAGAAACATCAGAAGGGGTCTTGTCCGGGATTTCATCAACAAGGGGTACCTGGTCGCTGGTACCCATTAATGATTTTACAGACTTGCATACATAACCGCTGCGGGTTCCGTATCTGCTTTTCGCATAATCCCCGATATCGGCAGTCATTTTTCCGTCACTGTTCTTGTAATAGAATACAATGGAGGGAAGAAGGGGATTTCTTGACTTGCTTCCTGTATCATTTTTGCGGTCAAGCTCCACTCCAGTACGATTGGTTTCATGGTATTGTTCTGCATGTTTCCATAAGCGATAACGGAATTAGTCGTTCCAAGATCAATGGCAGTGTAATATTGTTTTTCAGACATAATCGATTCTCCTATTCTTCTTTTTCGCGTACTGTTGGAAGGGAAATAAATAATGGTATTTTCATATTTCCATCCAGGTTTTTCTACAGTAACAGGCTTCTTTTCACCTTCATAGCTGAATGGCTCGCCAATGTATGTGTATCCTGACAGGTCCTCTGCTTCTGCCATAAGTTCACGTCTGGTAGAGTCAAGTGGGTGAATACCGCTGTCTTTGATAAAACGAAGCAGCTGTTTGAATACAATCGTCAGGGGAAGAACCTGTGGCGGAATCTTTACTTTGTTTTCTTTTAATGAGACAAGTCTTCTGTCCACCAGTTCAATACTGTCCAGAAGATGTCCGTAAAATTCAGAGTTCATGCTGGTATAAAAAGATGCAATGGCCATGTCTTTTGCTTCCGCTGCGGTTTCATCGATGGTTTCATTTAATTCATCCAGCATGGCCTGTACCAGTTCCAGGGAATTCCTGCAGTTATCGTATTTGAACTGAAGCTGCTCGTATTTATCTCCGGAAGCCATCCCTTCCGCTTTGGCTGATTCAGAAAGCACATGCTCTGTTTCCTGAAGGACATCTTTGGCAGATTTACCACCGCCTGCACTGCTGACTAGAGACGGTGGTTTTTTTCGGTGTTAAATAAAAACAGCACTACATTTCAATCAAATGTTTTTGACATTCTTCCAGTGCTTTTTGCACATTATCGTAGGAAGATTTATCATTTTGATTTACCAATGCTTGAATCTTCCAATATATTTCAGAAGAATGGCTGTCTAAATACTGCGTAAATTCTTCTTCGGCAGTCTTATAGTCCCCGTTTTCCATTTTGACATAGGCATCCTGGACTATGGAATAACTTCTCTGCTGTGCGTTATCGGACTGGTAAACGAAGAATAAGCAGATGAGAAACACAATCATAAAGAGCCGTTTCTTTTTAATTGATACATTTTTCCAAAAAGCCATCGATTTATTTCACCTCCTGTTTTCTGTTTCCCAATCGTACCAGCATTTCCTTGTAAAAAGAATATCCCCCATAAGAAGAAAAAGGCTGTTCTTTACGGTGTCTGTCAGAAGCCACGCTTGGTACCAGGTCATATTCTTTTGCAAGTTTGCGTAGGCTCTCCTGCTGCTCCTTAGTATATTCCAGGTAATACACTTCAAGGCCTCCAGTATCACCTGTTTGTTCTTTAAAACTGCTAATCAAAGTGATGATTTCCTTTTCCGTCAGTGCATGGTAGGAATATGGATGGGCCAGAATTGGGAATCCTGACTGGGACTGGATCCTTTCAACTACGGTTTCAAGGGAAGCGTAAGGAATGTAGTTAGTGGCAGGTATGTAATATGGGCTGTAGTTACCAATGTAACGGTCCATGATTTCTTCAACAGTCTTTCCATAACCCAATTTTACCATTAAACTGGCGATATGGAAACGTCCAATGTAGCCGGTAGAGCGCTTTTCCGCCATAACCTCTTCCATGCTCAGGTCAATTCCAAGGTTGTGAAGGCTTTCCAGGATTGCTTTCACATACTTTTGTTTTCCTTCATCAATTGAACTGAACAGATCAGCAAAAGCTTCTGGTGCTACACCTTTTGGAAAAATACCGATTACATGGATTTCTTCTTTCTTGCCGGAAGGAAATGTGAAGGTTGTGGAAAATTCACAGCCCGGAAGTACTTCCAGGAAATTTCCATTTGTTCCGACGATATATTTGCTTGATATGGCAAAGTAATTATGGTCGGTCAACGCAATTACACGGAGATGTTCTCTGTTTAGAGCCAGCTCTACAATTTCTTTCACACTGTTTTCACCATCCGAATTGCAACTATGAATATGAAAATCAGTCCGTTCGTTCAGTAACTGTTTGGTTCTCATAGTTAAGTTCCCCTTTCATTTTTATACTCATAGAATAATACTTCTGACACATTAGTACAATTATGTAAAATGAATTAATTAAGAATTATTCGTGATTTAAAAATGTTGATTAACAATAATTAACACGAATATAGAAGCATTTTAACTAAACAAATTAAAATTACAGCACAATGTGGTATCCGTTTCCAGCCAAGAAAAAGAGGTATCCTATTTTTAGAATACTCCCTCGCAGTCGATCCAGGCAACCTGGTGGCTTTTCTTTTGCCACAACATTGGAGAATATCTGTCCGAATCTGAGTGCATTAATCATCCAGATAATCTTTTAATCTTTTTCTCCGCTTTAAACAACAGGGAACCCTCTCTATTTTCCGTTCGAGCATACAAACCCGTTCATATGTCATTCCGAGTCTGTCCCCAATTTCTTTTCTAGGGACAGGTTCCCCAGTTAATATTCCATATTTTAAAAGAATCACTTTTTGTTCAAGTGCAGAACCTCTTAAAACACGCTCCAGCATGCGCCCCATAGAAAAAAACGGATATAAATAATCAATACTGTGCAGTTTTTCCAACTGGCTTCCATATCTGCCATATAGAATCTGCAGGATTTCTGGGTTTAACTTTTTCACAAAGTCTTGAATATCAATATCTGTGTCAGTGCTGTATTCAGGCAGCTTCGTTTCTTCAGTCATAAATGGTGCCTCCCTCTTTTTTCTTATATCATAAAGCACCTGTCAAGGACAAATCAGAATCCAGGAAATGACTGTTCATAAGCGGCACAGCTTGCTTTCCACAAACATTCCAGGGACAACTGGAAATATTCTGCATGCAGGAATTCATTACAGATTTTTAACAGTCTGCTCCTGGCGATTAAAAATTTATCAACATCTTCTTCAACAGGTCTGTTCCAGTTTTGTATATGGCACCATACCAGAACACAGAACTCAACCCGGCAGGTTTTCTTTCTACTTATCGTTCCATTCATCCATCGTCTTATGTTTTTTGGATAACAGCTATGAGTAATTTTTCTTTCAGATGGATATATTGGAGAGTATATAGGCTGATAGTCTGACTGCGGCATTTCAAATAATTCTGTATATTGTGTGATCAGAGAACAAAATAAATCTGCATTTTCGTTTCTTAAAACAGCATACTCCTGCATACTGGAATAGACCTGTTCCGACCCCTCTGCAAAAAGGTCCAGTTCCTTTGCCCTGTTCGGAAACAGATCAGATATGCAGGTAAATACTTGGTTTACAAATTTTGTATAAGCTTTCATAGTAATCCCCCATATTTCCTTAGACAAATTATGGCCGAATTATACCATGCGGACACAAAAAGAGCCACACCATTTCTGGCATGGCTGTAAGACAGATTAATTCCAGCACGTTTTTTCGTATGCCCGCTTAATACTGAATAAATATGTTTCACTCATGTTATTCAGACAATTTACAGCCGTTACAATAGCTTCATAAGTTGAGGGTCTCTGCTTTTTTAGTGCAGTTGGATCCAGGCAGTATTCTTTATAAAACTCTGCAAAATATTCTGAACTGTCCTTTGTGTTATATGGCTTGTTTGGAGACATCATTAACAGCTTTTCTTTTTCATATATACTTCTGAATTCTGCAGTTTTATCCCTGCTACCGCTGATTCAAGCACTGATAATATTGTCCGAGCTATAGCTGCACTTTTCCATTGGGTCATTCAATGCATAGGCAGTCTGACGGTATACAGATTCGTAATATGGAAAATCCTTTGAGAGGGATTTCAGGAAAGCCATGGCTGTATAAAATTTTTCTGATACAAGCATGTCCTGATATTCCGCGTTATATTTCTGCTTATCTCCGTATAAATACTGGATATTTACCACTGGGGCTGGCAGCTACCGTCAGGATATCTGCATTGTACATCGATTTCTTTTTCATATTGTTCTCCTTACTGTTTTACCTTACTATTGACTTTTGGTTTATTTTAACTTATGATACCATACATAGCAATGTTTATTTATTGTTAATAATATATTTTATGCATCTTTTTATTGTTAATTAACATCTTTTAACATCAACCAGGAGGATAGTTAAGTATGGCAAAAAATGCAGCATCTTTAACAAAAAACGAAGCAAAAAATTGTGGTGCCAATTTAAAGTATCTTATTGATTGCGTATTCCCATCTGGAACAATCCCATCTAAGAGATATATACCAAACGAGACAATTCCAGGTTTAAATATTTCACTTAGCACATTAGGCAACGCCAGACGAGGGGCATATGTTTCTGAAGATACAGCCAATAAAATTGCTACTGCATTTTCCTTTTATCATATTGGGGGATCAGTAGGAAAAATAACACTGGAAGATCTGTTGATGGAGCCTGATAATTTTCAAAAACGGTTTCCCAAAGACGAATTTAAAACAATAAAAGAAAAAGAAAAGGTCACAAAGCTTCCACTATTTACAAATAAAGTATACCGCGGATACTATATGCTCCCTAATTCTTCCTATAAAGCATATATGGCATATTTCTGGTTTTTTTTCGATGATAAAGGAAAATATAGCGCGGCAATGTTACGTGGAATATCTGATTTTAATGATGTAAACTCACCATTCAGAAACATTAAGTTTGAAGATATTAATGCTATAAAAGATTCTTTCCATAACTGTGCAGATACATATATGAGAAAAAAGAGCACCTCATCTATACACCTTTATTTGGCAGAAGATAAGAATATCCGCTGCTCTCCTAACTGCATTCAGATTAACTTTCATACAGAAGGAACCAGTATTCGTCATTCTACAATGTACTGGAACATTGATATTATAGCAAGATCTAATCAGTCATCTTACGCAGGAGGATCAGCTTTAATGGTAGACACAAACGAAGGTGCCCGTGGCAAAGATATCTGCGCTTTCAAATTTGGATTGGAATGTGAAGAAACGATTAAAGAAGAAAAACCCCTTAACAATACTGCTCCACAGGTAATAGCAGAACTTATGCCTAAAACAAGAAATGGGATTTTGCTCATTGACAATGCAGATGATGCGAACTGGTATCGATTTATAACTGAAAAAGCATTCCGAGACAACACTCCGAACGCTTTTGGATCGATAGATCCATACGATTTTATAATGAAACTGGCCAATCTGGAAAATAGATATACTTCAAAGTATGAAGAACTGAACGACTTAGTAAAACAACTTGACGGAATTATAAATCCTGATAAAAAAAGCGAATAACATTCTCAAATATGCTAACAAATATCACCTCCTCAATTAATGAGGTTCACACAAAAAGGGCAGGTCATGTAACCTGCCCGAAATATAAACTAAAATTCTGCTTGATGGCAGATGCATACGGAGTAAAATGCTGTTTGGCATAGGAAAGCACCTGTTTCTTCTGACTGTCTGTCCATCCGTCTTTGAACATGCCTGCTATCATAATTTATCCATAACTTCCAGCTCATAATCTTCTGGAAGTCCAACATCAGACATTCTAGCATTGTCATAAGCCTGTGATAAATCTACTTTCAGCCAGCTTTCT
The DNA here is from genome assembly GCF_009883055.1 of Blautia sp. BIOML-A1. GTDB lineage: Bacteria > Bacillota > Clostridia > Lachnospirales > Lachnospiraceae > Blautia_A. The sequence goes on along the minus strand of NZ_WWVR01000025.1, from coordinate 12,290 downwards.
CAATTTACACATAACTTCTTCTTTTCGTTTAATACTGACTTTTATACCATTGATTTCTTCAAAACGTTTTAACATATCTGCCGCCAGCAGTTCATCAAAATTGTCACCGCCAAGATCAAACACGAGGACATTCTTCTCCATATCCAACGGTAACAGATCAGAAGGAATTTCACCACATTCCTGCACCCACATGAAGTCATAAATAACTGCTTTCGGCTCGTAGAGCAGGACATCGTGCATATTTTCGACATTGATTCCCGCCTTTCGTGCAGCATCAATTGTTGCCTGACACTGATCAGAATCAAAAGAAGCCGGCACGTGTCCCGTATCTGCTTTTAGCATAATCACCAATATCTGTAACAATTTTGCCTTCATTGTTTTTGTAATAGAATACAACGGAAGGCAGCAGAGGATTCCTGGACTTGCTGCCCATATCATTTTTTCTGTCAAGTTCCAGTACGATAGGACGCATCATATTACTCTATTCTCCCCAGCATAGCTTGAGGATTAGATCTTTCATTTACTCTCGTATATTTTATCAAATTCTTCAAGAGATATCTGTGTTTTATCTCTCAACTCATTTCCATAATGACTGACTGTCACACCTGTCACTTCGTCTTCTGTATACACAAAAGTCTGTTCTTCTTTAGACCTTTACAAGCTGCTTTTTGTTGTGTCCTATTGATCTGGTTGGATTTCATTTACACTCCGGCAGGATTCCAGGAATTATTATCCAGCTTGTTCAGCATCTCCTTCAGCTCAACTGTATATGCCACCTTTACGTCGCTGTCTTTTTTGATGATAAATTCAGAGAGGCCATATTCTGAGCCGTTGTCTGCCCAGTCATATGTATATCCCAATCTCGTCCATGGATATTTCCCATCAAAATAACTGGAGATAATATTTGAATCAAACCATTCTTTATAGTCCTCATCAACTTCATCCGAAAATGCATCTGTCATTTCTGTTGTTCCGATATCTGAGACATATGCCGGGCGGAAAACGTCTTCCGGTTTTACCCACATAGCCGTAAAATACTCGGATTCGTTATCCGGGCGCAGACCGATGAGTTCTTTTATTCTTGTCTGCCAGTCTGTCACATCCTCTTTATTCTTCTGATACCATTCTTCCAGTTCGCCGCCTGTAAACGTCCATACATTTCCCCATTCCAGTTTTACATCTGCACCATCCGGATAACTGTCCGGATATTTATGGAAGGTATAAAGAAGAATCCTGCCATCCTGATCGTAAACGGCATATGGCTGTCCCTCCTCCAGACTTACTACAGGAAGGATTTCATCCTTGTCAATGATCATTGCATCTTCAACCGCATCGTCGAAGAGGGTCTGCTGATCTGTCTCACTTTCTGCTGAAAGATCTGTTTCTTCTGCCTGAACGCTTACCGTTGTTTTACCTGACAGTGTAATTGCTGAAATCAGAATACTGTTCACGATCATTACTTTCCATAATTTGTTTTTCATATATTATCTTTCCTTTCTATTTCATAAGACAACCTGCTCCCACCACTTAAATCACAGCTTTTGAAGCAGGGGAGTTATCTGCCTCCGTTAACTGTTATATTTCTCTACATCCAGTAGATTTTCTGATTTTGCCACTATAAGGGATACCGCCACATCTCCGGCTGAATTTACAGCAGTCCTGAACATTCCCAGCAGGGAATCAATTCCCATTACCAGACTCAGTGCCTCAGCCGGAACGCCAATCTGCGTCAGAAGCACAGACAGACAAACCAGTCCTGCTCCTGGTATTCCCGGTGCACCGATGGAAAGAACTATGATTGAAAATACCATTGAAAATAATTCCGAACCACCCATATCAACTCCAAAAACTTTAGCCAGGAATAATCCTGCCACTGCCATATATATGCAAGAACCATCCATATTTACCGTCGCTCCTAACGGTATGGAAAATGAAGATATCCTGGAAGAGATTCCCAGTCGATGGCATGATTTTATATTAAATGGCATTGCCGCATTGGAGGATGCCAGGCTGAAACTTGCCATCATTGCAGATGCATGCTTTTTTAACAGGATGATCGGATTTAATCTGGCTATCATAAATACCAGCACACAATAAGCCAATAACATCACTGCCAGTGCCAGCACAAATGTTCCGAAGAAGCTCATAATGGCCAGCAGTGTCTCTGTTCCTGTAAGCATGACAAGAGAGGTCATGGAGCACAATACTGCCAGTGGTATGAATTTTACGATCAGCGTGGTAATTTTCAGAAAAAGTATGTTGAAGCTCTCAAAAAGTGTCTTCAGTCCTTTTGAATAATCACCGATCATTCCAACTGCTGCACCGCAAATAATTGCTATAAAAATGATCTGCAGCATATCCGCTTCCAAAAATGGTTTTACAATATTAGACGGCACAATATTTACAACGGTATCTAATAATGAAATATTTGTATTGCCGGCAGTCTCAATCGTCTTCGATGCTGCATCTGTTACATACTGTGAGAGTGACGCATCTCCCGGCTGTATCAGTTCAAACACACCGATGCCAATGGTCACTGCCAGAAGTGTGGTAAACAGATACATTCCCATCACTTTCAGACCGATTTTCCCCAGATCCCGAATACTGTCAAATTGTGACAGACAGGTAACTATGGAAAAGAATACTACCGGTCCGACAATCATCTTTAACGCATTTAAAAACATTACCTTTACGGGTGTCAGTAAGTACTCATTTAACATATTCTGGGCTGATACTGGTAATGATAATTTAAAAATAATTCCCAGAATTACAGCAAGCAGCATTGCTCCTAAGGTTAAATATAACTGCATTCTCTCTGACCGTTTTACGACCAGACGTATGGTGTTTTGGTGCAGTCTGTTTTTATATTGAAATATATCTGACTGAGAACGAATGATCAGATTTCGAATGGCTGCCTCTGCATCTCCACTCACTCCCTCAAAATCCATATCACCGATGAGTACGCTCTCTTCAGACACATTAAAAGCTTCACCCCGTGCACTTATGTTTAAAGAAATGTTACCGAACAGCTTCTTAAACACGATCTCTATCTTTTCCTGCTCTTCTGTATGACTCATCATACACACAAGACTTTCTTCTGCCATAAGCATGGTCATGGTGGCTTCTCTTCTGTTCAGATTATATTTTTTTAACTCTTCTTCTACATATTGTAATGCTTTCTGAAGCTCCTGTCTGTCATTATGTATAATCATTTATTTTCTCCCATATCTTACAATCTTTTTTCCATCCATAATCTGTTTTGCTGATTCACATACTCGTACTTCATTTCATCCATATTCTTCTTGACCAGGTAAATGCCCAAACCGCCGATCTTTCTTTCTTCTGAAGATGACGTAATATCAGGATCTTCTGTATCCAGCGGATTATAGGGGATGCCATTGTCGGTAAATGTCAGAAAGACTGCTTTCGGTGTATTCCCGGACTCCACTCTGACTGTTACGGCTCCAACAGAATCTTTGTATGCATAATGACAAATATTTCCAAATATTTCATCGATGACAATATTGATCTGTATCCTGGACTTCATGGGGCAGGCTATTTGATCCAGAAAATCATCCACAAACGCTGTCACTGTATTCATATTTTCTATCATAGCATCTACTGTTATTTCTTTCACAGGTTACCCCTCCATTTTTTTGGTATACTCCAGACACAACATGGTGATATCATCAGACTGATTATTGTCGCCTGCAAACGCATCTATATCTGCCTTCACGAGTTCCAGGGTCTTCTCAGGACCACATGTCTGACATTGCTGATTCAGGATATGATGCAGTCTGTCCATTCCATATAGCTGGTTGTCTTTATTCATCGCCTCTGTGACTCCATCTGTATACTGAAATACTTTATCTCCTATATCCAGCTGGATCATCTGTTCTTTATATCTGATATTTTCCATACCCGCCAGAACAAATCCCGGACGGATCTTATATGCTTCATATCCTTTGCCTTTGCGATAGATAAAGGGTTTCTCATGTCCTGCATTCACATACCGGAACTCGCCCGTCACAAGATCCAGAACGCCTTCAAATGCGGTAATGAACATTCCGTTATCGTTTGATTCACACAAAATATTGTTTACTTCTGTAAAAACCTCTCCCAGATCACGTCCTGGCTTGGTATGATCTTTTATCAGAGTTTTGCCGATCACCATAAATAAAGCTGCCGGGACACCTTTTCCTGAAACATCTGCCATTACAATGGCAATATGTCTTTTATCCACCATAAAAAAATCGTAGAAATCGCCGCCGACTTCTTTTGCCGGTGTCATAGTTGCATAGATATCCAACTCATTTCTGTCTGGAAACGCCGGAAAAATGCATGGCAGCATAGAAGACTGAATATGGGTCGCAACATTAAGCTCCGTGCCGATGCGTTCTTTTTCTGCTGTGACAGCAGTCAGGTTCTCAATATAAGTTTCCAGTTTTTTCAACATGACATTAAAGGAGTTTCCGAGATCTTCAATTTCATCTTTCGTACTGATGACTATTTCCTGTTTTTTAAAATCTCCGGATTGTATGATTTCTGTAGTAAATCTGGAAAGTTTTTCTACCGGGTTTAATACCATCCATTTCACTAACATCATATACAACAGTAATGCAATACATATTATAGAGCATGAAATTCCAAGCATCGTATATAAAAAGGAATTCAAATGATCTCGAACCTTCTGCATGTCCAGAATATATTGTATTTCAGCGATTGCCTCGCCTTTTTCATCCAGGATCGGAGAAACAGCCGTATAATTGTATCCATAGCTGTTATCTGTCACAAGCGGCTTATCCGTACCTTTATTTTCGGCATACAGATCCCATACATCATAATATTTCTGCAGATCGATCTCATCATATGCCGCTTCTGTGTATAATACATTCGTTCCATAAGCCAGTTTATTCGCAGGGTCATCCCCCAGTTCCTGTACACAGGTGTCAATATAAAAGGTTACACTGTCTTCATCCGGGATCACCAGTGACAGATATGTGATGTCCCCATCCTTCTTTAACGTGTTCAACATAGCTTCCACACGTCTGTATTCCTCGCTGTTTTCACCGCCAGGGCCAAGAATCCTGCGTACATCCGTTATATCCAGCATAGCTGCCACGCTTTTGCTCCCACTGATGACTCTCTGAGCATACATCTCTTCCAGATACTCTTTTGAAGAAAGATAGCTGAACAAAGAAATCGTAACCGTTAGAGCAACCCCCAGCACTCCCAGGGACAATACGAATTTCGGCAGTAATTTTAATTTCATTGTTCTACATTCCTCTCTGACCTTTTGAAATACTTTCTCCTCTACAGGTGTATATTTTAACTCCCATGGAAATTGCCGCTTCATCGCCTGTCATCTGCTCATGAAGTTTGTCAAAGTTTTGATTCACCCATTCCCAGTCATGCTGATATTTTTTACTTTCTTTTCCAAGCAGCAATAAATCTTCCGGCAGAAAAGAGCAGTAGGTTTCAAAAATCTGTTCTTTCTTTTCTTTCTCTTTCCCCGAAGAACATACTTTTGAGCATTCGCATTTTATATCTGCATATCCACTGTCTGATAACAGCTGAGGCAGATGTGCTCCTATTGTCCTTTTTCCGGCGTATGGATCATTTAAAAGTAATTCGAGAAATTTTTGAAACAGACCTTTTGTGTCAGGAACCATTGAACTTTCCATATCATCTGCTTCTATTACAATAAGCTTTCCGTCCTCTGCCAGAAACGGTCTCAGTTTTTTCAAAATATCCTCTGGTCTTTCCGTATGCATCAGCACAAACGAACAATGAATAATATCAAATGCATCGATCTTTTCCTGCTGCATGATTCGCCGGAGATTTTCTGTAAAATCTGCATCTATAACATCACAGGTATAAAAAGAAAATACGTTGTCTTTTAATTCTATTTGTGCCTGTTCGATGAGCGGATTTAAACAATCTATCCCTATGATCTTCTTGAAATTTTCACTCAGAAAACGCATTTTTGTTTTCCATCCATTGTTGCATCCCACATCCAGGAGTGTCAGTCCACTTCTTCCACTCATTACTTTCTGATATACCGGCTGTTCATATTCTGAGAGCAGTTTACCCTGTACGGCCAGTCTGTCCATCTCTGCCTGTCCTAAAAAAAGACCGTTATATGGTTGAATCAGAATCTCTCTTTGTGCAATACGATACGGTGTTCTTTCTCTGATAACCTTTCTGCATTCCTGAAATGTCTGATCTAATTTTTCTTTTAGCTCCAGTACACCCTGGTATACATTTTCATCCGACCGGTCCACTATCATAACAAGGGAATCTTCATTTACATTTAACTGGCGGATTGCCTGATGTTTTTTGAATTCCATCTTGCTGTATTCATTATCAATCATTTCTGCATCATACAGAAACTGTAAATTTCTGTCCGCTGCAATGTCAAGTTCATCTGCTAGGCGAATCAGGGCTGCCAGATAGGGCAGATGAATCTTATTTCCGTTTGGAAGGCAGATTTCCTCCGGATATTCTTTTGTATCCCACAGATCTGTTTTTCTGTGTCCCCGTGCAACCTGTACGATCGCAAAAAGATGTTCCTGTGACGGTATATCAAAAATCTCTGTGTACTTTTTGATATACTCGCCACTGAATTCCTGATGGAAATCTCTGATAATATCCGGAATATTCTCCTGATCGTGGGTGTCAAAATAATCTCCGAAGTCAATTTTTTTTCGAAAATTCTCATAATCAGCCATGGTGATCCCCATTCCGCTGTCATGAAGATAGGCTCCCATCAAAAGCACATAGATTTCATCCGCATTCATCTGATCAATATTTTTGCCTATAAGACGATTACAAAAATCAATGATATTTATCGAATGCAGTGCTGTGTGATCTGTATAAGTGGGAAAAATATTCTGATATTTTACCAGCATCCGCTCTACACAAACCACACTGTCTGCAACTCTTTTATGTAACTGTGGATTTTCTCTTTTCAATTTCTGTTCACACAAATAATTCGTATCCATCATTTTTCTCCCTCATCTCACACATTTCGGTCAGAAAAATTTCTGTTTCTACTCAATGGTCAGAATATCAGAAAATCCCGTAACCTCAAATACTTCGGCTACGATTTCATTTACGTTCTTTACAACCATACTTCCCTGCTTATTCATGATTTTCTGTGCTGCAAGCAAAATACGAAGACCAGCTGAAGATATATATTCCAGTTTCTCAAAATCGAATACCAGCTCTGTAACGCCCTCGATGGACTGCTTCAGTTCTGCCTCCAGCATAGGCGAAGTTGTGGTATCCAGTCTCCCCTCCAGTAAAAGTTCTAATTTTGCTGCTTCCAGTTTTTTATTAATTGTCATTTCTATTCCTCCATTCCCTTAATCTGCACAATTTTAAAAAAATTAATGAAACTGTTTTTCTAGTAATTATACTTTATTATTGGTTTTAAACAACAGATTTGGCACAAACTAACTGTTTTTGGCACGAAATGTCAAAAAACAGTGTCTGGTCACTGCCATCGTTATCTGTCATATTCACTACATTTCGGTCTTTTCTTTTTCCGTTTACTTTCCACTCCTAATCATGTATCATAGATATAATGTATTTGTATTAATACTGGAAATTTTATCTGGAGGAAGCAAAAAAATTCTATGAGTCGCACAAATGATCTTGGACGGGATGAGATACCCCGTCTGGTAGTAAGGCTGGCCATTCCAACTATGCTGGCACAGCTGGTAAATGTTTTATATTCCATTGTAGACCGCATGTATATCGGTACCGGCGTGGGCGATCTGGCACTGGCAGGCGTCGGTATCTGTTCACCGATCGTTACTCTGCTGGCATCCTTTGGTTCCATGGTCGGTCAGGGCGGGGCACCTGTTATGGCTATGAAAATGGGAAGCGGCAAAAAAAAAGAAGCCCGTCAGGTCTTAAATAACGGCTTCCTGATGCTGCTGATCTTGTCCGCAGTCCTCACCAGTCTGTTTCTGCTCAGCAAAAATTCTCTGCTTATGTGGTTCGGAGCCAGTGAAACAACCTTTTCCTACGCCAATACCTATGTCACAATTTATACCGCCGGTACTTTCTTTGCATTAATCTCCGGCGGCATGAACAGTTTTCTGATCGCCCAGGGATTTTCCGGTCTTGGTATGGCTACGGTGGTGATTGGAGCAGTCCTGAATATCCTTCTCGATCCGCTTTTTATCTTCGTTTTCCATATGGGCGTTGCCGGTGCAGCCATTGCAACAGTCATCTCTCAGATTGTCTCCTGTCTGTTTGTCCTTGGCTGTCTGTTCAGCAAACGGATGCCTGTGCGTCTTGGATGGGGAGATTTTCACCTGCATGTCATGAAACGGATTGTCACTTTCGGTTTCTCTCCGTTCCTCATTCTTGCCAGTGACAGCATTCTGCTCATCGTCCTGAACACTGTGCTGCAGCGTTACGGCGGTCCCGGTGAAGGTGATACGCTGGTCACCTGTGCAACCATTGTACAGAGTTATCTTCTGCTCATCACCATGCCTATGGGCGGCATCACCCTGGGAAGCCAGCCGGTAGTCAGCTTCAATTATGGAAAAGGTGATGCACAGAGAATCAAAAAAGCGATTCTGTACATCACCGGATTGTGTGTTTCCTTCTGTATTCTGATGACTGTTGTGACCTGGACAATATCTCCGGTCTATGTACGGCTCTTCACAGAAGATCCTGAGATTTTGCACCGTTCCATCACCTATATTAAGCGGTTCACCTTTATGATCATCCCGCTGGCCGTACAATATCCACTGGTAGATGAGACTACTGCTCTCGGCAAAGTGAAGCTGGCACTCTTCTGCTCTGCCTTTCGGAAATTTATCTTCCTTGCCGGACTGATCTTCCTGCCTGCACTGTTCACTGCAGATGCTGCATTCTTCTCAGAACCGGTGGCCGATGTGGTATCAGCCACTATGACCAGCTGCCTTTTCTTTCATTTCTTTCCGAAGATCCTCAAAGAACGGGAACATGTTACCATCTAAGCTGAATTAATCTTGCTGCCCTATAGTTTCTGCCAATATCGACAGCAGCCTGTCAACCTGGATTGGCTTTGAGATATGACCATTCATCCCGGCTGCAATAGCCTCTCTCTTATCCTCCTCAAAAGCATTTGCGGTCATGGCAACAATTGGGATATTCGCCTTTTCTTCATCAGCGAACTGACGGATCAGCTTTGTTGCCTGATATCCATCCATATTCGGCATCTGAATATCCATAAGAATCAAATCATAAGTTCCTGCCGGCATCTGATTGATCTGATCCACACACTGTACGCCATCCGCAGCCCGGTCAATCAGCAGCCCTTCATTCTCCAAAATGGTTGTTGTGATCTCTGCATTCAGATCATTATCCTCTGCAAGTAAAATTCGCTTCCCTTTTAACACTTTTTTCGATACGACTTGTTTTGGACTTGATTTTTTCTCATAGTAGCTGTCATCTGCAAGTCTGTGCTGAAGAATCACAGTGAAACTACTTCCCTTTCCAAGTTCACTGTTCACTTCGATCGTTCCGCCCATCATATCAACCAGCCGTTTCACGATAGACATGCCAAGTCCTGTCCCACCGATTTTTCCAATTGTCGTGCTGCGTTCACGACTGAATGAATCAAACATGATCGGGATATAATCTTTGCTCATACCAATCCCTGTGTCAGTCACTTCTGTTTTTATCTTTACATACCCCTCTTTATCTCCCGGAAGCTCCTGTGCTTTAATCGTCACAGTCCCACCATCTGGCGTATATTTCAGTGCATTGCTTACAAGATTGACCAAAATCTCTCTGACTTTTGTTCCGTCACATACAACATTCTTATGTGTTATGTACATTTCGCTCCTGAGCTGTATATTCTTTTCTTTTGCAGCAGATGCGAACACTCCATCAATTTCTTCCAATATATCATCCATTCTTTCAACATTCTCATCAATTTCCATCTTACCACTCTCAATGCGGGCCATATCAAGAACATTGTTGATAATGGATAACAAAAGCTTTCCTGACTGCTCTATTTTTTTCTGATAGTCAATATCTTCCTTCATCAATTGATTATATCCCAGAATAACATTCATTGGTGTACGAATATCATGAGACATATTGTTAAGGAAATTGGTTTTTGCAAGACTGGCATCCTCTGCTTTTTTCAAAGCAATTTCCAGCTTGTCATTAAGCTTTTGTGTATCATTTGCCGCAAGCTTTGCGACAGCTTCTGCCTTCCTTGCCTTTCGTAAAAGCATAAGGATAATACCAATGATGCCAAGTACAAAGAATCCTGTAGTGGCCAGAAAAACAAGCAGATTGTCTTTTACAAAATCATAAAATGTCACCTTATCTGGCATATTGTCATAGATAGCAAGTGTGCTTGTAAGCATGTCAGACGGCATGGTCTTCAGGGTTTTATTCAGTATTGACAAAAGGGAAGCTTCTCCACCTCTTACTGCAAAGCATGCCTCCATTGTTTTGGTAAGTGGAATACTTTTGAAATCTTGATGGTTATCATACTTCAACGCCAGACTGTTTCCCATGAGGAAACAGTCTGCTTTTTCATGAACGACCATATCTGTCGCATCAGCAAGGGAATCGTAATCTACCAGCTTCCATTGAGGATAACTGAAAATAATATGCTGTTTTAAGGCTTCCTTATCCTTTGGCACAGCTACGGTATATGCCTCATTCTCATTAAAAGATTTCTCATCAGTTACCGCCATCAGACTGTAAGTCCAGGCTGTATTTGTAAGTGCATAGCCTTTTTCTTCTGCAAAATCAGGATTTCTGCTGGCATAAAAAATCATGTCAATTTTACGCTCCTGTAATGCCTGAAGCATTTCGTCATAATCATCATATGCCTGCATATCAAATTCCAGTGTCTGGTTTTTCAGACAGTCTTTGGCATAAGAGATATATTCTGTCAGCGTACCGCCAAGTTTTCCGGTCTCTTCGTCCATGGAAAATACCGCCGGAGCATTGTTCAGAAATCCTATCCTGATGCTACCATGTTCTTCCAGCCATGACTTTTCTTCGCCTGTAAGAATCTGGCTGTAATCAAGAGAAAAATACTTCTTATACAGATCTGCTTTAAAAAAAGGACTATCCTGATCCAGCTGCCGCATAGCACGGTCCAGCTCCGTCTTGATATCACTGCGCTCTTTGTTTATTACAAAATATATGCCTGATTTACCGACAGTGGTAACAGATGATATTCCCTGTTCAGACCAGATGGATTCTTCCAGAGATACAAAACAGTCGATCTCATGATTCGCCAGTTTTTTTTCGACATCGTCATTGTTATAAACATTTACATGTTCCGTATGTATGCCATTCTTATTTTCCCATTCTGTCAGCATGATCTCAGGTTCTGTATCCATAAGCACACCTACACGTTTTTCATCCAGAGACTTGAAATCAGAGGTCGTAATATCCATATTTGACAAATCTGCATAAAGGATATATTTTTCCTCACCCATCGGTTCCTCTGAAAAAAGCATCTTTTGTGCACGTTCATCGGTGTAGGAGATATCGCCCATGATATCAATCTCACCGTTTTCAAGCATATCAAAACAGTTGGACCAGTCACATTTCACATACTCAAATTTCCATCCGGTATAGCCTGCCAGAGTCTGCAAAAGTTCGTAACCATATCCTCGTCTGAGACCGTTTTCATCGACATAGTCGAAGGTATCCTCAAATGAGCCGACACGGATGATCTTCTGCTGCTGCGTTGCTTCATTTTGTCCCACCGTCTGTGACTGCTTTTCATCATTATTCGTCTCAGCAGCCCGGCAATGTACGGACAATATCATCCACATTCCCAGAGCCATAAATATAGCTACACATAATACGGCTAGCTTTTTCTTACTTTTGTACATTCTTCTTTTCTCCAAAACTTACCAGGTTTTACCCGGCACTGATTTTTCATTTACCGTCTCCTCTTTGGATTCATCATTTTCTTCTTTTGTTTTATTTCTTCTGCTCGTGTAGTTTTTATATCAATCGGTTTCGAAATAAAACTTATGCAAAAAACTGGTTTTATTATACCCTAATGTTCCGCTGTCCACAAGAAAAACAGCACCACTTTAACGCCTGAAAAACAAAAAAGAACAGGCAACTGGCACATGAAGGAGATTGTCCTTAAAAATATGCACGATTTACTATTCTCAGTTTCCACTTCACTGTGCTATACTGGGAAAGTATGTTTATCGTTACTTTAACAAAGCTTAGCAAGAATTCTCCTACCTCTTCAGGTAGTGAGATGAATTGTGGAGCTGAGCATAAATGCTCAA
>NZ_WWVR01000081.1 GCF_009883055.1 Blautia sp. BIOML-A1 | reverse complement strand
GTTTTTTTAGTTATGAGAAGGATGATGGGTGAGGCGAGTTACCTTGATCCTAACTTTTCTGGCTCTTTCCAAATTATGGAGAGTGTCTTTTTTTGTGTTTTTGGGTACGACAATGGGTACGAGCTTTTTAGGCTCTTCAACATTTAGTGTTGGTAGAGAAAGATACAACTGAAATTTAGCAAAACATACTAAGAGTAGAGAGTGGGACAAAAATCAGAAAAAATGGCTCTATACTTTTTGATGTTGGTGAACTTCGCCAACATCTTTTTTGTATAAAAAAATATAGAAAAGACACCCTGAAATCCTTTAGAATTAATTTGGCTAACAAATTCATAGGAGGATTCAAGATGTCTCATACTCAGCTTATCAAAGATACCCTAAATATTCTAGACCTAAATATCCATTTCGAGGAAAATTGTTTAACTAAAGAAAAATACAAAGGACAAATTTGCTTGATTTACAAAGGAACTCTTCTGTACAAGCCAGAAGAGTGTCCCCATTGTCTTTGTGTCGTCCCCTCTAGGATCATTCGTTGGGGGACGACAACCGTTCGGTTGTTACTGAATGATGTCTCTGAGTATCGCACTTATCTGGAGTTGAAGAAACAACGATTTAAATGTAAGTCTTGCCAAAGAACATTCGTAGCGGATACCTCTGTCGCTGAAAAATACTGTTTCATTAGTCAAAAAGTTCGTTGGTCTGTTATTGCTCGCTTAAAAGAGAATACTTCCATGACGGAAATCGCCCGTCAGAAAAATATCTCCACTTCTTCGGTCTATCGTGTCATGAAGAGATTTTACCGCCCATTGAATCCTTTCAAACAGACTTTGCCAAAGGTCTTATGCTTTGATGAATTCAAATCGGTTCGACATGTGACCAGTGCAATGAGTTTTATCATGATGGACGGACAAAGCCATGCATTATTGGATATTGTCGAAAATCGACGCTTGCCTTATTTAGAACGCTATTTTTCTCGGTTTTCATTAGCGACTCGTGAAGCCGTTCAATTGATTGTTATTGATATGTATGCGCCTTATGTTTCGTTGGTGAAAAAGCTTTTCCCGAATGCTCAGTTGATCATCGACCGTTTCCACATCGTCCAACATATTGGCAGAACCTTCTTGAATCATCGAGTGAAAGAAACCACGGCACGGCTTAAAGGAACTTCCCACACTCAACGAGGACTAGGGAAAAAATTGAAACGTTATTGGAAACTCCTACAAAAAGAAGAAGCAAAGTTAAACTACGAAAAAAGGGTTTGGCGTGCCAGTTTTAAAGATTATTTGACTGAAAGTGAGATTGTCGATCGACTGTTATCTGCTTGTCCCAACCTACGCCAAGGCTATCAGTTATACCAAGACATTCTTTATGCGGTAAAGAAAAGAGATCAGTCATTATTTGAGGACTGTTTAAACAGAGAAGTCAGCGGTCTTCCTGAAACCTATACAACCACTTTACGAACGTTTAAAAAGTTTCTGCCACAGATCCAAAATGCGCTTCACTACAGCTATTCAAATGGACCATTGGAATGTTTAAACAACCACATCAAAGTATTAAAACGCAATGCGTACGGCTTTCGCAGCTTTTACAATTTCAAACTACGGATCATGATTCGTCATGGCAAAACATTTTTAACCAAATAAACAGAACAGAAAGAGGTTTCCTTCTTTCTGTCCTGTCCAAATTATTCTAAGATTTCTCTTTACCAACATCATTTGACAAAGAGCCGAAACACTTTTGTCTCATTCTCTAAAAACGAATAAACGGTGGGAGCAGAAGCAACTCCTTCGGAAATAAGCCGAAATTCACAAAAATTTGAAAAGCAATTTTCGTTAATTTCTTCTTATTTCTCGGAGTTAAACACTTCT
>NZ_WWVR01000024.1 GCF_009883055.1 Blautia sp. BIOML-A1 | reverse complement strand
CATTCTATTGAATGATGATTCGTTAAGAATTTTCGAGAATCGTATGTGTTTCACTGTTTAGTTATCAAGGTTCTTTGCTGTACTTTCTCTCAGACAGCTCATTTACTTTATCATATTCATTCATGCTTGTCAAGAACTTTTTTAAGTTTTTTGAAGCATCTTTTTTTTATGATCATGTTGCCCGTTCAGGCGACTTGACCACTTTATCATATCTGTATCAGCTTGTCAATAACTATTTTATTTTTTTATCAGCTTTTTTTGTTTTTTCAAAATACTGCTGTACCTCATGCAAAGATGGTAATATACAATCTGACAATTCTTCCATCTCCATAGTAGGAGCCGACAGATCCGGCACCATGATCGGATGCAGTCCTGCCCGTTTTGCAGCTCTGATACCATTATAAGAGTCCTCAATCGCATAACACTCTTCCGACTGCTCCTGAATTTGTCTGCAGGCCTCCAGATAAATGTCCGGTTCCGGCTTACTTCGCTGAACCATATCTCCACAGATGACCTTATCAAAGTATGGAAGCAGTCCTCCTTCTTCAAGTTCTCGCATTACAACCTCTCTTCTTGTAGAAGAAGCTACTGCTGCCTTTATATGATTCTTTTGAAGATATTCCAGAAGTTCTCGGATTCCTGGTTTCTGCTTAAGCTTCCCGCCTGCTGCATTCGCATGAAAAAGATCAGCCATTTCTTTTTTGTATTTGTCATAGGGAAACTCCTGTCCATAACGTTTAAAAAATTTTTCTTTACTTACAGCAGCATTCGTCCCAAGGCATTCCCGACACGTTGCTTCTATGTCTTCAATTCCATATTTCTCTGCTACTACTTTCCACATCTGGATCACAAGCGTTTCTGAGTCAAAAATAACTCCATCCATATCAAATACAACTGCCTTCATCTTTTCTCCCTTGTGCTTATTTTATTACCGTTCACAGCTAATATTCTGCATAATAAAACGGATTGCATCCTGTATCCAGGATACGTACACCAGTCTGATTCCTTTTATTTTCTCTGTAACAGATCTGCATACTTCCGGCAGGATCACGGTTTCAAAGCCAAGCTTCTTTGCTTCTGCCACTCGCTGTCCCGCCATGCTCACAGCACGTACTTCTCCGCTCAGTCCAATTTCTCCGAATGCCATCACAGAATCCGGAATAATGATATCCTTGCAGCTTGAAACTACCGCCAGTGCAATTCCAAGGTCTATTGCCGGCTCTGTCATTTTCATTCCACCCGCGATATTCACATAGGCATCGCAGGAAGCCAGACGAATTCCGACTTTTTTCTCCAGGACTGCCATCAGAAGATTTACCCTGTTAAAGTCTGTACCCACCGCAGTTCTTCTCGGAATCCCAAAATTGCTCTGACACACAAGCGCCTGGATTTCTACCAGTATTGGCCTCGTTCCCTCCATGGAGCATGCTACGATCGAGCCTGAAGTATCACTTGGTTTTCCGTTTAGCATAAACTCTGACGGATTTTTTACTTCTTCCAGTCCCGTGTTTCTCATTTCAAACACACCAATCTCATTCGTAGAGCCAAAACGATTCTTAACCGCCCTCAGAATCCGATACGAAGCATGTCTGTCTCCTTCAAAATAAAGTACCGTATCCACCATGTGCTCAAGTACACGGGGACCTGCCACATTTCCTTCTTTTGTTACATGTCCGACAATAAAAACAGATACTCCCTGTCCTTTGGCAATCTGCATCAGTATATTGGTGGATTCTCTTACCTGCGATACACTTCCCGGTGCAGAGCTGATGTCCTCATGAAACATTGTCTGAATCGAGTCAATCACAACCATATCCGGTTTCTTTCTCTCGATCACTTCACGAATCGTTTCCAGATTTGTCTCACACAGAAGCTGAAGATTTTCGTTAAATTCTCCGATCCGCTCTGCCCGAAGCTTAATCTGATGCAGGGATTCCTCTCCGGAAATATACAGCACATTTCTTCCGGACTGTGCCAGATTTCTGCATACCTGTAAAAGAAGGGTGGATTTTCCGATTCCCGGATCTCCACCCACCAAAACCAGAGACCCGGGGACGATTCCGCCCCCGAGTACTCTGTCAAGTTCTCCAATTTTTGTCAGCTGACGTTCGTCCTCTGACAGCGAAATATCCTTTAGCCGGACTGGTTCCGGACGTTTACCTGAATTCTGAAAAGAACCTATACCAGATGAAGTTCCTTTCTTTGTAGAAATCGTTTCTTCCACAAGGGTATTCCAGGCTTTGCATCCCGGACATTGTCCCATCCATTTTGAGGATTCATATCCACATTCCTGACAAAAATAAACGATCTTTTTGTTTTTTAGCATTTTTTGATCTCAACATATACGGCTTTATCGCCTCCCAGTTCTGCACTGAAAGAAAGTTTGCCGCCGAGGTTTGTTTTCATTTTGCCGGCTTCTGCACCATCAATAGAAATGTCATATTCTGTATCTGCTTCCATTTCCACAGTAATCTGCGCATCCTCAGTTCCCTCTACGTTAAAGCTCATGCTGGAGCCATCCTGTTTCAAGGAAAACACAGCAGTTCCCGGTACAGACTCATATACAAACATTCCGTTTCTCTCGAGCTTTGTAATCTCCTTGAATGTTTTTACCTTATAGATATCTCCCTGAAATTCAAAATCTGATACCTTAGATTTCTGAGGCAATTCATAATTGCCAAAGCTGATGCTCTGATTTTCTTCTGTACGGATCAGTTCCTTTACTACTGCCATAATCTTATGTCCTCCCAAAGACTTTTCTGTTGTGTTTTACCAAATACCTGCGAATTGTTCCATAGTATCCTGGTATTCTTAATTATAACATTGACCACTTTTTTTGACCAGTATCCTGTCCAAGATTTTACAGCTTTTTTATAATTGCGTATAAGCAAGGACTATTTTGCTTTCTTCTCTTCAGATACCGGAGTAAAACAGATTTCCTTCTGGCGAAGCTGGATCCTGACAGTTTCTCCTCTTTTGATCCTGCCCTCAAGAAGAGCATTTGCCATTGGATCCTCCAGTTTTGTCTGAATGGCTCTTCGCAATGGTCTTGCACCATATTTACTGTCAAATCCTGATTCTGCAAGGAACTCCCGGACAGATTCTGTAATCTTAAGTTCGATCTCAAGCTGTTCTCTGCAGCGTTTTTCCAGTTTCTTAAGCATGATATTGACAATTTTTTTGATATGACTTTTGTTCAGAGGATGGAATACCATGATCTCATCAATACGGTTCAGGAATTCCGGTTTGAACAGTCTGCGTACTTCTTCCATAACGCCGGACTTCATTCTGTCATAATCCTGTTTTTCATCCTGATTTGACATGAAACCAAGCTTCTTTGGTTCAATGATCGACTGTGCGCCTGCATTAGATGTCATGATAATAATCGTCTGTTTGAAATCCACTTTTCTTCCGTGTGCATCTGTGATATGTCCATCATCCAGTACCTGAAGAAGGATATTAAACACATCGGGATGTGCTTTTTCAATCTCATCAAAAAGAAGAACACTGTACGGATTCCTGCGAACCTTCTCACTGAGCTGTCCGCCTTCATCATATCCGACATATCCCGGAGGAGAACCAATCAGCTTGGATACACTGTGTTTCTCCATATATTCCGACATATCAACACGGATCATTGCCTGCTCACTTCCAAATACAGCCTCTGCCAGTGCTTTGGAAAGTTCTGTTTTACCGACACCTGTCGGTCCCAGAAAAAGGAAGGAACCAATTGGACGATTCGGATCTTTCAGGCCAACACGACCTCTCTTGACTGCCTGAGCCACTGATTTCACTGCCTCGTCCTGTCCGATCACACGTTTATGCAGTTCTTTTTCAAGACGTGCCAGACGCCTGGTTTCCCCCTCTGTAAGACGCTGTACCGGAATTTTGGTCCAGTCTGAGATAATATCTGCCACAGAACTCTCCGTTACGGATATTTTCTTTCTCTTATTTCTTCTTTCTTCTTTTTCTTTATATCCGGCAATCTCTGCCTCTATCTCACGCTGACGTGCCTGAAGCTCTTTTGCCATGGAAAGATCTGCCGCCTTGACAGCTTTTTCCTTATCATTCTGAATCTCACGAAGTTTAAGTTCCAGAACATCCATTTCCGGCGTCACGTGATATCCTCCAAGGCGGACCTTTGACGCGGCCTCGTCAATAATATCAATTGCTTTATCCGGCAGGAAGCGATCGTTGATATAACGTACAGACATTTTTACTGCCGCCTCAAGTGCACTGTCCTCAATTGCCACGCCATGATGCTGTTCATAATACGGACGAAGTCCCTTAAGAATTTCCAAAGTTTCTTCTTCTGATGGTTCCTCCACGGTTACCGGCTGAAAACGCCTCTCCAGAGCTGCATCTTTCTCAATATATTTCCTGTATTCTTCCAGTGTTGTCGCACCGATCAGCTGGATTTCTCCTCTGGAAAGAGATGGCTTCAGAATATTGGAAGCATCCAGTGCTCCCTCTGCTCCACCTGCTCCAATGATCGTATGAAGTTCATCAATAAAAAGAAGAATTCCCTGATTGCTGCGTACTTCATTGATCACGTTTCGAATACGTTCTTCAAATTCTCCTCTGTATTTGCTTCCTGCCACCATTCCGGACAGATCAAGGACAACCACTCTCTTGTTTTTGACAGAATCCGGAACCATACCGGAAATAATCCTCTGTGCAAGGCCTTCTACAATTGCCGTTTTACCGACACCCGGCTCACCCACCAGACACGGATTATTTTTGGTTCTTCTGCTTAATATCTGAATCAGACGAGCAATCTCTTTTTCTCTGCCTACCACGGGATCCAGCTTTCCATCTGCTGCCATTGCAGTCAGATCACGGCTGTACTGGTCCAGCGTAGGAGTTGTGGAGTTTTTATTTTCCTTCTGTTTCTTCTGCATCTGCAGTTCTTCCAATGTAGAATTGGAATCTATTTCAGCCGCCGAAAGAACCGCACTATATAGTTTCTGGATATTCACTCCCATGGTATATAAAAGTCTGGTGCCTACACAGTCTGTTTCCCGCAGCATTGCCAGAAGCAGATGTTCTGTTCCTGCCTGTTCCTCTTTCTGTTTCTCTGCTTCTTTTACAGCCTGCTCTTTGATCTTTTGGGCTCTCGGACTATAACCGGCAGATTTTTCTGCCACAAGCACTCCGGATGGTGCTATCAGCTGTGTGATCAGAGTTTCCAGTTTTTCCGGATCTACACCAAATTCTTCAAGGATCTTACCTGCAGTCCCTTCCTGTTCTTTAAGAAGTCCTACCAGTATATGTTCTGTCCCAATATATGAATGTTTCCAGGATCTGGCCGCACTTTCTGCTATCTGTAATGCCGCCTTGGCCTGTCTGGTAAATTTTGCCTGCATTCTTTCCTCCTCTTTCTGTTATTCATATTTGTTGTCACTTTCTGAATAGTTACTCTTATTCTTCGATTCCATATTCGTCAAAAATTTCATCAATCAGATTGTGAACCTCTGCTCTGGTAATATTTTTGCAGCATCCCCTTGCCAATGCAACCATAAGATTCTGCTTCATCTCTTCCAGTGCCTTTATCTTGTCTACATCAAGGGCGATGATCGCACCCCTTCTACGGTCAATAGTGACAAATCCCTCCTGTCGAAGCAAAGAATATGCCTTATTCACTGTATGCATATTGATGCCGATCGTATCTGCCAGCTGCCGTACTGAAGGAAGCGCATCTCCTTCCTGAAGCCTGGATGTGGCAATTCCCATGATAATCTGATTCATCAGCTGTACATAAATAGCCTCATCGCTGTTAAAGTCTATTTCTATGACCATAATTTCAGCCCCTTATCTTTGTAATATGATGCTTCGCAGCATGTGCCCTGAAATACCGTGTATGATTTATATGTGCTACATGAACATCATGTTATACATATGGTAGCACATAATTCAGATTTTGCAAGTGCAATTTTTCAGAGTTTGAATGTAGCAGAAAAAAACAGACAGTCCAACGACTGTCTGCCTTTTATGTTTTTCTTATCCAATGATCTTTTTGAGCTGATCTCTGTTGAGAACAAGGTTAAATCCCATAGGGTTGACAACCAGTGCTTCTGCCTGTTCGATCAGAACATTCGGAAGTTTATCAAATGGAACCTTGGCAATACGAAGTCTCTTGCCTTTGGCAAATTTCTCAAATTCCAGTACATCAGAAAATACCGGCTGAAGGATTTTGCCCTCTTTATCCTTAAGATAAGGAATGTTCACCTTATCCGGCTCATCACCCTTTTTCTGCATAGCGATCAAAAATTCTGACTTTCTCAGATTCACGATCACTTCCTCCTCCAGTGCCCTTAAGTTCTTGTGTTCTTCCTTAGGTACCGGACGACGAAGTTCCTGTATAAAATAGATACCGGAAAGCTGCAGTGTCGGATTGATCAGCGGACGTTTCTGTGGTTCTACATTGCTCAGATCTGGTTTTCTTACAATCTTTTCCAGATCGATCTCCATCTGTTCATCACCATCATTCCACATAACTGTGTTTACACCGATTGCAAACAACAGACCATACAGCCTCGGAAAATCTTTCTTCTCATAACGCATTCCCATGAGAAGGATCTTTTCTTCTACTTTCTTTTTGCCAAATTCCTTAATTGCTTCTTCTTCTGTAAAAAACCATGCCTGATCATTAAATGATTCTTCCCCACAGGTTACATAAGGAAGCTTCGTAGTCTGAGAGTATGCTACAAAAATATTCTCCCTTCCCTGAATTTCCTTAATTGTTTCTACTTCACTTGTTCCCATATTCTGTCCTTTCAGGCCTCGTCAATAGCCTTTCCTATGTCGTGGCGCATATATTTATTTGCAAACTGAATCCAGTCTGTCGCCTCGTACGCATTTTTGCGTGCCTCCTTCAGATCCTTTCCAGTTGCAGTGATTCCAAGGACACGACCGCCGTTAGTAACGATTTCTCCATCCTTGAACTTGGTTCCTGCATGGAAGCAGTAATAACCATCCTTATTCTTAAAGTTCTCGAATCCATGCATCGGAATTCCTTTTTCGTATTTTACCGGATATCCGTCACTTGCCAGAACAACGCAGACAGCTGCATTATCCTCAAATTCAAGTTCAATCTGATCAAGAGTTCCATTCACGCAGGCTTCCATCACTTCAATGATATCTGTCTTCATTCTCGGAAGAACAACCTGAGCTTCCGGATCGCCAAAACGGGCATTATATTCTAGCACTTTCGGTCCCTCTGCCGTCAGCATCAGTCCAAAGAAAATAATTCCTGTAAACGGACGTCCCTCTGCTGCCATAGCATCTACCGTTGCCTGATAGATATGCTCCTTACAGAACTTATCTACCTCTTCTGTATAAAACGGACTCGGTGAAAAAGTACCCATACCGCCTGTATTCAGTCCCTGATCTCCGTCCTTGGCACGTTTATGATCCTGTGCAGATGTCATCGGACGAATTGTCTTGCCGTCCACAAAAGAAAGAACAGACACTTCACGTCCTGTCATAAATTCCTCGATGACCATCGTATTTCCTGCACTGCCGAACTTCTTGTCTTCCATGATATCTCTGACGCCGGCTTCTGCCTCTTCCAAAGTGTTGCAGATCAGAACGCCTTTGCCAAGTGCAAGTCCATCTGCCTTAAGTACGATCGGGAATTTTGCCTGTGTATGTAAATAATCCAGTGCTTTCTCCGGATCATCGAAATTCTCATATCCCGCTGTCGGAATTCCGTATTTTTTCATGAGGTCTTTGGAAAAAGCCTTAGAGCCCTCCAGAATTGCAGCGTTTTTGCGCGGTCCGAACACTTTAAGCCCGCGTGCTTCAAATACATCCACAACACCACCAACCAGCGGATCATCCATTCCTATGATCGTAAGGTCAACAGAATTCTGTTCTGCAAAATCAGCAAGCTTCTCAAATTCCATCGCACCGATATCCACGCACTCTGCATATTCAGAAATTCCGGCATTTCCTGGTGCACAGTAGATTTTATCTACTTTTGGGCTTTTGGCTACACTCCATGCAATTGCATGCTCTCTTCCGCCGCTTCCAACAATTAATACTTTCATATTTTCACTCCTCTGCGATGATAACCTTACCATCCTGTACCGATACTTTGCCATTGGCGATCAGATTGATCGCAGCCGGCAGTATCTTCCATTCAGCTTCTTCCATTACACGCTTCTGAAGCACTTCCGGAGTATCTCCCTGATGTACTTCTACAGCTTTCTGAAGAATGATCGGTCCTGTATCTGTGCCCGTGTCCACAAAATGAACCGTTGCACCTGTCACTTTAACGCCTCTTGCAAGAACTCCCTCATGAACACGAAGTCCATAATATCCCGTTCCACAGAAAGAAGGAATCAATGACGGATGTATATTGATAATACGATTCGGATAAGCTTCCACGATCATCGGTGGTATTGCCACCAGATAACCTGCCAGCACCACAAGGTCTACCTGATTCTCCTGAAGTTCTGTCAGAAGTGCTCTGTGAAATTCTTCTCTGTCTGCATAATCCTTTGGAGAAATGCATTTCGCTGGAATTTCCCTGCTCTCTGCTCGTTTAAGAGCATACGCACCCTTATTGTTACTGATCACAAGACCAATCTCTGCATTGGTGATCGCCCCTGCATCCATTGCATCCATGATTGCCTGAAGATTCGTACCCCCTCCGGATACCAGAACGCCAAGCTTTAACATAAGGTCACTCCCTTTTCACCAGCCTCGATACGACCAACTACATAAGGAGTATCTCCTTCTTTACGGATTGCTTCCATTGTCTTGTCCACATCCTCCGGAGCTACTGCAAGCACCATTCCAAGCCCCATGTTAAATGTATTATACATCATTTTCTCTTCGATGTGTCCTTTTTTTGCAAGAAGTTTAAAAATCGGAAGAACCGGATAGCTGTCTTTTTCTACGACTGCATGTGTTCCTTCTTTCAGCATACGCGGAATATTCTCGTAGAAACCGCCGCCTGTGATATGGCTGCATGCATGAATTCTTACCCCTGCTTCTTTGATGCTCTTAAGTGCTTTTACATAGATTCTTGTCGGCACAAGGAGAGCTTCTCCAAGTGTTGTTCCCAGTTCATCATAATGAGTATCCAGAGATTCTCTGGTCATCTCAAATACCTTACGCACAAGAGAAAATCCGTTGCTGTGTACACCTGTAGATGCCATACCGATCAGTACATCTCCCGGATTCAGTTCTTCTCCTGTAAGAAGATCTTTTTTGTCGATCACACCAACTGCAAAACCGGCAAGGTCATATTCCTTCTCCGGCATCAGTCCCGGATGTTCTGCTGTCTCACCGCCGATCAGGGCCGCACCGGACTGTACGCATCCCTCTGCCACACCGCTTACGATCTCAGCAATTTTTTCCGGATAGTTCTTGCCACATGCAATATAATCCAGGAAAAACAGAGGTTCTGCACCTGCACATGCGATATCATTCACGCACATGGCAACTGCATCAATTCCTATGGTATCATGCTTGTCCATGATCATGGCAAGTTTTACCTTGGTTCCACATCCGT
The DNA here is from genome assembly GCF_009883055.1 of Blautia sp. BIOML-A1. Classification (GTDB taxonomy): domain Bacteria; phylum Bacillota; class Clostridia; order Lachnospirales; family Lachnospiraceae; genus Blautia_A. Next base: position 41,793 of record NZ_WWVR01000024.1, on the reverse strand, counting down.
CTGTACCGGATACCAAAGTAGGCTCTTCCATATTTTTGAAAGAATTCATAGAGAAAGCTCCTGAGAATCCACCGATTCCACCCAGAACTTCCGGTCTCATGGTTCTTGCAATATGTTTCTTCATAAGTTCAACTGATTTGTAGCCTGCTTCAATATCAACGCCTGCGTTCTTGTAATCCATATTTTCTGCTGCTATAACATATATCTCAATATATGCTTAGATGAATTGCCGCGCTCCTGCCCGGCACAGCCTTTCATCTAAGATAGCTTTTCCTTTCTTAAAATTTAATATCACTTTACCTGGTTTTTGCGAATTTATATTCAATAAGCCTTATATCCAACTTCCTGAAGACGGGCATCCTTTACTTCTACCTGTTCTTTCAGTTCCCGGCTGTATTCTTTGAGTTTCTCAAGAAGCTCCGGATCTGAAGTAGCCAGGATCTTGGCTGCCAACAGTCCTGCATTTGCTCCTCCGTTGATTGCAACTGTCGCAACCGGAATTCCGGATGGCATCTGTACAATTGAGTACAGTGAATCACGTCCTCCCAGAGATGTAGTATGCATTGGAATACCGATTACAGGCATTGGAAAAATTGCCGCACACATTCCCGGAAGATGTGCTGCCATTCCTGCACCTGCAATGATCACTTTAAATCCTCTTTCTTCTGCACTTTTGGCATATTCAAAGAACACATCCGGTTCTCTGTGTGCAGAGATAATCTTCATTTCGTACTCAACGCCCAGCTTGTCAAGAATTGCTGCCGCTTTGCTCATAACCGGCATATCTGAATCGCTTCCCATTACAATTCCAACTTTTTTCATTGGTGGCCTCCTTTTTTCTATCCCAGGTTGATTCTACTAAGATTCTAAATTTGTGTCAACCAAATTCCATAAAAGAAATATTTAGCTATGCAAACTCTTTTTGTATACAGCCTACACTTCAAATGGTTTATTAAGTTCTTCTGTTCCCGGAAGCACAAAACGGCCATTCTCAATAATTGGAAGACTCTCGCCATCCTCATCAATCACACTGATGCTTCCCAGTTCCTCATACGGAATTGTGATATCTGTATGGCAGCCATAATATGCCATGCTGATATCCTCCTTACGAAGTGCAGAAATCTCATTATCTCTGGCAATGATCTCTCTTCCATCCGGATTAAATACCGGTGTGTCCTCCGCCCAGCTGTAGCAGGTATCGCCCACTGCAAAATGAGGTCCCATTTTTTCTGCAATCAGAATCGGAAGTTTGTCTTCAATTCCATATTTTTCTGCGACAACATATGCTGTTGTATTGGTTCCGATCGCAAATTCGCCCATCGGGATCTTGTTGTGATGAAAAAGAATATTATCCTCTATATAAGCACGGTTTTCTTCCTCTGTTTCAAAATTCGAACAGCTGTAGTCGATAACCTGTCCGCAGTCAAATACAAGCTTCAGATCCTTAAACTGTAATCCATTGAGATATACCTTCTTAACATGAAGGACTCCACCTGTTCCGGCAAGTACCGGTGAAGTAAAGACCTCTCCTACCGGAATGTTGACATCTGCCACACAGTTTTCAAAATTTGTCTGCTTTTTGATGTCCTCCAGTTCATGAAGATGAATAATCAGATCTGTTTCATTTCCATTACAGCCCTTTATCTCCACCCACTGACAGGTATCCAGAGTCTCAATGATCGTCTGCTGAATTCTTTCATATAATTTGTAATCCAGCGTATTGATCTTAACGATTTCCGCAAAAATCTCAGAGAATTTCTCTCCAATCTCAGGAATCGGATAAGCAATGATCGTAAAGCTTCGTTCATCACCTTTGATATAACGGTTAACGATCTGGCCGGATTCGTTGTCGAGATCCACCTGTAATTTCTGCTGTGCCTCAGAAAGCACCCAGGCATCTGTCTTTGTTTCCGGTGCAAACGGTTCCTCGCCAAACGTTTCAATGCATGCCGGACCGCCATGCACTGCTGACAGTTCCTTGTAATTCTCATAAGCATTCTGCATGGAACGCAGTTTACGCTGCACAAAATCACTGTCCAGAAAAAGCGCCTGATCCTGTCTGTGATCATAATCATACTGTGGATTGGCAACACCTCCGGTAAAACCAATTCTTGCATTTCCCCGTTTATTGACTATATGTGTGGCATGACGATAAATAACCGGTTCCAGCCCCATCTCACGGAATTTCAGTACCGCCGATCTGACCATTCGTTCAAACCCAAGATTATATCGGATGTTGACCGTTTTTTTCTTTGTGATATCTTTTCTTCCATTGATAAATCCGATGCGGTAGCCTTCTGTATAGGTTTCTGCCATACTGTCAATCTGTTCCTGTGAAAGGCTGTTCAGAAATTCTGCCACACCTCTCTCATTTGCAGAAACATATTCCCCATAAAAATACAGATATCGAAGATCTGACAGATCAGAATCCATAATGATGCGTACTGCAAAATCAAGCTCAGGATCAACAGCTTCTGCAACTCTCTGCTCGATCATATCCTGGCAATAGTCATTGACATAAGACTTAAGAATATCCTCTACGCTCTTTACTGACGGCAGTTCACTGTCTTCAAATGCCGCATATACTTCCAGGAAAAGTTCTGCCGCAACGGTATAATCCCACCATTTTTTCTCATATGCATAGGCAATTACACCGCGAAGTTCTGCATATAAAAGACAGAATACCTTTCCGTATGCGCCAAGCTTCTCTGCTGCATAAGAAGGATTTCCATAACAGCTTCCATAATTCTCAGGAAAAAGTTCCTCATAAAGGTCTCTGTTCTCCTGCATCAGTTCTTCTTCCGTCTGATCTGTTGTCTGTCTTTCAAGAATTACAGCTGTTTTCTTCAGGAATTCCGCCATACGCTTAAAAAAATCTTCAAAATCCGGCTGTGCACTCTTCTCTGTACAGATTTCACAGATTCGATTTTTCGCCAGATCATAACGTTCCATCAACAATTCGTCCAAAACATTCTTCCTTTCCGTTATAACTTTATTCGTCGATAACATGCCCAAGCTCCACATGTTTATCGATCAGTTTCTGCATATATTTCCAGATTTCCACAGATCCCTCTGATGTATGCTCATTTCGTCTGTATATCTGGCTTTTACGGACGCCATGTTCCGCCCAGCTTCTGCCATTGGAAGCATCATTCAGAAGAAGCGGCTGACAATTATCCAGCACATGAGCAAATTTGGCTTCTGCAGTCTCATATGCCTCAAACTCATTCCAGAGTTCACGGAAATATTTCCCCTGATCAGCTGGAAGGAGGCCAAAAATACGATTCGCCGCTTTCGTCTCCCGATCCTCTTTTGTTTCAGCTCCCGCATCATCATATGCGTAGGTATCACCAGCGTCAATCTCAACCAGATCATGAATCAGCACCATCGGTACAACCTTCGCCAGATCAACCTCTTCATTAGAATATTCTTTGAGGAGAACCGCCATCAGTGCCAGATGCCAGGAATGTTCCGCATCATCTTCCTTACGGCTTGCATCTGCCAGATATGTCTGGCGGATGATCTGCTTTACTTTGTCTACCTCAACAATAAATTCCATCTGTTTCTGTAATCGTTCCATTTCTTATACTCCCATCAAAAAAAAGACCAGCCAGCCTACTGTGATCACTCCATTCAGGATTGAACCCACAACACTGGTCCGATGCATACACTCTTCATCAGAAAAGCTCATAAGTCCCATCACAAACCCATAAGCAGAAAGCAATGCTGCAAACAGGCAGACTCCACCTATGATGAACCCGAATTTTCCTCCCAGCATATAAGCTGCGGTTACTGCCGCCACAAACAGAAGGAGGGAAGCAATCGCCAGTCCCACTGACAGCTTCCCTTTACCTGGTTCTTTTTTCTTTATGATCGCATATCTATATCTTCTTGCCATAACATTTTCTCCTCAGATAATTACAAACGGCAAAAGCCAGATATCCCAGTGCCGCTCCCAAAGTATTCAGGATCAGATCATCTACGTCAAAACATCCTACCTTCGTAATAAGCTGGATTGTTTCTACGAGAAGGCTGATACCAAATCCTGATAAAATTATAAAAAATCCGCTGCGGCATTTCCTTGCTATGACCGGAAGAATAAATCCGTAGGGAATAAATCCAATCACATTTCCCAGCAGATTTGTAACAACCGCAAACACCCCCAACTGCTCTCTGTAAATCCAGAATCTTCTGATCTCTATAAATGGGATCAGATTGTATCTGTACACTCGTTCTTCTGCTGCGACCCGTCCATATTCTTCCGAAAAGAAAAGGAAATAGGTCAGCAGCAGAACATATAATACAAACAGCATAGTTCCCAGATGTTTAATCCTGCGTTTTGCACTGTTTCTTGACATACTATACTATCCCAACCTTGTGCTGCCTCCAATTGCTATATCAAAATGTCACCTTTTCTTTTGAGAAGGCGTGCACCGCTGACGATCATCAGAATTCCCGCAGCTGCTCCGATAACAAGAGTAACAATTCCCACTGCGACACTGCATGCTCCTGTTCTTGACATCGTTTTATAGATTTTTTCGTTCAACTTCATTCCTCCTGAACATTCTTCCGCCGAAAGGTGTTTTATTTTGCACCGTACTGAGCATAATATGCATCAATTGAAGCTTTAAGCTCATCGTCAATAATGACCTTTCCCTTGTATTCCCTGTTATAAAGATGTTCAATAACCTCTTCCATCGTTACGATGGCGTTTGTTTCAAATCCATACAGATCATGAACCTCTTCAAGGGCACATTTCACGCCGCCCTTTCCAACTTCCATACGGTCAAGAGATACCATAAGGCCGACAATCTCTACATCTGCTGCACCTCTTACCTTCGGAACTGTTTCTTCCATGGATTTACCGGAGGTTGTTACGTCTTCGATCATAACAACACGATCTCCGTCCTTTAAATTGCTTCCAAGAAAACTTCCCTTATCTGCACCGTGATCTTTTTCTTCTTTTCGGTCTGAGCAGTAACGGATTTCTTTTCCGTATAATTCACTGAATGCGATTGCTGTCACTACACTAAGCGGAATTCCCTTATATGCCGGTCCAAATAACACGTCAAAATCATCACCATATTTGTCGTGGATTGCTTTTGCGTAATATTCTCCGAGTTTCTTAAGCTGGGAACCTGTCACATATGCACCTGCATTCATAAAAAACGGAGACTTTCTTCCGCTCTTAAGTGTAAACTCTCCAAATTTCAGTACATTACTGTCTACCATAAATTCAATAAATTCCTGCTTATATGCTTCCATTTTTCATTCCTCCATATCAACTGTATTAATCTTTCGTTAGCTAACTGTTATTTTAGCATATTTTAATTCAAATAACAAACTCTCTTTCATATCAGATGCGTTTCACATATGCTCTGTTTGGTTTATAGTTTGGACGTCCGCCTCTGCCGCTGAGATCATAGCTCATACCACAATACCCGTCAATTTTGCCGGTCACCTTTGCCCAGTTTGCATCATAGACTTTTCCGTTTACCTCTGCCCAGCCATGTCCTCCTGATGAAACCGCATATGATGTATACCCTACTGCATCAGCCAGATAGGCAACTGCACAGCCAAACCCAAAACAATCGCCTCTTCTTCTGCTGAGTACCCGGCTTCCATAATATACATCCCAGTTTGAACCTCCGACAAAATCTCCGCCATCTCCGTAATTGCAGCTTACAATATATCTGAAGCAGGCTTTCAGTTTCTGTTCTCTTGTCATTCTGTTGTTCGTAACTCTGTCCACAGTCTGACTTGCCTTGACCATAAGATTCAGCTTTGCAAGCTGAGTTTTGTTATAGACTGCACTTCCGTTTTTCCTGATCCGGATTCCGTTAACTTTTGAAGAAGTCACCATGTATCCTGCTCTGGTATTATACTGTCTGAAAAAATAATATTTCTTATTGATCTTTCGCCAGCCTGTACGGAGAACTCCTTTGGAATCGAAATAATATTTTTTCCCTTTTACGGTCACAATGCCCTTTGCTTTCTTGCCTTTTGCATTATAATAACTGAGATTTCCATTCTGTGCTTTCACAAAACAGTTTTTGTATTTCACAGCTGCCTCGGCATTCCTTGCCGGAAAAAGACAGATGCATATTGCCAACAAAAAAAATATAACTGTTTTTTTACCTTTCATAGTCCGTGCCTCCCTTTACTGTTTAATCAAATCTCACTTTTCTTAGCTGCTTATACGGAGTTCTGAAATTTCTGGTTCCATAGCATCCGCTCCAGCCGGTTCGCAGCTCTCCGCTCTTAAGCACATAATAAGTATTACCCAGAACTTTTACAAAGCCATTTTTGTTTCTTTTGTATAATTTCCCATCTGACTTAAACAGATACAATGTTCTGCCAACTTTGGAAGAGCCAATAAGTGCATACCCATTTTTGTCAAAATAATATTTCCCGCCTTTTATGGTTTTCCATGTATTTTTTATTCTTTTGTTATTCTGATAATAGCAGAACTTACCATTTCCTTCTTTGTAAAGACCATTTTTCTTTTTGGTTGTTTTTACTGTCGTTTTCTTCTCTGTCGTTGTCTTTGCTGCAGCAGAAACTCTCTGATTCATACACGGAACCTGTGCAAAAAGCACAAGCAAGGCCAGAAACACCAGAAACTGTCTCCCTGTTTTCTTCATCGCTTCCCCCCTTTCCAAATACTATGATAATATCATTGTCACATAAAACTCCTGTTTTGTCCACACAATACCGTATCTACGTCGTTCGAAGATTGTATTTCTTCATGATATAAAAATAATACGGGATCAATGGAATCAGTGCCGCGATCCATGCCATCGGATCGGCAAGACAGACACCTGCAAAGCTTGTCTTTCCGGCGACAAGCACTACGATCAATGTTCTTGCCACAAGCTCAAAGACGCCTCCCAGCATCGGTACAAGTCCATATCCCATACCCTGCAGTGCATTTCGAAATACAAAAATCGTACTCAAAAACGGATAGGCCCAGAACACTGTACGGAAATAAGTTACGGACACATGCACAACATCCGTCTCAGACGGATCAATAAACAGATAGGTAAAATATTTTCCTCCGAAATATACGATTACCATCTCAAGTACACTCCAGATCCAGAGCATGATACAGGAATAATTCACACCCTGTTTTACCCTGTCCATACGCCCTGCACCACGATTCTGGCCAACATAGGTCGCAATGGTTGCCCCCATAGAAACAGCCACCATGCCTATCACATTCTGAATCTTTCCTGCCGCCGAGAATCCTGCCATATAAGTGGCACCATAAATATTCACCGCACTCTGAACTATGATAGTTCCGATCGCTGTAATAGAAAACTGAAGTCCCATCGGGATTCCAAGGATCAGCAATTTACTCATGCTGCCTTTCCGAAACTCAAAATTTTTCTTTTCCAGATGGAGGATCGGATATTTTTTCTTAATATAGATCAGGCAGCATACCGCAGACACACCCTGTGCAATGACAGTCGCATATGCACATCCTTCTACTCCCATTCCCACAAAGCGGATCAGAACAATATCAAGAACAACATTGATTCCTGCCGAGATGATAAGAAAATATAACGGTGATTTGGAATCTCCCAGTGCCCGCAAAAAGGCAGCCAGCGTATTGTATGCCGCTGTTACCAGAAGTCCGGCATAAATAATCCCCATATAGCCGGCCACATCCCCCATCAGATCTGCCGGAGAATTCATCAATCTCAGGATCGGGACATTGAATACCAGAAATCCAGCCGTCATTGCCGTTGCAAATCCAAACATCAGATAGATGGACATTGCCACAAAATGTCTCATATCATCGTATCTTTTCGCACCAAACATCTGTGCCACGATAATCGCAAATCCACTGCTTAATCCATTTAGCCATCCTGTCACAAAAAACATCAGCGATCCTGTACTTCCAATTGCAGCAAGTGCATCCACACCAATAAACTGTCCCGCAACAATAGAATCCACAATGTTATAAAACTGCTGAAAAATATTTCCCAGAAACATCGGAATCATAAATTGTATGATCAGTTTCACAGGACTGCCAACTGTCATATCATTTGTTCGATTTTTTTCCATTTTACTCCCCTTTCACAAAAAGCAGGAAAAAGCACTCTGCTCTTTCCTGCCATTTTGTGGTTCTAACATTTCATGCTTTTATTTTACTGCTCCGATCAGCTCATGGATATCTTCCACATGCTGTTCTCTCATAAAGTTCTCAATTCCCTCTGCAATCTCCACGGTTGCATACGGATTAAAGAAATTCGCTGTTCCTACAGATACTGCTGTCGCACCTGCCATGATAAATTCCAGTGCATCCTCTGCAGTTGCGATTCCTCCCATTCCAATGATTGGAAGGGAAACTGCCTGTGCAACCTGATAAACCATGCGGACTGCCACCGGCTTCACTGCCGGTCCTGACATTCCTCCGGTCTTATTTGCCAGAGCAAACGCTCTTCTGTAAATATCAATCTTCATTCCTGTCAGAGTATTGATCAGGGACAGAATATCTGCTCCACCAGCCTCTGCTGCTCTCGCCATCTCTGTGATATCTGTTACATTCGGACTGAGTTTCATGATAATCGGCTGTTTTGCATATTTCTTAACTTCTTTTGTGATTGCTTCCAGTGCCTTAGGATTCTGTCCAAAGGCAATTCCACCTTCCTTCACATTCGGGCAGGAAACATTGATTTCAAGAAGATCTACCGGCTCATCTGCCAGCCGCTCTACAACCTCACAGTAATCCTCTGTACTCTTTCCGCAGACATTAACAACGATTTTGGTATCATATTGTTTCAGGAACGGAATATCTCTCTTGCAAAAGAGATCAATCCCCGGATTCTGAAGTCCGATTGCATTGAGCATACCGCTCGCGGTCTCTGTCACACGCGGTGTCGGATTTCCCGACCATGGCACATTGGCCACGCCCTTAGTTACCACTGCACCGAGACGATTCAGATCTACAAATTCACTGTACTCTGCTCCGGAGCCAAAAGTTCCGGAAGCTGTCATAACAGGATTTTTTAATTCAACTCCGGCAAGAGTCACACCTGTTTTTATCATAACTCTACCTCCGTACTCAAGAATACCGGTCCGTCTTTGCAGACACGTTTATTGTGCACCTGGGAGTGTGCATCGATTTCTTTTGATTTGCAGACACAGGCAAGACAGGCACCAACGCCGCACGCCATACGCTCCTCCATAGAAATCCAGCAGGTAATATTTTTTTCTGCCGCATATTCCTTAAGTGCACGGAGCATCGGGGTCGGACCGCAGGCAAAGATCACATCTGCCTCCAGTGATTTCTCTTTGATCGCATTCAGAACATTTCCCTTCGTTCCTGCACTTCCATCTTCTGTTGCAACATAAACATCTGCATACTCTGCAAATTCTTCATTCAGGAAAAGCTCATCTCTGTATCCGAGAACCGCTGTTTTCTCTGCCTTAAGCTCTTTGGCAGTCTGAAGCATCGGCGGAATACCAATTCCGCCACCGATCAGAAATACCTTCTTTCCTTCGGCTTCTTCAAGCGGGAAACCATTTCCAAGAGGTCCCATTGCCTCAACGGTAATTCCCGGATGAAGTCTGGAAAATTCTTCTGTTCCTGTATTTTTGCCTGTAACTCGATATACAAGGCGGATTCTTCCATTTTCTCTGTCTATCTCACAGATGCTGATCGGACGCGGAAGCAGTTTGCTTCCGTTTCTTGTATATAAAGATAAAAACTGTCCCGGTCTGGCAGCTTCTGCCATACGATCAGCCTGAAGCCACATACTGAAGATTCCCTTACCAATCTCCTCCTGGCTCACGATCCTGAGACTTTCTTTTGTCTTTGTGCTCATCTGTTTCCCTCCAAAATCATCTTAGCGGTTATTAAGTGCACCGCTGATATCCTCGATCATTGCTTCTACTGCTTTACGTGATGCATCCGCATAGTTCAGTTCACCGAATGATGCATATGCTTCCTGCTTGTATGCTGCAATAATACCTCTGGAAGAGTTTACGATTGCACCAAGTCCGTCTTCATTGAAGAAATGAACAAGATCTGCACCTTTACCACCCTGTGCACCATATCCCGGTACCAGGATAAAGGTTTTCGGCATCAGTTCACGAAGAACTTTGCCCATTTCCGGATAAGTAGCTCCGACAACTGCTCCAATATAGCTGTATTCCTTGCCCATGTGATCTTCGCCCCACTGTGCAACCTTCTCGCCTACCCACTCATAAAGCGGTCTGCCCTCGATCATACGATCCTGGAATTCACCACTGGAAGGATTGGATGTTTTTACAAGGATAAAAAGTCCTTTATTTTCTTCCTTGCAGACATCGATGAAAGGTTTTACGCCATCAATTCCAAAATATGGATTGACTGTTGCAAAATCCTCATCAAATGCGGCATACTTCTTGGAACCCACCTGAACATGTCCAAGATGTCCGACTGCATATGCTGCTGATGTAGAACCGATATCGCCTCTCTTAATATCGCCCATTACTACAAGGTCTTTGGATTTACAGTAATCTATGGTCTTTTTGTATGCCTGAAGTCCTGGAATCCCAAACTGTTCATACATGGCGATCTGTGGTTTCACTGCCGGGATCAGATCATAAGTTGCATCAACGATGCCCTTGTTGAACTGCCAGATTGCCTCTGCTGCACCTTCCAGTGTCTCTCCAAACTCCGCAAATGCCTTTTCCTGGATATGCTTCGGAATATAGTTCAGCATAGGATCCAGTCCTACAACGATCGGTGCATTTGTTTTACGGATTTTCTCAATAAGTTTGTTAATCATAACGGCCTCCTGCTAAAATTTTTTTGTAATTATTTCTCTCTGCACAATTACATTATCAATAACATCATACACGAAATATTTGATTTAATAAAGTCTTTTTTAAATAACCTTGACAATTTTATCCACGGGATATATAATTCATGGCATAGACCGATAGATTCTTAATGTAAAATCACTAGTTTTTAGAGATTATATATTATTAATATAGTCTGTAAAATCTGGTGATTTTTGTCGTCAGATGGGCTTTTAACTTTTTATTTTTTATGGAGGTAACATCATGAACAAGGGAACTGTAAAATGGTTCAACGCAGAAAAAGGCTATGGTTTCATCACAGGAGAGGATGGAGCTGACGTATTCGTACACTTCTCCGCAATCAATGGCGAAGGATTCAAATCCTTAGACGAAGGACAGGCAGTAACTTATGATTTAACAGAAGGCGCTCGCGGAATGCAGGCTGCTAACGTTACAAAATTATAATTAACATCCGATACTTCAGGTTTCATAAACCATTAAATAAAAACCCCTGGCTGAAACAGCCGGGGGTTTTTATTATTCTCACTTATTTAGCTTAGCTTATTGTGTATCGGCAGAAAGCCCGGATACATAATTATCAATCGCACTGGTATCTACAACGGTTTCCTTCACGATAGAAGCTTCCTTTGCAGTTACTTTTGCATAGGCGGAATATCCGATCCATGCAACCATGGCAACACAAATCATTACCCACGCAAGAATCTCTAATCTGTCGATCAGTTTTTCCTTTTTGGCTGTTCTGCTGCGATTATTCTTGCCAGCTTTATAACTGTCTACTTTTTTCTGACTCATCTGCGAATCTCCTTTGCTGCATATAAGCTCATACTTCTTGCATTATATCACAGAGAAGTACAAAAGTGAAGTACCTTTCTGGCCTATACCGCAACGATCACGCCACCGTCGTTTGCATACATACTGCTCACTCCGGCAGTGTCAAGAACCACAATATTCTTAAACGGCATTTTTTCCTGAAGTGCATTCTTCAGAAGTATTGCTCTCTCATGACAGTTGCAATGTGAAATTGCAAGTACTTTCTCTTCACTGTTCTGTGTCTTCTCTGCAATCTGTCCTGCCATTTTTACCAGTGCTTTGTTAATGCCACGTGCCTGATCCAGCTGGCAGATATTCCCCTCATCTGTAGACCCCATAACCGGTTTAATCTTTAATGCACTTGCAACAAGAGCCTTCACTTTACTCAGGCGTCCGTTCTTACGAAGAGTCTCCAGATTATCAAGAACAAAAAACGTATGCTGTCCGGCAATATATTCATCAACCGTTTCGATTACTTTCTCAAAGGAATATCCCGCTTCCTCGCATTCCTGGATTTTCATTCCAATCAATGTCTGCCCTATAGATGCCGATTTCGAATTAAAAATATGGATCTTTCTGCCCGGCTTTTCTTCCTCGAGAAGATTTCTTCCCAGCACAGCACTGTTATAAGATCCACTAAGTTCTGCCGAAAGCGTTACTGCATAAATATGATCTGCGTCACAGTCAAACGCCTTCATATATCGTTCCGGAGAGGGGCATGCTGATTTCGGGCACTCCGGAGAAGCAGCCACCTTCTTCAGAAAATCAGCCTGATCAAAAGTCTCATCATCTATAATACTCTCTCCACCCACGTTCAAAGTAAGCGCTACTGATTCAAAATGTTCGTCTTTCTTCCATTCGTCTAACAATTCACCGCAACTATCTATAATAATCTTATAACTCAATTATATCGTCCTCTTTCCCGTAATATGTAGTTTCGAATACCACATCTATATTAACATATAGACCATTGTTTGAAAAGAGTTTTTGTAAAAACTATATTCTTTTTTTCGGTTCTGTTCTATAATAGAAGAAACAGCAAATATGAAGGAGATTTTAAATGCTTGCACTCAAAATCAACACCACCAAAACTTTTATGCACAAGTTACTGATCGGAGATGCCTTTCATGTTTTTTCACTTGTCGAGGCATCTATTACAACCTTTAATCAGTTTCATATAGACGGAAAACTGCATATGGATTTTTTTGATACAGATACTGAACAGCAATTATCCGCGGACAAGATCATCTATTCTTCCTGGGGTGATGTAAAAGCATACTGCTACTCCATTATCCGCGGGAAGCTTCCTCCTCTTCAGTTTAAATTTATCATGCGCCTTTCTCCGTCTCAGATAAATATCCTGCCTGCAAATAATATTTTTTCTTTTTCCGACAGCGAACTATCAGATCTGTTTTTAAATATTCAGTTCAAAAATAATGAACTTCTTTGCACAACCGGCATTTTTTCTCAGGTCTTTACCCTTGATAAAACATCTGAAACCACATGGGATAACGCTGTATTAGATTTTTTCAGGTATCATCAGATTGATTTTACCATACTGTAATCTAAATAGGGCATCCTGTCAGAGTCTGTCGTTTCTATTTCGATCTGGGCCAGATAGTATGCCATCATATCAATAAATTCGCTGTTTGTCGGCTTATATCGCAGCGGATAACCCGCAATCTCATCCATGGCTTCTTTATTTGATTCCCAACAGACATTGATTACCGTTCTGATATCATGTTCTACATTTACTGAGGTCGACTTGAACTGTTTTGCCAGAGATGGATATATGTCTTTTGTAATTTTAATGGGATGATCCTGAATCTCCATAAACATCCTTACAGCTTCCGCGACATAATAGTATCCCTTATATTTGGAAGTTACACCTAATTGCCGTATCAATCGATATACGTTTCTCATACCTTTTCCCTCCGCTTTTCATTTTCAATATTATACGACATATTTTGCTTCTTTTCTGTTTTCCTAGCAAAATAGTCCTTCCTCGATAAAAGAATACATTTCCGGAAAAATATCTCGATTTTTCGACAAAACAATATCACCACACAGAAATAGAATAAAAATTTTTACACCATTTGTCAATCATATAAAGCAAAAAGATTCCCGAATATGGATTTTATTATTTTCCATATCCGGGAATCCTGTAAATATCCTCACTTAATCTCCGTGACGCTCTTATTTTGCGATCATCATCAGAATCTCATTGCTTCTCTTAACAAATTTTGTCATTTCATCCGGTGAAAGCTGTTTATGACTGAGCATAGCCAGATCATACAGCTGTTCACAGATCACTGCTGCATGCTCAGATTCCTGATTCTTGCCAAGGAACTGCACCAGAGGATGATTTGCATTCAGTACGAGTGTTTCCTGTCCACCAAACATAGATGGATCCATTCCATACATATTATACATTTTCATCATATCCTGCATACGACGGCTTTCCTCAGAAAGTGTCATCATTGCTGCTACGGATTCATTCTTAAGGTTCTCCACCTTAACTTCCAGTTTATCCTTGTTCAGGCTCTTACGAAACAGTTCTGTCAGGGTCTTGGCAGTCTCTTCATCTGCTGCTCCGTCACCTTTGAGTTCTTCTGTAAGATCAGCATCAATTCTCTTAAACTGAATGGTCTGATCTTTCTGCTCAAGATGTGAGATAAATGCAGTATCAATATTGTGTGACAGGATCACAGCATTCTTTCCTGCCTCCTTAAACATATTGATATACTGGCTCTGCTGCACAGGATCTGTCACATAGAAAATAGTGGTTTTTTCCGGTTCTTTATCCTCATCAGTTTTCTCTGTATCTTTTGCTTCGGCAGTTTCTTCTGGCTCTTCTTTTTTATTCTGTTCAATACAGTCTTTCAGAGTCATATATTTATTGTCGAGGTCCTTGAACAGAATATAGTCATGCAGTTTTTCTGCAAACTTACCATCTTTGATGCAGCCGAATTTGATAAACGGACTGATGTCATCCCAGTATTTCTCATAGGATTCCCGGTCAGTCTTGCACATACCTGTCAGCTTGTCGGCAACTTTTTTGGAAATATACTCTGAAATTTTCTGGACAAATCCATCATTCTGCAGAGCACTTCTGGATACGTTCAGTGGAAGATCCGGGCAATCGATCACACCTTTAAGAAGGAGCAGGAATTCCGGAATTACCTCCTTGATGTTATCCGCAATAAATACCTGATTGTTATACAGCTTGATGGTTCCCTCAATAGAGTCATACTCTGTGTTGATCTTCGGGAAGTACAGGATACCTTTCAGATTAAATGGATAATCCATATTCAGATGAATCCAGAACAGAGGCTCCTTGTAATCCATAAATACTTTACGATAGAATTCCTTGTAATCCTCATCTGTGCATTCATTCGGATGTCTCATCCACAATGGATTAGGATCGCTTAAAGATACCGGACGCTTATTGATCTTAACCTTATCCTTTGCAGGAGAAACTTCTACAACTTCCTTCTCACCGTTTTCATTTTCTTTCTCTTCGGTTTTGGCTTCTTCATGAATATGCTCTACAACCACATCATCATCACGAAGTTCTGATTCATCGATCGTCTCATATTCCTGTTCTGCATTTGCCTTGGAGAGATAAATATTTACCGGCATGAAAGAACAGTATTTCTCAATCACTTCGCGCATACGATATTCATTACAGAACTCCAGGCTTTCTTCATTCAGGAATAAAGTAATTTCTGTTCCTGGTACTGTTCTGTCACCATCCTGCATATCGTACTCTGTTCCGCCATCACAGGTCCAGTGTACAGCTGTTGCTCCATCCTTGTAAGAAAGTGTATCAATATGCACTTCATCTGCAACCATAAATGCAGAATAGAATCCCAGTCCAAAGTGTCCGATCATCTGATCATCTGTAGTTTTGTCCTTATATTTCTCAAGAAACTCTGTTGCACCGGAAAAAGCGATCTGTGTGATATATTCCTCCACTTCATCACCTGTCATACCGATACCATTATCAATGAATTTCAGGGTTTTGGCATCTGGATCCACCACTACCTGTACTGCTGGTTTATAATCATCCGGGAATGTATACTCTCCCATTACTTCCAGCTTCTTAAGTTTGGTGATCGCGTCGCATCCGTTGGACACCAGTTCTCTTACAAAAATATCATGGTCTGAATACAGCCACTTTTTTATTATAGGAAAAATATTTTCACTGTTGATTGACAAATTTCCATGTTTTGCTGCCATAAAAAACACGCTCCTTTGTTTCTTTTGATTTCATTTTTATATATACTAATACCATTTTTTATAAAAGTCAAGAAAAAATTAGCACTCATTTAAAATGAGTGCTAACAAATCAGTATTTATATCGTTTCTTATTTCTTTTTCTTTTTATAATAGATTATACCGCAGATTGCTCCAACTGCAATGAGTAATACAATGACAAAGGGCAGAATCACTGTAGCATCATTTGTTCGCACTGATTTTTTCTGATTTGCAGTCGGCGTTACATTTGTTCCCGGTGCAGTAACCTTTGCTTTGGTAATACTGAATGCCACCTGTTTGGCATCCTGTGCATCCGTGTTTTTCCAGCTTTCTCCATTATACTGCTGCTGCTGAAAAACAACCTTCAATCTATAATCTCCGCTTTTGGCTAATCCAAAGCAGGCGGTATACGGTGCTTCGTCCCATGTATTTGTATTAATAACAGTCCAGTTCAGCGGAATATAACGGATATCCCCCTTCTTAGGTGAGCTGTTATCCATTCCTGCTCCCACTGCTGTAAAAGATATTTTGGACTGTGTTGTATAAACGCCATTATGCTCAATTCCTGTGATCTTGTTGTCATCTGCTGAAGCTTTCTTAGGTGTATAGGCTTCTACATTGACTTTGACATAAGCCGCCAGTTCCACCTTATTATCATTGTCCACTCCATCCGGAAGTGTCACTGCTCCTTTCACTGTAAAACTCTGTGCTGCTGTATCAGAAACCTTATAGGAACAGTTCTGAACATCCCAGGCAACCTTCGCCTTTGCCTTTCCTCCAGTGGTTTCAATTACTACAACGGAAGGCAGCTGCAATTTCTGTGCGTCTTTTGCTGTACCGTTTGCAATTCCACTGATATCTGATGGATTCTGGATCTTTGTAAGAGAAACTGTTCCTTTAAGTACCTGAAAATATGCATCGAAAGCAGTTTCTGTCGCCTCTGAAGAAATTTTTATCGTTTCCTGATAACTGTTCACATCAAGGCCGGATATTGGTATTACTGTAAATACTGCTGTTTCCCCTGGCTGGATAGTCAGTGCAGAAGAGGCTGTTACTGTAAAATATTTTGCAGTCGGCTGAATGAGCGTTTCCGTCACATTGCCATTATTCGTCACTGTGACCTGCTGTCCGCCAATTCCGCTGTACCCCTTTTTGGCACTTGCAAAATCAAGTGTATCTGTTGAAATTCCAAGACTGTGCTTTGCTGTATCAACCGTGACAGATGCTGTGAGCACAATATTCTGTCCGGAAGTGGTATCTGTGATTGTAAACGACTCTGTATAAGTACCTGCTGACAGGTTATTCTTCGGACGTACTGAGAATGCAGCTGTACCGCCATTTGCAGATATCTGCTGCGATGATAAGGAAACATCAAAATATCGAATTTCTCCCTGATCACTAAAAACATCTGACAGAACTGCATCTGCATTACCTTCATTCGTCAACGTTGCGGTCTTTGCCTGCGGTGCCTCTGTATAACCCTCTACCACGCTTCCAAAATCCGCTTCAGCCATATCAGAACGAACCTTACTCTCCAGGGGCACCTGTGTTGGTTCCGGCGTCGGTGTATCTTCCGGTACTTGTGTCGGTTCCGGCGTCGGTGTGTCTTCCGGTACTTGTGTTGGTTCCGGCGTCGGTGTGTCTTCCGGTACCTGTGTTGGTTCCGGCGTCGGTGTGTCTTCCGGTATCTGTGTCGGTTCCGGCGTCGGTGTATCTTCCGGTGCCTCTTCTGTGATGGTCATCTGTGCTTTAAAAGAAGCTTCTGCTCCCTCCTCTGTCTGATAGGTGATTGTATCATCGTAAGTACCAGGCTGTGTTCCTACTCTCGGTGCAATCCATACCTGCACACTCTGTCCGGCCTCCAATGGTTCTGTAATATCCTGTACTGCAAAATGTTCCGGACTGATTCCCACAAAATTCAGTGTTTCTGTTCCTGTGTTCTTGATCGTAATATACTGTGCCAGCTCATCCTCCTGCCCCGGAACAACATTTCCAAAGTTCAGAACATCACTGCTTCCATCTCCGACTTCTGCTTCTGCCTGATAGGCTTTCTCGTCTGTATCTTCCGGAATGGTATCTCCCTCTCCATAGGTTCCATCTTCCGTTGCTGCCGGGATTCCATCCACAGAAGAACTTCCTGCATCACCGGAAGTCTGTTCATTATCTGCCGCATTTTCTGTATCTTCTGTATTTTCTACATTCTCTGCTTCTTCTGAACTTTCGTTGCCTTCCTCTGGATAAAGTTCCTCCTGATATTCATTTAAACTCGGCTCTTCTTCTGTATTTTGTTCATACTGTTCCGGCTGTGATGTCTCTGTATCTTCCGTTGCTGCCGGAATTCCATCCACAGATTCGGATCCCGCTTCATCCTCTTCCTTTGCTTCAGGGATTTCCAGTGTTTCTTCTGATGTTTCCTCGGATGCGTTTGCATCCTGGGACTCATTCTCCCCCATATCCTCAGTATTCAATTCTGTCTTCGTCTGATTCTGTTCTGCCGCTTCTACCGTTTCTGTGACAGTTGCCGTAGTTGCCGTCAGGCTGCCACTGAATCCCTTGTCTTCCAGTCCGGTAATTGTAAGAACAATCTTTGAATCCACATCGTCTTTTACTATTGTATATGTCTTTTCTTTACCAAGCTGTTTCAGTTCCGGTTTTTCACCCTGCTGTTCTTTTTTCTCATCCTCTGGTGTCTTACGGAACCATTCATAACTGACACTGTCCTCTGTTACTCCCTCTGTTTTTATCCCCTTCAAATCAGCACTCAGTACGGTTCCTGCTGCTGCCAGACCCTGGATTTTTAACTGTCCGTCCAGTGCCTTGGATGTCTCTGCAAATACTGTCGCCGGAAGCAGCGATAATATCATAAACACAGACATAATAATCGCAAGAAATCTCCTTCTGCTCATAATCTTCCTCCTTTTGGATTATATTTTTCATCATAACTCACTCATGCCACGCACGCAATATTACTGTGTTTTTCTCTTCCTGTATCGTCATTATAGCATGATACAACAATATCATGTAATCTCTATTTTACATAAAGCACAAAAGAACTCCATTCTTTAAGGCTTTCTTTCGCCAAATGAATGGAGTTCTTTTTCTTGTCTGTTCTTTATTCTTCATGGAACTGTCTCAGAGTTTCATTCTATCCTTCTACTACAAGATATCCACCTGAAGGAAGCCTAAACACCTCACTTGCATCTTCCAGTTCCTCGTCTGTCATTCCGCTTATATCCGCCCCTGACTCATCAAAATACGCACGAACTTCCTTTAATGTTTTTAATTCCATTGCCATACAATCTTCCAGAAATTCCTCTGCCTCTTCATAAGAAGCTGCGACTTCTTCATCAAAAAGCCGTCCCTGATTTTGCAGAAATGTTTCTATGCTTTCTTTTGTATACATTCTCTCAATACCTCCTCTATATTTCCTCCTGCCCGGATCAGTTTCTCCAGGATCAGTTCTACTCGTTCTGTCTGATAGGCAGCCGCCCTCTTGACACCTGGCTTCGCATGAGCCATGGCAAAGCTGTACGGTACCGATTCCAGCATTGCTATATCATTATATTCATCACCGAATACAACACACTCTTCTGGTTTTATGCCAAAACGCTTCTGATACTCCTTAAGACCTCTTGCTTTGTTCGTCTCAAACGGAACAAAATCTACCCAGGCAAATCCCGATGTCACTACTGTACACTTATCTCCAAAGCGTTCTCGCCAGTAACGGATAGACTCTTCCTGAATTCCTCCTCTTTCATATACGGCCACTTTCATGCATGGCTCTTTGATCTCATCAAAGCTCTCGATATCTCTGCAGTTGTTTTTGACCACATTCAGCATTAAATCTCTGTAATGCGCTGTCTTTGGACGGATATAATAGAAGTCTTTCGTGGAGCAGGTGAATTCCGCTCCCTTTCTGTCATAGATTGCTTCTACAAGTTCTTTTACCAGTGCCGGTGGAAAACTATCCTGGTAGAGCACCTTCTCATTCTGGACAGCCAAGCCTCCGTTTTCGCTGATAAAAGCCATCTCATCTGCCACAGGTTCAAACAAACGCTTCATATTTGCATACTGTCTTCCACTTGCTGCCACAAATAAAATGCCAAGTTCTTTTAATTTCTTTATTAAAGGAAAAAGTTCCTCTGGAAGGCTCTGTGCTCCATTCAGAAGCAGTGTCCCATCCAGATCACTTGCAACCAGTTTTGTCATAATTTAGTTCCTCGTATATCTTTAGTAAATCCTTAGGTTTCTCTGCCACAATCTCAGCACCGCTGCTTTCAAGTTCTTCCCTGTCCCTGAATCCCCATAATGCACCTATCGTATGCATGCCAGCCGCTGTACCTGTCTCCATATCCGTTTTTGTATCTCCAATATACATACATTCTTCCGGTAAAGCATCAAATTCTGCGGCTGCTTTAAGAGGGCCATCCGGAGCCGGTTTCCTGCGGATCGCGTCACTCTGTCCGATCACCAGATCAAAGCATCCTGTAAACATTTTGTCAATGACTTTAACCGCTGCTATATGCGGTTTATTGGTACACACTGCCAGTTTCACACCTGCCGCTCTCAATGCATGCAGAAGTTCCATAATTCCTTCATACGGAACCACTTTATATAAGGGATCTTCATCAAACTTCTTTCTGTAAAGTTCTCTGCATTCTTCAAAACGAGTAAACCCAGGGTCTCCGGCGTCTCTGAGACATCGGCGCACAAGCATATCCGCCCCTTCGCCACTGTAATATTTAAAGTTTTCTGTCGGCTGTTCTTTAAGTCCCATATCTCTCAGGATCTCATTTGCAACATATGCCATAGAGTCCAGTGTATTGGCAAGAGTTCCGTCCAGATCAAAAATACATGCCTTTATCATGATTCTATCCTCGTAATTCTATTCCATGTTCTTTTGCTTCGTAAAACAGTCTTCCTACCGGAAGTCCTACCACATTTGTATAGTCACCTCTGATGCCTCTTACATATGCGCCAAATGCTCCCTGGATCCCATAACTTCCGGCCTTGTCCATCGGCTCCCCTGTAGCCACATATGCCCGAATTTCCTCTTCAGATACAGGATAAAAAGAAACATCTGTGCATTCTGCAAAAGTGAGCGTCTTCCAGGACAAATTCTCCCTCTGTTCCATGACGGTCACACCAGTGTAGACCTGATGTGTATTTCCCTGGAGCATCATCAGTGTATTGACTGCTTCTTCTTCATTCCTGGGTTTTCCAAGAATTTTTCCATCAAAAGACACTATCGTATCTGCACCCAGAATAATCGTTCCATCTTCCATATCAAATTTTGACGCAACTGCCATTGCCTTCTGTAATGACAATTCCTCTACGATTTCTTCCGGTATTTCCTTTGTGATCCTCTCTTCGCTGTTTCCAGGGCATACCTGAAAGATCACACCGACATTTGCCAGAAGTTCTCTTCTCCTTGGTGATGCCGAAGCAAGTATGATTTTCTTCATGTATATGTCTTCCTTATATATCATTTTCTTCTGTTTCAGTATACCCTCTCCCCACCAAACTGGCAACTATCAAAATAGCAAAAACTCTTTTCCAAAAAAGATTAAAAAAAGTCAAAATAAAGTGTTGACAACAATCTCTACTTCTGCTAATATTATCAACTGTGAGCGGCAGTTAACCGCTTTATGAAGCAATTGCTGATGTGGCTCAGTCGGTAGAGCGTCGCCTTGGTAAGGCGGAGGTCACGGGTTCGATTCCCGTCATCAGCTTTATTTTTTTGCCTATTTTACAGGGTTTTCGGAGATTCTGGTATCAAAAAGTAATCAGACCATGTGTTTGGTTACTTTTTTTGTTTCTGCATCTGAAAATCAGCTCTTCACGGTGGAATCCCTACAACTGGAGCAAATATTGACTGGCAAGTTAATTTGTTGATTGTTCTGGCTTAATCAGATATAATACTGGTAACAGCATTGAACGACTTAACTCTTGAAAGGAGTGTATAATATGGATTGGAATTTGAAGATTACAGATATGGCAGGTGCTTATATTGAGCATTCCACAGTAATTACAAACTTTGTTGCAACTGTTTATCCTCAGTTGAAAGACAGTGTATGCAGGGTATACGGAGATAACGTCCAGTATAAATGGACTGTTGATAATGAAGAAAAAAAGCTGATTCCAGACGCAACAATTAATTGCAGAATCCATCAGCGAAAGGGGAATTCTTTTTTTGATACTCCACGTTTTGTCATGGAAGTTTTATCTCCATCTACCGAAAAATACGATCGTACAGAAAAAATGGAATTATACAGGCAACAGGAAGTAGAAGAATACTGGATTGTTGATTGGCGAACCAAAACCGTAGAAATCTATGAACTGGACTACGAAAATGACATTCCGAAATATTATCTGTGGAAGACTATCACAGAAACCAACAAGGACGAACTGCGAATCGTTCATTTTCCTAATATCAAGATAACCTTTGACGAACTGTTTGACGGAATTGATTATTAAGACACAAGATAATTCTATTGATAATCTATGTGCCTATGTCTGTATTGTGTAATAGCATTTTTTCATTTGCTTCATCCTGTTATTTGCCATGTATGCAGGATTTCCTCCTTGTTTTATTTCGAATTATGTTATACAATATAAAAGTTATTTAACTTTCTATACACTTTGCATTTATACTGTGATATAATGCAAAGTAATCAAAACCAGATTTTCGATAAAAGCCTTGTATTTTCTTGATTTTTTAACTGTTAGAGTAATCAAAAGTAATCAAGCCGAAAGTCTGGAAAACATTGAATTACTCAGGAGGGACAGAGATGGAGAACGAAACTGTTTCCAAAAATTTTATTGAGAACATCATTGACAAAGATCTGGCCGAAGGTGTATATGATACCGTACACACCCGTTTCCCACCGGAACCTAACGGGTACCTCCATATCGGACATGCTAAATCCATTCTTTTGAACTATGGACTTGCTAAAGAATACAACGGCAAATTTAATATGCGTTTCGACGACACCAACCCTACCAAGGAAAAAAGCGAATTTGTAGAATCTATCAAAGCTGACATCAAATGGCTTGGTGCCGACTGGGAGGACAGACTTTTCTTCGCATCTGATTATTTTCCACAGATGTATGAAGCTGCCATCAAACTGATCAAGAAAGGTAAGGCTTATGTCTGTGACCTGACTGCTGATCAGATTCGTGAATACCGTGGTACTCTTACTGAACCAGGCAAGGAAAGCCCATACCGCAGCCGCAGCGTCGAAGAGAACCTTCAGCTTTTTGAAGAAATGAAAGACGGCAAATATCAGGACGGAGAAAAAGTCCTCCGTGCCAAAATCGATATGGCATCTCCTAACATGAATATGCGTGACCCGGTTATTTATCGAGTTGCCCATATGACACATCACAGAACCGGTGATACCTGGTGCATCTATCCAATGTATGATTTTGCCCACCCGATCGAGGATGCTATCGAGGGCATCACACATTCTATCTGTACACTGGAATTCGAAGACCACAGACCGCTTTATGACTGGGTTGTAAGAGAGCTGGAATATCCTCAGCCACCAAAACAGATTGAATTTGCAAAATTATACCTCACAAACGTTGTTACCGGAAAGCGTTACATCAAAAAACTTGTCGAGGATGGTATTGTTGACGGCTGGGATGATCCTCGTCTTGTTTCCATCGCTGCTCTTCGAAGAAGAGGTTTTACTCCGGAATCCATCAAGATGTTTGTTGATCTCTGCGGTGTTTCCAAAGCCAACAGTTCTGTTGATTACGCTATGCTGGAGTACTGTATCCGTGAGGATCTTAAGCTGAAACGTCCTCGTATGATGGCAGTTCTTGATCCGATCAAGCTTGTGATCGACAACTATCCAGAAGGACAGGTAGAATACCTGGAAGCTCCAAACAATATGGAAAATGAGGCTCTTGGAACTCGTAAGATTCCATTCAGCAGAGAATTATACATTGAGCGTGATGACTTCATGATCGATCCGCCGCGTAAATATAAGAGGCTTTTTGTAGGTGCTGAGGTTCGTCTGATGAACGCTTATTTCGTTACCTGTACAGGATTCGAGGCAGACGATGACGGCACTGTACGTGTTGTACACTGCACCTACGATCCGGAAACCAAAGGAGGAAACGCTCCGGACGGACGTAAAGTCAAGGGAACTATCCACTGGGTAGAAGCCTCCAATGCAGGAAAGGCAACTGTTCGTCTCTATGAAAATATCGTAGATGAAGAAAAGGGTGTTTACAACAAGGAAGATGGTTCTCTGAATGTAAATCCAAACTCCCTGACCACCGTAACTGCTTATGTAGAACCAGCACTTATGGAAGCAAAAGGATATGACAGCTTCCAGTTTGTAAGAAACGGTTTCTTCTGTGCTGATATTCATGATTCTAAGGAAGGCGAACCGGTATTTAACCGTATCGTATCTCTCAAAAGTTCATTCAGACTTCCAAAAGCCTGAATCTCAAAAATACCCTGCCGGTAATCCAGCAGGGTATTTTTTATCATATTTATCGATTACGCTTCTGTCTCAGGAGTTTCTGCTTCTTCTGTTGTTTCTTCTGTTTCCTCAGTTTCCTGAACCTCTTCTTTTATTTCATCTTCGACTGCTTTCTCTGCCTCTGCTTCTTCCGCTTCTTTCTCGACAGATTCGTCAACCGCCTCTTCGTTTTCTTCCCAGGCTTTAAATGATTCACTGGTTTCTTTCTTGTCTTCTTCCTGCTCTTTCTCTTCTTCGCAGTCATCTTCGAAATCATCATCAAAATCGTCTTCGAAATCATCGAGCGGTTTTTTCTTCAAAACCAGTGCTGCCACTGCTCCTGCTGCTACGGCCGCAGCTGCTCCAACTGCAACAAATCCCCAATATTTGTTTAATTTTGCCATAATACTCTGCTCCTTTCATTTCTCTGGCTTTCAGCCAGTTTGTTGTTACGGTTCGCTCCGTTCACAGTTTGTTCTTTGTCATAAAGATTAGAATAATTATACTATTGTTTATCCCAAAAGGAAAGTGAAAAATTTCGAATCTTGCCTCGTATCCTCTGCAATGCATTGTCAATGGATTTCGGTGTTTTTCCCATCATTTCTGCAATCCGGACATAACCATAGCCCTTCAGATAATATTCCAAAACGCGATTTTCCATCGGACTTAGTACCCTGCGGATTTCCTGTTCAAGATTCTTGACACTTTCCTGATCAATGATAATGTTTTCGGGATTTTCCCACCATGAGGCCTCCAGTTCGTTCGATTCCTGCTCCTCGCTAAGCGAAATATAAGAATTCAACGGTTTATGCTTCTGTCTGTTTGAATTCTGAACAGCACTATAAAGCTGTCTGTCAATGCACATCCCCGCAAAAGTCTGAAATGACGCTTCCTTATCTGGCTGATAACTCTGGACAGCCTTGAAAAGTCCGATCATTCCCTCCTGTATCAGATCATCCGTCTCTCCACCGATCAAAAACATGGTTCTTGCTTTCTTGCGAACAAATCCTTTATATTTTTCCATCAGATAATCTGATATTTCTGCCTCACCGGACCTGAGTCTGGCAATCAATTCTTCATCTGTGCATTTCGCATACCGGCACATAAAGAAACTCCATTTCTTATTTGCTTTCTGATGCAAGACGCTGTCTTACGATCTCATAGGCAAGAACGCCAGCTGCAACAGACGCATTCAGGGAATCGATATCCCCCTTCATCGGAATCGATGCAGTAAAATCACATGCTTCCTTCACCAGACGACTGACTCCCTCTCCCTCATTTCCGATCACAAGTCCGATCGGTCCTGTCAGATTCATACGGTACATACTTTCTCCGCCCATATCGGCACAGACAAACCAGATTCCTTTTTCTTTGAGTTCCTCCATAGTACGTACCAGATTCGTTACTTTGGCAACCGGAGTATAATTAATTGCCCCTGCTGATGTTTTGGCAACTGTGGATGTCAGGCCGACAGCTCTTCTCTTCGGGATGATAACACCATGTGCTCCCGCCAGATTTGCAGTACGGATGATCGCCCCAAGATTATGAGGGTCTTCCACATTGTCCAGAAGAATCAGGAATGGCGGTTCGCCCTTTTCTTCTGCCTTTGCAAGAATATCCTCCACTGTGCTGTACTCATATGCAGCAACCTGGGCTATCACTCCCTGGTGTGCTCTAGTTTCGCTGAGCTGATCCAGTCTTTCCTTCGATACATAATTAATGATCGTGTCTTTTTTGCGTGCTTCTCTCGCGATCGTGCGTACCGGTCCATCCTGACAACCATCCAGGATAAAAAGTTTATCTACGCACTTTCCTGAACGAAAAGCTTCCAGAACCGCATTGCGTCCTTCAATCTGTTCACTCATAATCTGTCCTCTCCGATTCCCATACGGATCAGTTCGATCATCCGTGTGTAATCTTCTTTTAAATATAAATATCCCATCAACGCCTCAAACCCTGTTGCCCTTCGGTAATCTGCCATAGTGGCATGCTTTGCCATGGTGGGTGAATGTGCATTACGGCCTCTGCGGTAAATATCATGTTCTTCCTGGGTCAGTTTCTCCTCGATCACTTCCATGATCGCTGACTGTGAAGCGGCCTTTACCAGTGCACTTGCCTTTTTGTGAAGCTGATTAACCGGGCAATTGCCCTTCTTGACAAGAATCGTGCGAATGATCAGTTCATAAATCCCATCACCGATATATGCCAGGGTCAGCGGAGAATAGCTCCGCAGATCCTGCTGTTTTAAATGAAACTGTTCTTCAAGCTGCATCAGATTCGTTTCCATTTTACACCCTCACGAGTATCCTTCAGTTCGATACCTTTTTCAAGAAGCAGTCCTCGGATTTCATCTGCTCTGGCAAAATCTTTTGCTTTTCTTGCATTCTGACGTTCAGCGATCAGATTTTCAATTTCTTCATCAAGAATTTCTTCTTTTTTCTCAAGAGTCAGTCCGAGAACATCGCAGAGTTTGGTCATCACTTCCAGAGTATAGGCTGCAAATTCTGCTGAACTTCCCTCCTGCACATTAGTATTTGCAAATTTAACAAGTTCAAATACTGCTGCCAGTGCGTCTGCTGTATTAAAATCATCATCCATAGCTTCTTCAAACTTGGTTACAAAGGCTTCCTCTTCCTTCATCAGCTTTCTTTCTTCTTCTGCTGCTTCCTGAGCAGCAGCTGCTGCCTTGCGGTCACGAAGTCTTGCTGCTGCCTCTGTGATTCTCTCCAGAGCATTTCTTGAAGCTTCCATCAAATCTGCACTGAAGTTGAGCGGGCTTCTGTAATGCGCGTTCAGCATGAAAAAGCGGAGAACCTGCAGATCATATTTCTCACCAATTTCTCGAACTGTGCGGAAATTTCCAAGAGATTTTGACATTTTACGGTTATCAATGTTCAGAAATGCATTGTGCATCCAGTATTTTGCAAAAGGAACTCCATTGCAGCATTCACTCTGTGCAATTTCATTCTCGTGATGTGGAAATACAAGATCCTCTCCACCTGCATGGATATCAATCTCCTCACCAAGATATTTCTTTGACATGACAGAGCATTCAATATGCCAGCCCGGTCTTCCGTCACACCACGGAGATTTCCAGTATGGCTCTCCTTCTTTTTTGGGTTTCCAGAGTACAAAATCCAGCGGATCTTCCTTCTGATCCTCACCGGATACCTGCAGAGAACGGAAACCTGACTGCAGATCATCAAGATTCTTATGAGAAAGTTTGCCGTATTCTTTGAATTTCTTTACACGGAAATATACAGTCCCATCAGCGACAGGATATGCATAGCCTTTGTCAATCAGGGTCTGGATCATATCGATCATTCCATCGATTTCCTGTGTTGCAAGAGGATGTGTGGTAGCTGGCTTCACATTCATGCCTGCCATATCTTTCTTACACTCTGCAATATAACGCTGTGAAATCTCTTCCGGACTTACTCCTTCTTCATTTGCTTTCTTGATGATCTTGTCATCTACATCTGTAAAATTTGAAACATAATTGACATCATAGCCTTTGTATTCCAGATAACGGCGAACAGTGTCAAAAATGATCATCGGTCTTGCATTTCCGATATGGATCAGATTATATACCGTAGGTCCGCACACATACATGCGCACCTTTCCCTCTTCCAGCGGTACAAATTCTTCTTTTTTACGTGACATTGTATTAAAAAGTCTCATGTTTCTTTCCTCCAGTATTATTTAGTGACAGGGGCATCCTGTATATCCGTGAGAAGGCAGATTGCCTGAGAAGAGATTCCCTCTCCTGTTCCGGTAAATCCAAGTCCTTCTTCTGTGGTTGCCTTAATATTGATCTTTGATTCCAGGATTCCAAGCGCATCGGCCATATTTTTACGCATCTGCGGAATATGCGGTGCCATCTTTGGTTTCTGTGCAATGATCGTTGCATCAATATTTCCGATTTCATATCCATGTTCTTTCAGAAGTTCAGCAACATGGATCAGAAGCTTCACACTGGAAATCCCCTTATATTTCGGATCTGTATCCGGAAAATGTTTCCCGATATCTCCAAGTGCTGCTGCTCCAAGCAGGGCATCCATCACTGCATGAAGCAGTACATCTGCGTCAGAATGTCCAAGAAGTCCCTTTTCCCAGGGGATTTTGACTCCTCCAAGGATCAGGTCTCTGTTTTCTGTCAGCTTATGTACATCATATCCCATTCCAACTCTCATGATCATTCTCCTTCTATTCTGAGCATCCGTAAGATTCTTAAGAAACTGAGTCTCCGCCTTACATAAGGAGCCAATTTCAGACTCTGAGGTATAATTTCCTCCGACAGACCGATTTCATACACACTCCGTTTACATCCCGCTCTGTCCATCATGCGAGCAAGTTCTTCTTCCTCCGGAAGCTCCTCTATAAGACCGGCAATTTCATCCAGACAAGCCTCCAGCCTTGCCGGACTGATCTTCAAAAGAGGTTCCGGTGTATTTTCCTCAACAATTCCCTCAAAAAAGCCTCTGCTTCCAAAAGTCTTCTCAAGAAGTTCCGTGTCATCTTCCCATTGTGTGCGGACACTGCATCTTCCCTCCCGGATTGCTCTTGCAACGCGTTTATATTCCCGGAGAACGATCATCGTTCCCACAGAAACCATTTCTCCGTGAAGTGCATCCAGAGGGCCATTGAGCACTTCCAGTTCCCACAAATGAGAAAGCTGATGTTCCGCACAGGAAGCAGGTCTGGAATTGCCGGCCATCTGGGTTGCCAGACCGGATAAGATCAGAGCATACATCAGCTTCTCACAGCTTTCTTTATCTCCTTCTGAAATATCTGCCAGACAGGAGCGCACCGTCCTCATTGCTTTTTCCTCTAATTTAATGATTTCATCACATATATATTCGTCTGTCAGCATATGGGCGATCTTCCAGTCCAGAAGACAGATATATTTTCCCAGAAGATCCGATACGCCTGATGAAGTCAGACGCTTAGGTGCCTCTGCAAAAATATTTGAATCAGCATAAACAGCAACAGGCGGTACCGACTGTACTGTCTTTTTGAGTCCATTCCAGGTCATTGCCGCAACTGTAGATGTGAATCCATCCACACTTGCTGCCGTTGGAACAGAAATAAAGGGAATTTTGTACTGAAAAGCCATATACCGGCTGATATCATGGATCGTTCCTGTTCCTACTGCCAGGATCAGGTCAATATCTTCTTCCATATTATTCTCCACGATCTTGATCGCATGCTGATCCGCATGGAGCTCCTCAGCGTCCAGTACAAGCACCTGACAGCGGTCATAAATATCCTCCATGATATCCTCTGTCACCTTGCATGTATTAGTATCACAGATAAGAAGCGGTGATATATATTTCTTAAGAAAGCCGTCCGACATTGCCTCTTCAAGCTTTTCTACTGCTCCTTCTTCAATTAAAATTTCCTTTACTTCTACATGGTGATTCTTCCCGCACCCACAAGGTCGGGCAAAGTCATCCGTATCGACTCGCATGTAATTTATTCCTCCTGATTTTATACTGTGTCTGATGAAATCGTTACTGTTCACTCTGTTCACAGCAACTTAGTCAAAATCTATTCCAGATTATTACATTTCGATATTATACATGATTTCCTGCCAAAAAGCAACGCAGGCAGGTATGTATCTATCAGGCTATATTCAGGTAAAATTACTGTTCACTCCGTTCACAGCAACATATTCAGAGATTAAGATAATTATAGACCATGCTGGAAATATTCCGGATATTTTCGACAGCATCATCACTGTTTTTCCAGCCCTCTGACATCACACACAGGACATATGTAGTTTTAGCTCCATATACAATTGCAATATCATGCTGATCCTCGTCAGTTTCTCCGGTCTTATTTGCCGTCTCTACTTCATCCTTTATTCCTGCCGGGATCTTTGTTGTATTCTCCTGTTTCTTCAGAAGTTCCAGCATCTGCTCAGATGCTTCTTCGCTGACACATTCCCCTCTGTAAATCCGTTCCAGCAAAAGTCCACAGTCCTTTACGGAGGTCATATTTCTTTCACCCAGACTAAGCTTTGGAGAAGCCGATGGATGAAGAGTGCTCTGATAACTTGTCTCCATATATCCTTCTTTTTCCAGATATTCATTTACCTTTCGTGCCCCATCCAGAAAATCATGTTTCTCTGACTGCAGTCTGCCAAGTTCATTGCAGGATTCATTGTCGCTGACAGTGATCATATTCGTCAGAAGATCATCCACCTTTATCTGTACTGCCGCATTCTCTGCATCCGTTTTCATCTGCTTCGCTTCATTTTCAAGAACAAGTTCCATATCCTCAAACGTCTTTGCCATCACAAATGCCTTGATAAGACTTGCCGAATACATTGGCGTATCATTCAGGATAATTTCCTCTCCTGTTTCCAGATCCTGGACATAAACACTCCAGCTGCCATCGTACCCTGCAATTACGGATTCCAGCTGAGGCTTCAGATTTTCTATTCCAAGATTTTCTAATTCCTGTACCTTACCGGTCTCATCTACCGGAAATCCATCCGGTGTGGTTCCGGCCTCCTGTACAAGCACACCATTCGTACCGCCAAAATAATATGTTCCGGAAAACATCTGTCCATTGGATGACATTTCCAGTTCATGCATTCCGGTCTCTGTCACCATTCGTCCATTTTCATCAAAATAGTAGTATCCGTTAAATGTGATTCCATCCATTGTAAGATTATCTATATATCTCACCTGAGGGGCTGCCGTCAGCTTTCCAAGATTATTCACCATATAATATCCGTCAAAACTCTGTTCGACTGTGTCTCCATTTTCATCAGGTTTCATGCAGGTAAGATTGCTGATCTTTACAATGTGAGGACTTTCTGCCCGATAACAGCCACTTTCATCATGATAATAAAATCCATCCAGCACTGTTCCATCGATTTTCATTTCATCAAAATAGTGTACGGCTGCCGCCGCATCCTTACCGCCATCTTCTTTCAGACAGTAAAATCCGTCACTTTTCATGAGATATTTGCCTGATCTATCCTGGATGGGTCTGATCTGTGCTTCTTCCGTAACGGACAAAAGACTGTCCGAAGCTGCTGCTGTACTTACAGTCACACTGGAAATCGTCAGACACAGGCCAAGTGCCAGAGCTGTTATTTTTTTATAGCTGCGTTCAGATTTCATTATCTTCTCCTTTTATGAATAAGGTTATTCCCACTTATAATAACCTGTTTTTTGCAGACTGATTGTTCATAGTATAACCGAAATCCTGTATATGTCAAGCATTCCTGCCGAACACGATATGCCGGATATTTGTTTTTCTCAGACAGATTTATTTTCATCCTCTATTGCTGTCTGCTTCCAGAATTCATGAAGAGATTTTTCTATCGTTCCGATCGTACAGGTTTTCACTGACGACCATTCTTTCGGAAAAAGAGCCCTGTATTCCCGATTCCAAAAGCGTTCATCCATAAGCAGGATCACACCTGTATCCTCTCTGGTACGGATCACCCGTCCAGCCGCCTGAAGCACCTTATTCATTCCCGGATAGCGATATGCATAATCAAAGCCAGATTCTCCCTTCTGGTCATAATAATCCTTCAGGACTTCTCTTTCAAAACCAATCTGCGGAATTCCTGTACCAATAACCGCCACGCCGATCAGCCGGTCTCCGATCAGATCAATTCCTTCCGAAAAAATTCCTCCCATCACACAGAATCCCAGAAGTGTTTTCTCTCCCTGTGCCTGGAATTCCTGTAAAAATTCTTCACGCTCCCGTTCATTCATAGAGGCCTGCTGACAGATACAATCTACCCAGTCAGCAGAAAATTCTTCCTGATATACTTTAAAAACATCCTCCAGCAGTTTATAGGAAGGAAAAAAGATCATATAATTTCCCTTTTTCTGCCAGGACATTCTTGCAATATACTCTGCGATCCTGTGATATTCCTCATATCCTCTTCTTGTATATTTACTGCTGACATCACGACAAAGAAGAAGACATCTTTTTTTCTCCTCAAAGGGAGAATTTACATACATTCCAAAATTTTCATTTCTCGTACTCAGCATTTTTCTATAATATGGAAGGGGCAGAAGTGTTGCCGAAAAAAACACCGTACTGATGCCACGATCCAGACATTTCTGCAGATTGGCTGCCGGATTTACACAAAACAGTTTCATCCGAAACTTTCCGTCTTCGCCATTCAAAACATACGTCACATAATTTTCATCTGTCAGTTCCGAGATATTCAAAAAATCACGCACTACAAAATAAAAATCCAGAATCCCATCTCTGAACTCCTGTGACGGTGGTTCTTCCAGCAATTTGTCCATCTCTCCCTGAATACCCAAAAGAGTGATTGGCAGCGTTCCTGCATTTTCCAGAACTTTTCCTGTTAAGCTGCATTCCTTCTGCACAGCATCCATCTGCCTGATTGCTTTTCCCAGCATACGATACAGTCTGCTGCTGTATGGACGGACAAATTTACGAACATCTTCCATTTCCTTTTTAGATATGGCTGCACTGTACATTTCTCTTCCACGTTCTACCAGATTATGGGCCTCGTCGATCAGAAAAATATAGTTTCCTTTTATGTTTTCTCCAAAAAATCGTTTTAGGTAAACATTTGGATCAAATACATAATTATAATCGCAGACGATTCCATCCATCCAGATGGCAAGATCCAGCGTCATCTCAAATGGACAGACTCTATATTTTTCTGCCTGTCCAAGAATCGTCTCCCTGTCAAAATTCTCTGTTTCTGTCCACAGTTCATATACGGCATCATTTACTCTGTCATAGTGTCCTTTTGCGTAAGGACATTTCTGTGGATCACAGTCCATCTCATCACAAAAACACAGCTTTTCTTTTGCCGTGATCGTGATCGATTTGAAATGCAGGCCATTCTTCCGAAGAATTGCAAATGCATCTTCTGCCACCGTCCTCGTGATCGTTCTTGCCGTCAGATAAAAAAGCGTTTCTCCTTTTCCGTTTTCCATAGAACGGACTGCCGGAAAGATTGCAGACATCGTCTTGCCGATTCCTGTCGGAGCCTGAATAAAGATCTGTTCTTCTTCTGCTATCGCATGATAGATTCCTGCTACCATTTCTTTCTGACCTTTACGGTATGAAAACGGAAATTCCAGATTTTTCATGGACTCATTTCTCTGTTTTCTCCATGCCAGCTGATAGGATATCCATTTATGGTACGAATCAGTAAGTTCCTGGTACCAGTTCTCAAGCTCCTCTCTGGTAAGTGTTTCTCGAAATCTTCGTATTTCTTCTGTGTCAAGCTGCCCGTAGGTCATCTGAATATCGATACTCTCCAGCTCATGCATCTCCATATAGATCCAGCCATAACAAAGTGCCTGTGCCCGATGCACTTCCACCGGTTTTTCCAGACTGTCCAGACTTCTGTAAATACCTTTTATCTCATCAATACAGATCGTTTCTCCCTCAGAAAAAATACCATCCGCTCTTCCCTCTACATACAGGATCAGATCTTCATATTCACTTTCTTTTTTTAGCGGAACCTCTGCCTGATAGGTACTTCCCATCTGTTTCTGGATTTTTCTGTGCAAACGACTTCCTTTCAGCATTGCTTCCTTGTCGGCCGCCGTTGTGCCGCCACTGGTCAGATCTCCGCTTCTTAAAATAAATTCCACCAGATTTCGGACTGAAATACGAATTATCGGTTTTTCCATTTTATATCTCCATTTATATAAAAAGGCACATATCCCTTTTCTGAATATGTGCCCATTCCCGCCTGGATTTATAACAGGATCATGCAATTGCAAATTTATCCATGACCGCATTAAATCTCTGGCTTTCCCCATAACATCTGACCGTCAGTTCCCGTGTAAGATCCATGCTCAGAATCCCGAGAAGAGATTTGGCATCGATGATAATTCTGTTATAGGAAATATCAATATCAAAACTGCATTTTGCAGCTTCTTTTACAAACTCCTGTACGTCTTCTGTCTCATTTAATTTAATCTGTCTTTCAATCATTTCTTCATTCTCCTCTGAACTCAACCTCAAAAAGACCCGGCTTCCCGGATCTTTTTATTTAGCTTTAGATCTGTGTCAGAACAAAAATGTCATAAATTGCTTTTAATGCAGTCTCAAAATCTCTGTTCTCCACACCGATAATGATGTTCAACTCACTGGAACCCTGATCGATCATCTTGACATTCACATGTGCATGTGCCAGTGCTGCAAACACACGTGCTGCAGTTCCTCTCTGTGATTTCATGCCGCGGCCTACAACTGCGATCAGAGCAAGATCTGATTCCATCTCTACAAAGTCAGGCTGTACCGCTCTGTGGATTCCGGCAATTACCTGCTGCTCTTTTTCTTCAAACTCATCCTGATGAACATAGATTGTCATAGTATCAATACCTGACGGTACATGCTCAAAGCTGATTCCCTGATCTTCAAATACCTGAAGTACCTTTCTTCCGAAACCAACTTCACTGTTCATCATGGATTTCTCAATATTGATAGAACAGAATCCTTTCTTGCCTGCAATACCTGTGATTACATATTTTGGTTTACGGCATGTACTCTCTACGATAAAGGTTCCCTTATCATCCGGACGGTTGGTGTTTCGGATGTTGATCGGAATTCCCTCTTTACGTACCGGGAAGATTGCATCCTCGTGAAGAACCGTCGCGCCCATATAGGAAAGTTCTCTCAGCTCACGGTAGGTAATTGTCTCAATAACCGCCGGATTCTCAACAATCCTCGGATCTGTTACCAGAAAACCGGAAACATCTGTCCAGTTCTCATAGAGGTCTGCATGAATTGCCTTGGCTACCAGAGAGCCTGTAACATCAGATCCCCCTCTGGAAAATGTTTTGACCGTTCCATCCTCCATTCCACCATAGAATCCCGGAATAACTGCCTTCTCGCATTTCTGAAGACGTTTTGAAAGGAGTCTGTCTGTCTTATCTGCATCAAAATTTCCGTTTTTGTCGAAACGGATGACGGTTGCCGCATCTACGAACTCATATCCAAGATATGCCGCCATAACTTTACCATTAAGAAACTCTCCTCGGGATGCAGCGTATTCTGTACCTGCCTGTGCCTTGAAATCTGCTTCGATCTGACGGAATTCTTCCTCCAGAGAAAAATCCAGCTTCAGACCCTTGATGATCTCATAAAAACGTTCTTTGATCTCGTTGAGGATTCCTGTAAAATCAGCACCTGCTGCTGCCTTGTCATAACATGCATACAAAAGGTCTGTCACCTTTGTATCTCCGGAATATCTCTTACCCGGTGCAGACGGTACCACATAGCGTCTGCTCTCCTCACTTTTAATAATATCCCCAACTTTTTTGAACTGCTCTGCGTTCGCAAGGGAACTTCCTCCAAATTTTACAACTTTTTTCATAATACTTATCACCCTTCTGTGTTCCTCGTGACAGTTCCCGCACTGTCAGTATTTGTTGCAAATCCGCTTATATTGTATTGAAAAGCAGAAGGTTTTGCAAGTATTTTGGCGAAAAATCTTGAAAAAACTATTATGCGCAGTACTCACGGAGAATATTTTCAAGAGCAGATGCACTGCTGGTATGGCACCGACATACCGGAATCGATTTTCTTTTTGCTTCTTCAACCGCACAGTTTACCATCTTATGAGATACCGTGCTGGTAAACAGGATCAGAAGATCCGGTGCACCTATTTTCTTCTTCATGGCACCTTTTTCCTTGGCAAAAACTTTTGCCTTACATCCGAACCCTTTACAGATATCTTCATACTGACATACCATTCTTTCATTTCCACCAACAATTACAATACTCATATTCTCACCTCTTATTTGTTATTCTTATCTAACTTCGATTTCTAAAATAAAGCGGCACAGTATGTCCGCCCTATTTTTAGTTAGCTTATTCTAACCTCTGTAAGTGTATGGTATCATATATTGCTTCGTCTGTCAAAGGATTTTTTGTTCTGTCACATCACAGACAAAAAGGATATCGTCTTTTACCTGAAAACGAATATCCTTCTGACCATAGGCAATCCCGTAAACCCTCTCTGGATTCTTCTGATATCTTGGACGAGGATCATTCGCAAGCACTTCCAGCAGTGCCTCCCGCTGTGGCTTTGGTATCTTCTCCAGCAGAGCTTCTGGAAATTCCACCTTCAGAATATGTTCTTCAATATGATCGGTAAATCCTCCTTTTGCCTTTGGATGACTGTCCACATACGGAAGATATGGTTTGATGTCATAAATTGGTGTTCCGTTCATTAGATCTGCTCCCGAAATATGCAGTACCGGTCCAAACTCTGGATGATATTCTATCTTTTCAAGACAGACGGATGACAGTCCCAGATGATTCGGACGAAACGGAGATCTGGTCGCAAATACTCCCATTCGCGTATTTCCCCCAAGCCTCGGCGGCCTTACTGTCGGAGACCAGTTTTCTCTCACTGCTTCCGAAAACTGCCAGATAAGCCAGATATAACTGTAATCTTCCAGACCCCGAAATGCTTCCGCCACCCGGTATTCCGGTTCAAACACAATGGTCGCCTTCAGTGCACTCAGACGGTTACTCTGATGTGGTATCCCAAACTTGGTCGGAAAATCATTATGGATCCTTGCTATGACCTTCATATTATGTTGTTCTGACATTTATTCTTCTTTCCCCTCAGCCATCCATTCCTTCAGTGCCTTCATTCTGACTCTCGCCTCCATCATACCCTGCTCATATACACTCTGGATCACATCGAGATCTGTTTCCATACGACTGATATTCAGTTTTTCTGATGGCTGGATCACAAAAACCTCTCCAGCTTCCTCCAGACGGTGGATCTCTTTCAGTGACTTATTATATACAAGGTGTCGTTCTTTCAGCGCCCTGGCGAACTCCGGATATTTATGGTATCTCAACTCTGCCATCCTGGGATTCTGAGGCTTTTTTATATAATCTCTGTGCTGTGTGAGAATCACTACATTTCTCTCATATCCCATCTTTCTGAACTGTTCTACCGGAATACTGTCTGTACATCCGCCATCTAACAGTTTCATTCCCTGATATTCTACAATCTTTGACACATACGGCATAGATGCAGATGCACGCAGAACATCGATCTGATTCATCATATCTGTCACTTTTATATATTCTGCTTTTCCTGTTTCTACATTAGAACAGGTCGCATAAAACTCTGTATCCGACTTCAGAAATGTCTCATAATCATATGGATCCAGTCTTTCCGGGATGTCATGATAGCATAACTTTTCTCCTACTATTTCTCCTGTATGAACAAGATTCCACATACTCATGAAATGTCTGTCATTTCTGTATTTCTTAAAGTAGCGGATACTTCTGCCTTTCTGCCCTGACACAAAAGAACATCCGTGAAGTGCCCCTGCTGACACTCCGATAACTCCATCAAAATGTAATCCCTGCTCCATAAATACATCCAGCACACCTGCGGTATAAATACCACGCATTGCTCCGCCTTCCAAAACCAGTCCTGTCTTCATTATTGTCTCACCTTTCTGTCTTCCAGCAGTCTAATATCCTGTCATATGCTTCTCGAAAGCTTAATCCCGCCTCTTTTGCAAGAGCGGCTGCACTTTCATATTCCGGATAGCACCGTTTCGTTCCATTCGGAAGCGTACAGATCTTCACCTGCGCTTTTCCTACAGGAGTCTGAATCTCTTCCTCGCTGCGCCTCAGAATTGTCCTGTCCAGTTCATTCCGTCTGATACCGATCGTCGTCGTTTCTGTAAAAATAATCTCTTCCATCCTGGAGATTTTTTCTTTCTTACAGAGAACCACCAGTTCATATGCCGGCCTGTTTTTCTTCATAAAAACCGGTGTATAGTGTACCTCTCTCGCACCGTTTTCAAGAAGTGTCTGCATTACATGTCCCATAGCCTCTCCGCTGCAGTCGTCAATATCCGTTTCCAGACGCCAGATACGATCTGACTCCTGTGTTTCTGTTTCCGTCTGGCAGATCAGCATTGCTCTTAGAATTCCCGGGCAGCGATACTGGCGTTTACCTGCTCCAAGTCCCGTCGCCAAGATTTCAAAACTCTCCGGCAATTTTTCTGAAGTCCTGATCGCCGCCACGACTGCCGCTCCCGTCGGCGTTACCATTTCTCCCTCGATATCTGTGATCTTGAGCTTAAGGTGATGCATCTGTGCCACATTTACCACAGCGGGCACCGGCACCGGAATCTGGCCATGCTGACAGCGGATAAATCCGGTTCCGTCACAGAGCATCGGTACGATAACTTCTGTAATATCCAGATCATCCAGACATACCGCGATCGACACTATGTCTACGATGGAATCGATCGCTCCGACTTCATGAAAATGTACCTTCTCCACAGAAACACCGTGTGCCTTTGCCTCTGCTTCTGCCAGGATTTCAAAAATCCTGAGTGCTGTCTGCTTTGCCCTTTCTGTGATGGAAGATCTCTGGATGATTTCCCGGATTTCTTTCATTCCTCGATGCTCATGGTCATGCTTATGCATATGTCCATGGCCCTGATGTTCATGAGATTCCTCCATGTTCTTTTGTCCATGAAGATATTCCATATCATGATCGTGGTTATCCTGATCCAGGATCACAGAAAAATCGCAGGCATTCAGTCCTGATTTTATAACTCTTGAAATTTCTATCCGAAATCCCTGAACCAAAAGACCGGAAAGAGCCTCCTCAAGATGCTTCTGGTCTGCACCAAGATCCAGAAGTGCTGCAACAGTCATATCACCGCTGATTCCCGAATAACATTCCAGGTATAAAGTTTTTCCCATAATAACTCCTATTCTTCCTCTGTTTCTCTGACTGCAAGACGGTTGATCTGTGTTGCAATGTATCCTGCGCCATATCCATTGTCAATGTTCACCACCGCAATCCCGTTTGCGCAGGAATTGATCATCGTCAGAAGTGCAGAAAGTCCATGCATGCTCGCACCGTATCCTACAGAAGTCGGCACTGCGATCACCGGTTTATCCACCAGCCCGCCGAGAACGCTTGCAAGCGCCCCTTCCATTCCTGCCACTGCAACCACACAGTTTGCCTCCTGGATCACATCCAGGCTGGAAAAAAGTCTGTGGATCCCACTGACTCCAACGTCAAAAATACGATCTACATGTGCACCAAAATATTCTGCTGTCTGCGCCGCTTCTTCTGCAACAGGAATGTCAGCTGTGCCAGCTGTACAGACTGCAATCTTTCCTGTATGTTTCTTTTCTTTTTTTTCTATTTTGATGATATGTGACACCTCATCATACTCTACGCCCGGAAGAAGCTCCTTCACCAGCTCATACTGGTGTCTGGAGGCCCTGGTTCCCAGAACCTCTCCGTTCTGCTCATACAGCTTCTGAAAGATACGGACAAAATGTTCGTCCGCCTTGCCGCTGCAGAAAATTACTTCCGGAAAACCGGAACGAATTTCCCTGTGCGAATCCAGTTTTGCATAATCATCCATTTTCTCAAAGGGTTCTTTTCGAAAATAATGTTCCGCTTCCTCCAGTGTAATCTCATTTCGTTTAAACCGAGTCAATATTTCTCTTGCTTCCAAAATATACCTCCTGAAAAACAAAGGAGCATGCCAGCCGCATCCTCCCTGTCCGTTACTGTATATGATACAAAATCATTCCGCCTTTTTTGTCATATCCGGTATCCCAGAGTTCTTTCAGTGAAAACCATTTATATTCCCCGTAGGAAACTGCTTTTACCAGCAGATCCTCCTCTGTTTCTCTGTAACCGGCAAGGATAAACCAGTGCCATATGTAATCCTCCAGATGACCGTTTTTGTTCTGATGCTTCAGCAGCAAATATGGAATCGGACTGTCACTGTCGATCTGTCTTCGGACGGCATCCTTTGCCTCCTCATAACTGTGGGTACCGTGAAAAGCCTCCATTTCGAGCGTTTCTTCGTTTACATCCTTCAGATATTCTCCAAAACCTTCCATAAATAATTCCAGGGTATCGATCCCGTT
This sequence comes from Blautia sp. BIOML-A1, assembly GCF_009883055.1. Lineage (GTDB taxonomy): Bacteria > Bacillota > Clostridia > Lachnospirales > Lachnospiraceae > Blautia_A. The sequence continues at coordinate 1,513 of NZ_WWVR01000024.1, read as the reverse complement.
CGGTCTTGGACAGAGATAATGCTTCATAATATATGCAAAATCATGATATTCTTCCCATGCAATCTCCGTAAGTTTATGCGGATACAGTTTATGCTTACCTGCTCTGCGGGCAAAATAAATACAGCTCTCGCAAGCTGCCACTGCACCACATCCCCCATCTCTCATCGCAATTTCCGGAAACAAATCCTGATTTCCACCGTAAGATTCCTCTACAAAGAAGTAATCCAGTTCATTTTTCTTATGTAAATCGGTCTGCATCACCATTTCCCCCTCCCCATCATCAGCACCAGACCGGTACTATGCAAGTAACTATATCACATTTTGCAGCAAAATTAAATACTGTTTTTTTCCGGAAAAATATCCGGAAAATTTTTTCTTTTTCTGTCGTTATCCTGCATAATTTCTGCTATACTTACTTCAAACTGTAACTGTCCAGTACCCTCACAGTTACCCTGAATCAAATATTTATTATGGAGGTTTTTCTATGATACACACACTTGAAAACGACCAGCTTCGTATCAAAATCGCCGATCACGGTGCTGAACTGTCAGAAATCTACGATAAGACAAACGACCGCCAGGTACTCTGGAATGCCGATCCTGCCTACTGGAAACGCCATGCTCCGGTTCTCTTTCCGAATGTCGGACGCTATTATGAAGACCACTGTCTGATCAATGGCAGATCTTATACTTCCGGTCAGCACGGATTTGCCCGCGATATGGAATTTATCTGCACGGACAAGACCGATACATCCGTTACACATCTGCTGGAATCCACCGAAGAAACTCTCAAACACTGGCCATATATCTTCCAGCTCTACATCACGCATACACTTAACGAACGTAATCTGACCGTCTCCTGGAAAGTTGTAAACAAATCTCAGGAAACCATGTACTTCACAATCGGTGCGCATCCAGCCTTTAACGTACCGGTCCTCCCTGATACCGTACAAAGCCAGTATCACCTCACCTTTAATGGATCAAAAGAACTGAGCTACCACCTGCTCAATCCAGAATACGGCACTGTCATTCCTGACACAACCTATACTCTTCATCTTGAAAATAACTCCTACCCGATCGATGAGCACATGTTTGACCACGATGCTCTGGTCTTTGACAACGGTCAGATTACAAAAGCCGGGATTGCCCTTCCGGATGGAACTCCTTATGTAGAGATCAGCTGTGATGGATTCCCCAACTTCGGCATCTGGTCCGCTGCTGGTGCTCCGTTCGTATGCCTGGAACCATGGATGGGCCGCTGCGATAATACAGGATACGATAAAGAATTATCTCAGAAACCAAACGTCAATGAACTGAAACCAGATGAAATTTTTGATCAGTCTTATATGATCTCTGTTAAATAAAAAACACAGATTTTCCTGGCCATAAGATAAAATAGAATTATCATCCATACAAATACTTTTTAAGGAGCATTCTTGTAATTCATTAAAAGCGCCAATTGAATAAAAAAGAACCTCAAGGTATGATTGAGTTGCATCTTGGCGGATGTAAGC
>NZ_WWVR01000099.1 GCF_009883055.1 Blautia sp. BIOML-A1 | reverse complement strand
CATGTGCATGTAATGTTTCGTGCACAGCCTAAAACAGAACTCAGTAAATTTATCAATGCTTATAAAAGTGCCAGCAGCAGGCTGCTGAAAAAAGAGTATCCGGAAATCCGGGAAAAACTTTGGAAAGAAGCGTTCTGGAGCCAGAGTTTCTGTCTTTTGACGGCAGGAGGGGCACCAGTAGAAGTGATCCGTCAATACATCGAAAATCAGGGAGAGAAAAAGAATTGAACATAGCATATCGTTTCCGGATCTATCCAACAGAAGAACAGAAGATACTCCTTGGAAAAACATTTGGCTGTTGTCGTTTTCTGTACAACCAGATGCTTAATGACAAGATCCAGNATTTTTTAACATAATATATAGCAAGAATTCTCCTTCCTCTACAGGTGGGAGATGAATTGCAAAAAATAAAAAAGAACACTTGTTTGGTGCAAAAATCCATGGTATAATAGAATCAGTCGATAAGATAATTATTCAAAAAAAGGACTGGTTTTATGGAAAATATGGATCACAATGCACATTCAGTGTACTTGATGTATTATCACCTGATTATGGTGGTGAAATATCGAAGAAAAGTTATCAATGATCCGATTTCAGAAAGAGCAAGGGAAATATGGGGATATATTGCCCCACGGTATGGAATTGTTTTGGAGGAATGGAATCATGATATTGATCATGTGCATGTAATGTTTCGTGCACAGCCTAAAACAGAACTCAGTAAATTTATCAATGCTTATAAAAGTGCCAGCAGCAGGCTGCTGAAAAAAGAGTATCCGGAAATCCGGGAAAAACTTTGGAAAGAAGCGTTCTGGAGCCAGAGTTTCTGTCTTTTGACGGCAGGAGGGGCACCAGTAGAAGTGATCCGTCAATACATCGAAAATCAGGGAGAGAAAAAGAATTGAACATAGCATATCGTTTCCGGATCTATCCAACAGAAGAACAGAAGATACTCCTTGGAAAAACATTTGGCTGTTGTCGTTTTCTGTACAACCAGATGCTTAATGACAAGATCCAGAAATATAAAAAGACAAAGAAGATGTTAAAGAATACACCAGCTATGTATAAAAAGGCGTATCCATTTCTGAAAGAAGTTGATTCGCTGGCACTGGCAAATGTTCAGCTCCATCTGGAAAAAGCATATAAGAATTTTTTTTGTGATCCTAAGGTTGGATTTCCACGTTTCAAGTCAAAACATCACTCCAAAAACAGCTATACAACAAATGTAGTCAACGGAAATATTCTGGTAGAAGATAACCGGATCCGGCTTCCAAAATTAAAATGGATCTCCATGAAAAAACACAGGGAGCCTGCAGAAAACTGCCGTTTGAAATCAGTGACAGTCAGTATGGAGCCATCCGGAAAGTATTTTGCAAGTCTGCTGTATGAAGGATACAGCTGCGAAAACCAAGCAGCAGATAAGGATTACAGCAATGTCAAAATACTGGGGATTGATTATGCGATGCAGGGGATGGCTGTGTTTTCAGAAGAGATTGAGATGGAAGAAGCAGGATTCTTCAGAAAAAATGAAAAAAGGCTGGCAAGGGAGCAGCGTAAACTGTCGAGATGTGTAAAAGGAAGCCGCAATTANCATGTGCATGTAATGTTTCGTGCACAGCCTAAAACAGAACTCAGTAAATTTATCAATGCTTATAAAAGTGCCAGCAGCAGGCTGCTGAAAAAAGAGTATCCGGAAATCCGGGAAAAACTTTGGAAAGAAGCGTTCTGGAGCCAGAGTTTCTGCCTTTTGACGGCAGGAGGGGCACCAGTAGAAGTGATCCGTCAATACATCGAAAACCAGGGAGAGAAAAAGAATTGAACATAGCATATCGTTTCCGGATTTATCCAACAGAAGAACAGAAGATACTCCTTGGAAAAACATTTGGCTGCTGTCGTTTTCTGTACAACCAGATGCTTAATGACAAGATCCAGGAGTATAAAAAGACAAAGAAGATGTTAAAGAATACACCAGCCATGTATAAAAAGGCGTATCCATTTCTGAAAGAAGTTGATTCGCTGGCGCTGGCAAATGTTCAGCTCCATCTGGAAAAAGCATATAAGAATTTTTTTCGTGATCCTAAGGTTGGATTTCCACGTTTCAAGTCAAAACATCACTCCAAAAACAGCTATACAACAAATGTAGTCAACGGAAATATTCTGGTAGAAGATAACCGGATCCGGCTTCCAAAATTAAAATGGATCTCCATGAAAAAACACAGGGAGCCTGCAGAAAACTGCCGTTTGAAATCAGTGACAGTCAGTATGGAGCCATCCGGAAAGTATTTTGCAAGTCTGCTGNATTTTTTAACATAATATATAGCAAGAATTCTCCTTCCTCTACAGGTGGGAGATGAATTGCAAAAAATAAAAAAGAACACTTGTTTGGTGCAAAAATCCATGGTATAATAGAATCAGTCGATAAGATAATTATTCAAAAAAAGGACTGGTTTTATGGAAAATATGGATCACAATGCACATTCAGTGTACTTGATGTATTATCACCTGATTATGGTGGTGAAATATCGAAGAAAAGTTATCAATGATCCGATTTCAGAAAGAGCAAGGGAAATATGGGGATATATTGCCCCACGGTATGGAATTGTTTTGGAGGAATGGAATCATGATATTGATCATGTGCATGTAATGTTTCGTGCACAGCCTAAAACAGAACTCAGTAAATTTATCAATGCTTATAAAAGTGCCAGCAGCAGGCTGCTGAAAAAAGAGTATCCGGAAATCCGGGAAAAACTTTGGAAAGAAGCGTTCTGGAGCCAGAGTTTCTG
>NZ_WWVR01000023.1 GCF_009883055.1 Blautia sp. BIOML-A1 | reverse complement strand
GTTAGCCATTTTTTTTCTTTTTTCAGATAAATTCAGAGAGGGTATGACTCGTTGTGAGCCATACCCTCTCTGCTTTGGAACTATCTATTTCCCGACAGCCCCTTTTTGTTATTTTGTCATTTTTATATTTTATTTACCAGATGTAGGAAAAGATCGAAGCTCCGATAACTGTACAGAGACCGCACACAACGATTGCCAGACTGCTCATGGCACCTTCCACTTCTCCAAGTTCCATTGCTCTTGCAGTTCCTACAGCATGAGAAGCTGTACCGATTGCAAGTCCTCTCGAAATAGGGCTCTTAATACGAACCAGCTTGCAGATATATTCCGCTGACATATTTCCAAGAACTCCTGTGATGATGATCACTGCCACAGAAATTGTCACATATCCACCAAGTTCCTCCGAAACGCCCATACCGATCGCTGTTGTGATGGACTTCGGCAGCATAGTCACATATTCCGCGTGATCCAGGCCAAAAAGCACGGACATGGCAAGTACGGAACCAAGGCTTGCAAGCACTCCCGAAAAAACTCCTCCCAGGATCGCAAGGATATTTTTTTTCAGCAGATCCAGCTGCAGATACAGCGGGATTGCCAGACATACGGTCGCCGGTGTCAGAAGATAACTTAAATACTTGGCACTCAGATTGTAACTCTCATAGTCTACATGAAAGACCAGCAGAAATGCTATGACTAAAACAATCGAGATCAGGAGCGGATTTAATACTGCCAGCTTCCACTTACGCTGTGCTGCCAGTCCGATCTCATATGCCAGCAGACTGATCACAATTCCTACTGTTGCTGAACTCATAACTAAATTGTCCATCTTACTTTTTCTCCCTTCTTCTGGAAATCAGGAAATCTGTAACCTTTCCTGTAACGATCATAACGATAAACGTAGATAAGATCGTGATCACCAGAAGCGGCGCCAGAAAGGACTGCAGCTGGCTCCAGGAAGTAATAAGTCCTGCACCTGCCGGAATAAACATAAGCGGCATGATCTCAATCAGAAATTCACCGGTTTCTTTCACGTGCTCTACCTTGATCGCTCTTGTAAGCAGAAGCACAAACATCAGAATCAATCCATAAATACTGCCCGGTATCGCAAGCGGGATAAAATACTTCATGATTTCCCCCGCACAGGTCACAGCAAGGATGATTCCAAACTGTCTTAGATATTTCACTTTTTTTCGCCTCCTAAAAACTCAACTGCCGATTATTATATCACATCCTTTTTCGACATAACAAGTCAAAAAAAAGCACAAAAAACTGCCATTATAATGGCAGTTTTTTATGTAACAGTTAAAGAATGTCAATTTTTGGTCACAATCTTTCATTGCAGGGCATTGTTGTACGCAGACTCATAGAAAAATTTCTGAGAATTCAGCGGCGTATCTTCCTGTCTGTATATCAGATGATAATTTCCCTCTTCATCTTCTTCTCTGGCCTTCTGATTGTCACTAAGCATTGTAATAAACATCTCTTCCAGCCGCTGTGCAATCTCCGGGTCATAGATCGGTGTGGCTACTTCGACACGGTGGACAGTATTCCTTGTCATAAAGTCTGCAGATGCAATATAAATCTTCTTTCTTTCCCCGCATCCAAAAATATAGATTCTTGAATATTTATTACTGTAAACGATTACAAATATTTTTATTCTCCCATGTCCCTGGCGCACTTCTTCAGTTTTTCACGAATCGGCAGATGATACGGGCATCTTGGCTCACACTTTCCGCAGCCAATGCAGGCGGAAGCCTTCACCTTGAGCGTACTGTAACGATCCTTCGCCCAGTCAGCCAAATCGTATCTCTGAAGATAACCGGCAAACAGAAATACATTTGGAATATTGATTCCGACAGTACACGGGGCACAGTAGTTACAGCGGCGGCAGAAATCGGTGCCGAGCTGTTCGCGGACTTTATCCATTTCCTTTAATTCTTCCTGCGTAAGCGGCTCTGTATTGGAACATGCAGCCAGGTTCTGCTCCAGTTCGTGTATCTCTGCCATTCCCGGGATCACTACGGTCACATCCGGATTGGAACAGACATAACGAAGAGCCAGGGATGCATCCTCGATCGCGCCCCCCGCCAGCGGTTTCATAACAATAAAACCGATGTTCTTTTCTGCACATTTGTGAATCAGTTCTGCTCCCTGCTGCTCAACGATATTATATGGGAACATGATCGTTTCCACCCAGTCCAGTTCCAGTGCACGCTCAAAAACCTCTGTAGAATGTGCAGTCAGTCCGATGTGTCCGATCTTGTCGGCAGCCCTCGCCTCCATAAGAGCCTCCAGTGCACCGCCTTCTCCCATCACCTGATCGAGCTGCTCCATACTTGGATTGTGTACCTGATAAAGATCAATATAGTCTGTACGGAAGTTTCCAAGACTTGTCTCAATATCTGCTGCCATTGCTTCTTTTGTCCGGGACATGGATTTGGTTGCAAGTACAAATTTGTCACGGATTCCCTCCAGGCCATAGCCGATATACTGTTCACTGACCGTATATCCTCTCGCAGAATCAATATAGTTGACTCCCTTCTCCATCATCTCGTGGAGCAGCTTTCTTGTACCTTCCTCGTCAATCTTCTGGATCGGAATCCCTCCAAATCCCATACGTGAAATCTTTAATCCTGTTTTTCCTAATGTTCTGTATTCCATATTTTCTCCTCTGATATATCTGGACGCATCCTCGCGGAGCGTTTTTCACATGAAAAATACCACCGAATCTCTCCGGTGGTATCCTATCATTTCTTATAAATTATACACGAGACAGATATTCACCTGTTCTTGTATCGATTTTAAGTTTGTCACCCTGGTTTACGAACAGCGGAACCTGAACCTGTGCACCTGTCTCAACAGTTGCCGGTTTGGTAGCACCCTGTGCTGTGTTTCCAGCGAATCCCGGCTCAGTATCAATAACCTCAAGTTCTACGAACAGAGGCGGCTCGATTGCATATACATTGCCGTTCCAGGAACAAATCTTAACTACTTCATTCTCTTTTACGAATTTAAGAGAATCGCCTACCTGATCTTTGGTCAGTGCAACCTGATCATAGGTCTCAACGTTCATGAAGTTGTAAAGATCTCCGTCATTGTACAGGTAGCTCATATCTACACGATCGATACGTGCCTGTGGGAATTTCTCTGTAGGACGGAAAGATCTTTCCAGAACTGCTCCTGTGATGATATTTTTATATTTGGTTCTTACGAATGCAGCGCCCTTTCCAGGTTTTACATGCTGGAACTCAACGATCTGACATACATTTCCTTCAATCTCAAGTGTGATACCGTTTTTGAAATCACCTGCTGAAATCATTTTAATATCCTCCTTCTTATGTTGTCACTGCTAATTATTTTATAATACACATGAAGATTTTTCAACTACTTTTTTTATTGTGCAGCTAATTTCTCTTCGATTTCCTTAATAAGCTCCTCAAACGGCTTTTCTCCGGTAACAACCGTAATGTCTGCAAACTTCTCATAGACCGGATCTCTCTGCTTCAGAAGCTTCTTGATCTTCTCATCACGGTCATCTCCATCCAGCATCGGATCCTTGCTGGAGCCTTCCAGACGCTTCTTAAGAGTTGCCAGTGAACCTTTGAGATAAACGATCGTACCGACTTCTTTCAGATATTTCTCATTCTGCTCCTGCAGCGGAAGCCCTGCTCCCAGAGAAATAACCCTGCGCTCACTGTCCTGGATAAACTGTTTGAGTGCCACTGTCTCCAGTGCACGGTAATACGGTTCACCAAACCGCTGAAATATCTCTCTGGCAGACATATTCATCTTTCTTGTGATAAGTCTCTCCAGATCAACAAATGATAATCCCAGATCCTTGGACAGTTGTTTTCCTACTCTTGTTTTACCTGAACCCATAAACCCGATGATCACCACATGGTTCATGAAATCCCCTCCTCTTTCTTATAAAAGTGTAATACTATTTTTTCCAGATAGCGTTTAAGCACGATCTGGATTTCTTCTTTTGGATTGATCGGCTTTACCAGGATGTTGCGGATCCCTGCTCTTTTGGCACCGTATACATCTGTAAAAAGCTGATCTCCGATAAAAATGGTATTTCCGGTGTCCGTTCCCAGAATCTCCATTGCCTTGTTATAGTTACGCACAGAAGGCTTGTGTGCGTTCTCAATATAATTCACACCAACCGCATCATTAAAGGAAGAAACTCTCTTTCTCTGGTTGTTGGATAAAAGGCAGCAGCCAAATCCCAGCTCCTTAAGATGCTCAAACAACGCGATCGCGCGTGCATCTGCCGGTGCCCCGTGCGGTACAAGTGTATTATCAATGTCAAAGATCAGACCTCTGTATCCTTCCTGATACAGCCTGTCAAAATCGATCACGTATGTAGAATCTACATATTCATCCGGAAAAAAACACCGAAACATTTTTATCTCCTGTCTTATCTTTCTTTGAGCGGCACATACTGTGCCTCAGGAAGCACATTCTTGTATGCAGGACGAATGATCTTGTCTGTATTGATAAGCTCCTCCATACGATGTGCGCTCCAGCCTACGATACGGGCTACTGCAAACATTGGTGTATACAGTTCCAGCGGAAGATCCAGCATACTGTAAACAAAACCACTGTAAAAGTCCACATTGGCACTGACACCCTTGTAGATGCGACGTTCTTCTGCAATGACCTGCGGCGCCATCCATTCCACCATAGAGTACAGTCTGTAATCCTTCATACGTCCCTTTTCTTTGGCAAGACTTTCTACAAAGCTTCGCAGAACTTCCGCTCTCGGGTCGGAAACAGAGTAGATCGCATGTCCCATACCATAGATCAGACCTCTCTTATCAAAGACCTCTTTGTGCAGAAGACGCTTAAGATATTCTCTTACCTCATCCTCATCTTCCCAGTCCTTAACTTCCTTCTTCATGTCCTGGAACATCTGGATTACCTTGATGTTGGCACCACCGTGCTTCGGTCCCTTAAGAGATCCCAGTGCAGCAGCGATCGCCGAATATGTATCCGTTCCTGATGATGATACTACATGTGTGGTAAAAGTAGAGTTATTACCACCGCCGTGCTCCATATGAAGGATAAGCGCAAGATCCAGGATCTTCGCCTCAAGATCTGTGTACTTCTTGTCCGGGCGGAGCATACGAAGAATATTCTCAGCTGTTGAAAGTTCTTTCTTCGGATTATGAATATAAAGACTCTTGCCTCTTACATAATGATTATACGCCTGATAACCATATACTGACAACAGCGGGAAGATACTGATCAGATTCAGGCACTGACGCAGTACATTCGGAAGCGAAATATCATCCGGATTATTATCATAAGAATACAAAGTCAGAACACTTCTTGACAGGGCATTCATAATGTCACGTCCCGGTGCTTTCATAATAACATCTCTGACAAAATTTCGCGGCAGTGACCTCTGATTTGCCAGAAGCTCCTTGAATTCCTCAAGCTGCTTCTCATCCGGCAGTGCGCCAAACAGAAGAAGATAGGTTGTCTCCTCAAATCCAAAACGCTTATCTTTTACAAAACCGGCCGTAAGGTCTTTGATATTGTAGCCTCTGTAATACAGACTTCCTGCACAGGGAACTTCCTTACCATCTACAACCTTAACAGCCTGCACATTAGAAACCTGCGTCAGACCGGCAAGGACACCCTTACCATTGATATCACGCAGGCCGCGCTTTACATCATACTTGCCATACAGAGAAATATCCATGGTAGTATGATCCTTGCACGCCTCTGTGAGCCGTTCGATCTCCGGAGTTACTTTCATATTAAATCCTGACATATATATTCTCCTTTCAAATCCTCTGATTTCTCTCGATCATTCTCCCTCCTAAATGTTGTTACTGCTTTCTTTCCTGCAGTTCAACAAGCGCCAATTGCCGCCATAGTTATATAACGCAGTAGATATAGTATACCATCAAAACGGATTTTGGTCTATCCCAAAAATTCAGAGCTTATTTTCCCTGACGATATGTACTGAGAAACTCCCGAAGTTTCTGTGATGCTGTCTCAAGCTGTCTGATATTCGGCAGATAAACCACGCGGAAATGATCCGGTGCTCCCCAGTTGAAGCCTTTTCCCGGCACAAGAAGCACCTGCTTCTCATGAAGGAAATCCAGTGCAAACTGCTCATCATCTGTAATATTGAATTTCTCAATATCCAGCTTAGGGAAAATATAGAATGCCGCATGCGGCTTCACAACACTGATTCCCGGAATATCCTTCAATGCATTGTAGATACATTCTCTCTGTTCATAAACCCTTCCGCCCGGTTTTATATACTCAGTCACACTCTGGTAACCGCCAAGAGCTGTCTGAACGATTGCCTGCGCCGGTACATTGGAACAGAGACGCATAGATGAAAGCATCTTGATTCCCTCTATATATCCCTTTGCGCGATCCTTCGCACCGCTTAAGATCATCCATCCGATACGGAAGCCTGCAATCATGTGGGATTTGGAAAGGCCGGAAAACGTCACGCAGAATACATCTGGTGCAAGAGATGCGATAGATGTATGCTTATAATCATCCATGACCAGACGGTCATAAATCTCATCCGAAAAGATGATCAGCTCTTTTTCTCGGGCAATCTGTGCAATCTGCTCCAGAACTTCTTTCGGATAGACGGCTCCTGTCGGATTGTTCGGGTTAATGATAACGATTGCCTTAGTCCTGTCTGTGATCTTACTTCTGATATCCTCGATATCCGGATACCAGTCAGACTGTTCATCGCAGATATAATGTACAACCTTTCCTCCTGCCAGAGTTGCCGTTGCAGTCCATAACGGATAATCCGGTGCCGGGATCAGAATCTCATCGCCGTTATCCAGAAGTGCCTGCATGCACAGATTGATCAGCTCACTGACTCCGTTTCCTGTATAAATATCATTCATGGTCACATTCGGAATACCTCGAAGCTGTGCATACTGCATGATCGCCTTACGCGCTGAAAAGATACCCTTGGAATCAGAATATCCCTGTGATGTACGGATATTGCTCAGCATGTCCAGGATTACTTCCTGAGGAGCAGAAAAACCAAAAGGATATGGATTTCCGATATTCAGTTTCAGAATCTCCTTGCCTTCTTCCTCCATCTTCGCCGCCTCGTCCACCACCGGGCCTCTTACATCATACAGTACATTATCGAGTTTGGCTGATTTGTCAAATGTTCTCAATTTTTTCACTCCTCTCTGAGAATTTACATATTTTTTACTATAATCTCATATTCAGGGCATTTTCGCAAGATGTAAAAATTTCGTAACTGTTCAGTACCCTCACAGTTACGAGCCAAAATGCATTCCAAATCACCTTCGGTGATGGCATTTTGCTCTATTATTCATGCAAATTTAGTAAGATTATAAAAAAAATTAATATTTATCTTTTCAACTTTACCACTTTCGTGTATAATAGTGCGTGGGCATTTGTAAGCCTGACAAAGACGTAGTTTAATATACGCAAACAGACGAGGAGGAAAATCAACATGTCTTACACAGAAGAAGTTTATGAAAGAGTCGTTGCACAGAATCCTGGCGAACCGGAGTTTCACCAGGCAGTAAAAGAAGTTCTGGATTCCCTGAAGGTTGTTATTGACCGTAACGAAGAGAAATATCGCAGCCTTTCCATTCTGGAACGTCTGGTAGAGCCAGAGAGAATCATTTCTTTCCGTGTTCCGTGGGTAGATGATAACGGCAAAGTACAGATTAACAAAGGATATCGTGTACAGTTCAACAGTGCGATCGGACCTTACAAGGGCGGTCTTCGTTTCCATCCGACAGTAAACCAGAGCATTCTTAAATTCCTTGGTTTCGAGCAGGTATTCAAGAACTCTCTTACAGGTCTTCCGATCGGTGGTGGTAAAGGTGGTTCCAACTTCGATCCGAAGGGCAAATCTGACAGAGAAGTTATGGCATTCTGCCAGAGCTTTATGACAGAGCTTTCCAAATATATCGGAGCTGACACAGATGTACCGGCCGGTGATATCGGTGTAGGCGGACGTGAGATCGGTTATCTGTTCGGACAGTACAAACGCGTTCGCGACCTCTATGAAGGTGTTCTGACAGGTAAAGGACTTACCTATGGCGGTTCCCTGATCCGTACAGAAGCAACTGGATACGGTGTTGTATACATTCTTAACGAACTGATGCAGTCCCGCAACGATTCTCTTGAGGGCAAAACTGTTGTCGTAACAGGTTCCGGAAACGTTGCAATCTACGCAGTTCAGAAGGCAACTCAGCTTGGTGCAAAGGTTGTTGCAATGTGCGACTCCAACGGATACATCTATGATCCGAACGGAATCCAGCTTGATGTTGTCAAAGACATCAAAGAAGTTAAACGTGGACGTATCAAAGAATATGCTGACCGCGTAGAAGGTGCTGTCTACACAGAGGGTGTTGGAATCTGGAACATCAAATGTGATGTTTATCTTCCATGTGCAACTCAGAACGAACTTGATGTTGACGGCGTAAAAGTACTTGCAGCTAACGGATGCAAGTACATTGTAGAAGGTGCAAACATGCCTACTACAAGAGAAGCTACAGACTATGCTATGGCTAACGGAATCTTCTTCCTTCCTGGCAAAGCAGCCAACGCCGGCGGTGTTGCTACTTCCGCACTGGAAATGAGCCAGAACTCCCAGAGACTTTCCTGGACATCTGAAGAAGTTGATGCAAAACTTCATCAGATCATGAAGGATATCTACGCTAAAATCGACGATGCTGCAAAACGTTATGACCTCAAAGATAACTTTGTTGCCGGCGCTAACATTGCAGGTTTCGAAAAAGTGGTAGATGCAATGATCGCTCAGGGTATTGTCTGATTGATTTCCTCCTCACTTATATACTGAATCACAAAACGCTCCGGTCTTTATGCCGGAGCGTTTTTTTCTGAATGAAGATGCTGTACCGTTACGAACGAAGATAATTTCTCATATTCCGCAGTGCTGTTTTTTCCAGTCGACTGACCTGTGCCTGGGAGATTCCAATCTCCTGTGCTACTTCCATCTGCGTTTTTCCTTCATAGAATCTCATGTCTATAATATGTCTTTCCCTTTCACCAAGCCGGTTCATTGCTTCCTGAAGAGACAGATTTTCCAGCCAGTAATCTTCTTTGTTTTTTTTATCACTGATCTGATCCATCACATACAGGGTGTCTCCTCCTTCCGCATACACCGGTTCAAAAAGACTGACCGGATTCTGGATCGCATCGAGGGCATACACGATCATTTTCTTTTCCACCCCGATCTCTTCTGCAATCTCTGCGATCGTCGGTTCCTTCAGATTCTTTTTTATATAATTTTCTTTTGCATAAATCGCCTTGTACGCAATGTCGCGGAGAGAACGGCTGACACGGATACTGCTGTTATCCCTGAGATAACGTCTGATCTCACCCATGATCATCGGCACTGCATAAGTAGAAAATCTGACCATTAAGGTCGTATCAAAATTATCAATGGCCTTCATAAGTCCGATGCATCCGATCTGAAAAAGATCATCTGCATTTTCGCTGCTGTTTCCAAAGCGCTTGATCACACTTAAAACAAGCCGCAGGTTCCCTTTGATGTAACGCTCCCTGGCTTCCTTGTCTCCTGCTTTTATCTTCTCAAAAAGCTCCTCTTTTTCCTCAGGGGTCAGAACCGGAAGACTGGATGTATTTACTCCACAGATCTCAACTTTATTTAGTGCCATCGAAATATCCTCCTTATTTCATTTGGTACTAAAATGATTCGCAGGGAGGATATGAATTATACTTTTTTGCAGAAAATATAAAAAATATAAGTCCTTGACATTTTTACAAAAGGCGGTCTTTTCGAAATGCTTTTTCTTCTCGTATCTCTACCAGGATAATATCTTCCCCGATCTGACAGACACTATTCCAGGGAATGATATATTCACTGTCTCTTCCCCACAGGCAGCAGAACTTGCCCGGTCCCGGCACGATCAGTGCTGTGATCTTCCCGCTTTTTTCATCGAATTCCAGATCCACCGGACAGCCAAGGCTTTTGCAGGTGCAGGTATTTATGATTTCTTTCTGTTTCAATTCACAAAGACGCATAAATATACCTTTTTCCGTAACTGCTCAGTGCCCTCACAATTACGTTTTTTCCAAAATATATGCAGAAAATATGTGAAATATGTGCCGTCTTTTATTGACATCGACAGAAAAAATACAGTATAATTAGTCCATTAAATGGAAAAGAGGGATACTTACGTGAGATGTCCATTTTGTAATCAGGATAATACCAAGGTCGTTGATTCCCGGCCTGTAGAAGATACGAATGCGATCCGCAGGAGAAGGATGTGTGAATCTTGCGGCAAGAGATTTACCACCTACGAGAAGGTTGAAACCATTCCCTTAAGTGTCATTAAGAAGGATCAGACAAGAGAAGCTTATCACCGCTCCAAGATCCAGGACGGTGTTCTTCGTGCGTGCTATAAACGTCCGATTCCTATTGAAACGATCGAGTCCATGATCGACTCTATTGAGGGTTCTATTTTTGAGAATGCAGATAAAGAAATCTCCAGCACCCGTATCGGTGAGATTGTCATGGAGCATCTCAAAGATCTCGATGCTGTTGCATATGTCCGCTTTGCATCCGTATATCGTGAATTTAAGGATGTAAGCACCTTTATGGATGAACTGAAGAAGTTTATGGAACCATAAAAAAAGGCCCTTATTTCAGGGCCTTTTCTATTTCTTTGATCACGATCTTGAGTGCTTTGATACGTGCATATTTTTTGTCCACTGATTCTAGGATATGCCATGGAGCGTAGGCAGTACTTGTTTTTTTGAGCATTTCATTGACCGCGTCCTCGTACTGATCCCATTTCTCACGGTTTCTCCAGTCCTCGTCTGTGATCTTCCAGCGTTTCTCCGGATTATTCTGACGGTCATTAAATCTCTCAAGCTGTGTATCCTTGTCGATCTGAACCCAGAATTTAATGATCACCGCACCCCAGTCTGACAGTTCTTTCTCAAATTCATTCATTTCATTATAGGCACGTTTCCAGTCATTTTCACTGCAAAAGCCCTCCAGACGTTCCACCATGACACGTCCATACCAGGTACGGTCAAAAATTGCAATATGACCATTCTTCGGAAGTCTCGTCCAGAAGCGCCACAGATAATGACGGGCTTTTTCATGCGGTTCCGGACTGGCGATCGGATGCACCTCGTAACCTCTCGGATCAAGTGCACCTGTGATTCTTTTGATATTTCCACCCTTGCCAGCTGCATCCCAGCCTTCATAAGTAATGATCACCGGGATTCTCGCACGATACAGACGATTATGAAGTTCACTCAGCTTATCCTGAAGCTTCTTAAGTTCTTTCTCATATTCTTCGTCATCGATTGTCTTGCCGGTAAGCTCGATATCTTTTAGCTTCGGCATCTTCACCAGCGGAAAAACATTCTGGAGGATCGGAACCGAATGGCTCTGGTTCTGCAGTGCAACTTCAATACTGCTGACCAGCGTATCCATCACCTGCAGCTCCGCCCATTTCTTGTCCTTCGCATCTATGATATACCATGGAGAAGTTGATGCATTGGTGTCCTTAAGATAACGGTCATAAACCTTTTCACATTTGTGATAATGTTCCTGCTGCCATTTATCAAAATCCGACACTCTCCACCGGGTATCCTTACTTGCGCACAGCCTGTCCATACGCTCTTTCTGTTCCTCTTTATCAATATGCATAAAGAATTTCAGCACCAGATATCCGTTGTCCGTAAGCTGACGTTCAAACCGGCGGATACTTTCGATCCGTTTCTCATAGTCCTCGCCCTCCAGCTTCTTATTCAGAACCTCCTGCGTAGTCTGCTCCATCCAGCCTGCATCCAGAAAAGTAAATTTGCCCTGTTCCGGGATCTGGCACATATAGCGGTACAGAAATGGTCTGCGTAATTCCTCCTCAGATGGCACTGACATTGTTGCCACCTTAAAGAATCTGGGATCAATATTCTTGATGACCTTGCCGATCATACTGCCCTTACCTGCTGCACTCCAACCCTCAAAAAGCACCAGTACCGGTATCTTGTGCTCCTTGATCTTCATCTGGAGATCATACAGCTTCTTTTTTGCCACATCCAGCTGCTGTTTCAGTTCTTCTTTCTCGGGAGTTTCTCCCGGAATCCATGTCTTCAGCAAAAAACGCACCCCATTTCTTTTATTTGTTATAACTGTTCAGTACCCTCACAGTCACCCTTCTAAATAGTTACTATTTGTTATTTATATGTGCAAGAAGATAGCCAAGCTTCACTTCCCTCACTGCGGTTTCACCCTGCCCCATCATTTCTATAAGCATCTCCACTGCCATCTCTCCGCTCTTCTCATAGAAAAAATGAACGGTAGGGATCGGCGGTATCATCACTCTTGTAATTTCAGAATCCCCATGTCCGGCAACCAGAATATCCTCCGGCACTCTCTTTCCATGTTCTTTCAGATAGCGTATCGCTCCTGCTGCCATAGTATCCGTTGCACAGATAACAGCATCCAGATCCGGATATTTCTCCAGCAATTCTCCCGTCTTCTCGTATCCGGAATCAGAAGTAAAGGCAGCAATAACCATCTGCTGTGCACAGTCTGGTATACCGGCTTCACTGACCGCATCCTCATAACCGCGAAAACGCTCCGTACCGACTGCCTTATCCTGTATGATCGCACCGATATATCCTGGATTTCTCCTGCCCATGGCAACCACTGCCCCTGTCAGGTCTCTGGTAGCATGATAATCATCATGATATATGCAACAATGACCGGGATACTGCTGCCCGACCAGGATCACGGGAACCGAGAGCTTCTTAAGAGCACGCTTATGCTCTGCTGTCAGGATTGTCGCCGCAAAGATCACACCATCCACCTGTTTGTCATTAAAAGCAGCCAGATACTCCAGTTCTTTCTTTGGATTATTCTGCGTCACCGCAAGAAGCATCTGATAACCACTTTCATTCAATACAGAAAGTATTCCCTCGACAATTTTTCCTATGCTTGTGGAAGCAACCTTCGGTACGATCACTCCGATCATTTTGGTTTTTTTTGTGCGGAGTGTCTGCGCCTGAACCGACGGCCGGTAACCTGTCTGTTCTACAACCTTGCGAATTGCTTCTTTCTTTTCTTCCGAAATATATCCGTTATTAAAATAACGGGAAACTGCCGCGCTGGATACACCTGCTAACTTTGCTATTTCACTTATATTCATGCTTTTCCCCTTTGCTGTAGTATACCACAATTCATCTGTTGTTACCATTAATTTTCTGTGTTGTTTCCTTGGAATCCTCCGGGGATTCCTTCCAGCAAAGCCAGGTCAGTACAAATGCAACTGCAAAGGAGATTGCCAGCATGAGTGCATACTGTACGGAATAGTCCAGTGTCGTAAGGAATCCGGGGATTCCGGTAACTCCGTAGGAAGTTGCTCCGATATGGAAAATGGTCCCTGTCAAAGCTCCTGCCGCACCGCCGATCATACCGCATACAAACGGTTTCATGAAACGAAGATTCACCCCAAAGATTGCCGGCTCTGTAATTCCAAGTGCTGCCGATAATGCAGAGGGAACCGCAACAGATTTTGTCCTGGCATTTCTTGCTTTAAGACCGACTGCGAGGCAGGCAGCACCCTGTGCAAAGTTTGCTGCGGATGCGATCGGCATCCAGATATTCAGTCCGTCAGAGGCAAGCAGACCTGCTTCTATGACATTGTACATATGATGGATACCGCATACTACTGTGAGCGGATAAATCGCACCCATGATCATAGCCCCGATTCCATGTCCTACGGTGATGATCCAGGATGCAAACGCAAGTACATAAGTTTCTGCCGCAGAAAATACCGGTCCGATCAGTCCGATGGTAAGAAAACCGGTGATCAGTACCGCGCACAGCGGCGTCACAAAAAGGTCGATCATCTCCGGAACATGCCTGTGCAGCCAGTTTTCCAGCTTACACATGATCCAGACTGCAATGATAACAGGAATCACATGTCCCTGATATCCAACCTGCCTGATCGGAAGACCAAGCAGATGCCATACCGGAATATCCGCTGCGTCCATAGAAGCTACAGACCACGCATTGATAAGATTCGGATGAATCATGATCATGCCGATAACTGCACCCAGAAAAATATTTCCGCCAAATACCCTTGCTGCTGACACTGCGATCAGAATCGGAAGGAAAGTAAAGGCTGTGTTTGAAAACAAATCCAGGATCCCATACCAGTCACTTCCCGCAAAAGCAGGCATTGCTCTGCCAAGTGCCTCTACCAGCCCCATCATAAGACCGGAGGCTACAATCGCCGGAAGGATCGGTACAAAGACATCTCCAAGTGCCTTGACCATCCGCTTGAATACCGGCTGCTTCGCTGCCGCTGCTGCCTTCACTTCTTCCCCGGTCGCTGCACTCATCCCGCTGATAGCAATAAACTCATCATATACCTTATTTACCGTTCCGGTTCCGATGATGAGCTGTAGCTGTCCGTTGTTGCTGAAAACACCCTTTACTCCATCAATATTCTCCAGCTTCTTCATATCGATCCTGCTGTTATCTACTGTCACCAGACGAAGTCTTGTTGCACAGTGTGCTGCACTTACAAGATTGGCTCTGCCGCCCACGGTGTCAAGGATTTCTTTCGCACACTTTGCGTAGTCTGCTGCCATAGTCACCCCCTCTTTCCCTCTGTTTTTACATTCCGCCCTGTGCGTATATTGTTTTCATTCATTTTATTATATTTCCCGCAAATGTCAACACAATGGAAAGCAGTTTTTCTCTGAATAGAGTACTATAAAGCAAAAAAAGAAATGGCTTACGCCCTGCTGCCAGAACATCTGCCATTTCTTCGTTTCCTCTTATGAAAGTTCCAGTTTACCTGTGTAAAGCTGATAATAGGTGCCCTTCTGTCTGATCAGATCCTTATGATCACCTCTCTCGATGATCCTGCCGTGATCCAGTACAATGATCGCATCGCTGTTTCGAATCGTAGAGAGTCTGTGTGCGATCACAAATACCGTACGGCCTTTCATCAGGTTATCCATACCCTTCTGGACAATACTCTCCGTACGGGTATCGATACTTGATGTTGCCTCATCCAGGATCAGCACCGGCGGATCGGCAACAGCTGCTCTTGCAATAGAAAGAAGCTGTCTCTGACCCTGTGACAGTTCTTCACCGTCACCACTTAACATCGTATCATATCCCTTTGGAAGCATCTGGATAAACTGATCCGCATGTGCAAGCTTTGCTGCCGCATAAATCTCCTCATCCGTTGCATCAAGCTTTCCATAACGGATGTTATCCCTGATCGTTCCCGTAAACAGATGCGTATCCTGAAGAACGATACCCAGAGAATGTCTTAAATCATCCTTTTTAATCTTTGTGATATTAATTCCATCGTAACGGATCTTACCGTCCTGTATATCGTAGAATCGGTTGATCAGATTGGTGATCGTTGTTTTTCCTGCTCCGGTGGAACCTACAAAAGCAAGCTTCTGGCCCGGCTTTGCATAAAGGCTGATGTCATGAAGAATTGTTTTATCCTCGTTATAACCAAAGGTAACATCTTCGAATCTCACATCACCCTTAAGCTCAGTATAAGATACAGAACCATCTGCCGAATGCGGATGCTTCCATGCCCACATACCGGTTCTTTCTCTGCACTCTGTAATATTTCCATCGCCATCCTTTTTTGCATTGACAAGAGTCACATAGCCCTCATCGTCTTCCGGCTTCTCATCGATCAGATTGAAGATACGCTCTGCACCTGCAAGAGCCATGACGATGGAGTTAAACTGCTGTGCAACCTGCATGAACGGCTGTGTAAAGCTCTTGGTGAACTGCAGATAGGAAGCCATCACTCCAAGTGTGATCCCGCCAACTCCTGTGACAGAAAGGATTCCGCCAAGTACTGCGGTCAGGACGAACTGCAGATTTCCGATGTTTCCGATAACCGGTCCCATCATGTTACCATATTTATTTGCCTGTGCCGCACTTTCAAAAAGAGCTTCGTTCAGTTTGTCAAATTCCTCTTCGGATTTCTTCTCATGATTAAAAACCTTGACAACACGCTGTCCATTCATACGCTCTTCCACAAAGCCTGTCACCTCTGCCAGTGACATCTGCTGACGCACGAAATACTTTCCGCTTCTGGCACCGATTTTTCCTGTCACAAACAGCATCAGAAAAATGATCAGAACCGCCAGAACCGTAAGAAGCGGGCTTAAGATCAGCATGGAGATAAAAGTCACAATGATGGTAAACAGTGACATCAACGCCTGTGGGATCGCCTGACTGATCATCTGTCTTAAGGTATCCGTATCATTTGTATACAGACTCATAACAGAACCATTGGTATTCTGGTCAAAATAGCGAATCGGCAGAGTCTGCATATGCTCAAACATATCATCTCTTACTCTCTTTAACACACCCTGACCGATAAATACCATCATTCGGGTATAAATAAAGGTCGCAATGACACCAGCCAGGAAAATACACCCCAAAACTGCAAGTGCCTGATAAAGTTCGGCAAAATTCGGTTCCTTCTGTCCGATCAGCGGAAGGATAAAGTCATCCAGCAGATATCTCAGAGAGAGGGAAACTGCTGTGGTTGCAATCGCACTTAAAAGAATACAGACAAAAACAATGACAAACTGGAGTTTGTAAGTTTCTGTCACATACTTCAGAAGACGTTTTGCCGTTTTTTTGTTAAATTTCGGCTTGCTTTTCTGATTCATATCCGGTTTTTTCTGCTCACTCATCCTCTTCTCCTCCTTTCACCTGGGATTCATATACTTCTCTGTAAATATCATTGGTCTTAAGCAGTTCTTCTGAGGTTCCCACTCCGGAGATCCTTCCGCCGTCAAGAACAATGATCTGGTCTGCATCTTCAATAGATGAAACTCTCTGTGCAATGATAATCTTTGTGGTATCCGGAATTTCCTCCCGGAAAGCCTTACGGATCAGAGCATCTGTCCTGGTATCCACTGCACTGGTGGAGTCATCCAGAATCAGGATCTTCGGTTTCTTCAGAAGAGCACGTGCAATACACAGACGCTGCTTCTGACCACCGGAGACATTGTTTCCGCCCTGAACGATCATGGTATTGTATCCGGATGGAAATTCACTGATAAAGCCATCTGCCTGTGCGAGCCTGCAGACTCTTCTCACCTCTTCGTCCGAAGCGTGTTCATCACCCCAGCGAATATTTTCATAAATAGATCCGGAAAACAGGACATTTTTCTGAAGCACCATGGAAACCTGGTCACGAAGCACTTCAAGATTATAGTTTCTTACATCAATGCCGCCGACTTTGACAGAACCACCTGTCACATCATAGAGTCGCGGGATCATCTGCACCAGAGTAGATTTGGCACTTCCGGTTCCTCCGATGATTCCTACCGTCTGTCCTGCCTTGATATGAAGACTGATATCCTTCAGAGAAAGATTTCCATCCTTTCCGGCATAGCTGAAGTTCACATGGTCAAAAACAATATCTCCACTTGGGACTTCTTTTACGGCATCAGCTTTGTCCTGCATTTCAGGTACTTCGTTCAGAACCTCTGTAATACGGTCTGTGGAGGCCTCCGCGATCATAATCATGACGAATACAAAGGTTACCATGGACAGAGACATCAGAATCTGCAGTGCGTAAACGATAACACTTGTCAGTTCTCCGGTTTCCATGGTTCCAAATACAATACTGCGTCCACCGATTGCTGCGATCAGAAGAACCACTGTATACATCATAAACTGCATAACCGGAGAGTTCCATGCGACGATTTTTTCAGCCTTTGTAAACAGTGCATACACATATTCCGAAACTCCATGAAATTTTTTGATCTCATAGTCTTCCCTTACAAATGCCTTGACTACACGGGCTGCATTAACGTTTTCCTGGACAGAATTGTTCAGCTCATCATACTCATCAAATACCTTGATAAAATGAGGATGTGCTTTTTTTGCAATATAGATCAGCGTTCCTCCGAGAACCGGAATTACAACCAGGAACAGCAGAGCGATCTTTACATTGATAAGAAGTGTCATGACCCAGGACAGAAGCACCATGATCGGGGCTCTTGCCAGAAGGCGGATACTCATCATGTATGCCATCTGTACGTTTGTGATGTCGGTTGTCATTCGGGTGACCAGACCGGAGGTTGAAAAATGGTCAATGTTTTTGAAAGAAAAATCCTGCACCTTATAAAAAATATCATGGCGAAGATTCTTCGCATATCCTGCCGCTGCAACTGCCGCCATGTTTCCGGCCTGTACACCAAAAAACAACGCCAGCATCGCCATTGCGACCAGGACAATCCCCCTCTGTACAATGTAGCCCAGATCACCGTTCGCAATACCGATATCGATGATCTTTGCCATCTCCAGAGGGATAAGTACTTCCATCAATACTTCAAGAATAACAAGAATCGGAGCAAGAAGAGACTGCTTCCTGTATTCTCTGATGGATTTAAAAAGTGTCTTATTCATCTTTTTTGTTTTCCTCCTCGTTCATTTCTGAAATATTATGAAACATCTGCCACAAAATCTGCTTGCAGATTGTTACATTCTCCTGTGGGATTCCTTCCAGCAATTTCGCCTCTGTCTTCTGAATCTGCTCCAGAATCTTCGGCCGTATCTCTTCTGCCTTCGCAGTCGGGACAATTCGTTTCAGTCTGGCATCCCTCTTTACGCTTTCTCTCCTGATATAGCCATGACTCTCCATGAGCTTCAGGATACCTGTCACCGTAGATTTCCTGATCTGAAACTCTTCTTCTATGTCCTTCTGGTAAAGATCTCTGTGAAGAGATTCCAGAAGAACAAACTTCAGCACATGCTTCTGCATGACCGTCAGATCATCATTGGTGATTGCAGAATCCACATTGTTGCAGTTCCGCTTCATCTGATGCGACAACATATGGATGATTCTGCCCATGTGCATCTCTTTTAATTTTTCATCCGCTTCCTTCATTGAACCCTCCCTCCCTTCTGCGATATATTGTAAATTAGTTCGTTTCCTAACTTTCGCCATTATACAAATATACTTTTTTAATGTCAAGTTATTTTCCGGCATCTCACAAAAAAATGTCCCCGATCTACAGGGACATTTTCTGATTTTCATATAAACTTCGTACCTCGTCCGCCATGGTTCTGCGTGGAAAACAGATACTTCCAATCTGGCGTACCGGCATAATCCCCATAAGGGAATTTGTCACAAAACATTCATCATAATATATCAGTTCCTCCGGATAGATCACGGTTTCTTCTACATCAGAGATTTCAAGGACATACTCCCTTAAAATCCCCGGAAGAAGTCCGCAGAGAAGCTGTGGGGTGTAGATTTTATTCTTGCGGACAAAAAAGATATTGCTGACCGTACCCTCACAGAGCTGTCCTTTGGTGTTCATAAAAATACGTTCCTGAATACCGGCCGCTGTGGCTGCTCTCTTTTCCAGAATACAGTCTCCATAGTTCAATGTCTTATGATATACCATCGGCGAAGTTTCATTTCGTCTTACTTTACTGATATCTGCAACAAATCCCCGCAGATAAGCTTCTTCCGTATAGGGATTTCCCCGCATCTGAAAAATAAGATTCTCTTTGGAGAGAATGATCTTGATTGCTCCATGGCGGATATCTTCTGTTTTTTGTTCTGCAAGAAATTCATTTATCCTCTTTTTGGTGACTCCTCTCTCCAAAAGAGTACCAAGATCAAAGAACTGAGCCGCCTTCTCCATTCTCTGTAAATGCCGGTCCAGCAGGAGCAGTCTTCCATCCTCCGCTGCGATTGTCTCAAATACTCCCAGCCCAAACTGAAAGCCCTCATCCAATTTGATATCCATACGCCATACGCCTTCCTCCTATTTTATTTCAATGCTTCGAGAATCGCCTTCGCTTTCTGAAGTGTCTCTTCATACTCAAACTCCAGATCGGATTCTGCCGTAATACCGCCCCCGGCACCTAAGAAATATTTTCCGTCTTTATGAAGTGCTGTACGGATCACAATGTTAAAGTCGCAGTCACCGTCCAGAGTAAGATATCCGATAGATCCAGTATACAGGTTTCTTTTCCCATGTTCAAGCTCATCTATAATTTCCATCGCACGATATTTCGGTGCACCGGTGATCGAACCTCCCGGAAATGCTGCTTCCATAAGATCCACAAAGTTTTTGTCCTCTTCCAAAGTACCTTCTATATCTGAAACCAGATGAAATACTGTTGCATATTCTTCTACGGTAAACAGCTCGGTCACCTTTACGCTGCCTGGTTTGCATACACGGTTCAGATCATTCCTCTCCAGATCCACAATCATGAGAAGTTCGCTCTTGTCTTTTTCAGAATTCTCCAGTTCTGTCCGCATCAGAAGATCTTCTTCTGAAGTTGCTCCTCTTTTCCGTGTTCCTTTAATCGGTCTCGTATTGACATGACCCTTTTTCATCTTGAGGAAACGTTCCGGGGAGGCGCTGACAATCTGAAAATCACCATAATCCATGTATCCGCCGAAAGGAGACGGATTGTTCTTTCGAAGATCATAAAAAACATCCAGAGGCGGCTTCTCACTCTCTATCGTAAGCTGCTGTGTCATATTTGTGATATAGATATCTCCTTCTATAATATAGTGGATCATGTCATCTACCGCTTTTTTGTATTCTTCTTTTTCGAAATTCGGAGTGACAAGGATATCATAAGGAAGCTTCTGTTCTGCCTTCTTCTCTGGCTTCTGCCAAAGCTTCTGTTCTATTTTCCGGATTTTTGCAGAAGCATCCTCTGTGATTCCGTTTGCAGCCAGATAAGTTTCTTTTTTATGACAGTCTTCAATAATATAAACATCATAAAAAGTCAGTACCGCATCCGGAATTTTGACGAGATCCTTTTCACCGGATGGAACTCCCTGTAATTTACGCCCATAATCATAAGAAAAATATCCCACTGCCCCGGAAACCAGTGGAAGTTCACTTTCATTCCGATCCACATGGTCTCTCAGGTATTCTCTCAGATAATCTTCAAAGCTGATCTGCGTTTCTTCTTGTCCGTTGATCAGAAAGCTGTCTCCATCCCTGACCAGCTTCAGATATGGTTCTGCACCGATAATCGAATATCTTCCCAGATCATTGACCAGTGAAGAATCCAGGAACACACAGTCTTTCTCACCGGAGAATACACGAAATGCCTCCGCCGCCGGTATGTATGAATTTAATTTTTTAATCTGTCGTTGTTTATGATACATAATTTTTCCTTTCTGCATTTTTTTGTCTTACTTACATACTCTCTGCGATCCGGCAGAAATTTTCCAGTATTTCATGTCCATACTCTGTAAGCACTGCTTCCGGATGGAACTGTACGCCGTACAATGGCATTTCTTTGTGTGAAATCCCCATCACAGCACCGTCTTCCGCCACGGCATCTATCCTCCAGTCTGCCGGAACACTTTCCCGATCCACGATCAGGGAATGATACCGCGTCACCAGAAACCGCTCCGGAAGTCCACAGAAAACTCCGGTTCCATCATTGCGGATCGGTGTAACCTTTCCATGCATCGGACGCTCTCCCTTATGCACTGACGCACCGCTGCAGAATCCCAGCACCTGATGTCCAAGGCAGACTCCAAGGATTGGAATCCTTCCCTGAAATCTCCGGACGGTCTCAACACAGACTTCTGCATCCCACGGCCGTTTCGGTCCCGGCGAAAGAATGATTCCCTCCGGATTCATCTTTTCAATATCTTCCATCGTGATCCGGTCACTTCTCTTTACCTCGATCTCCCGGCCAAGTTCCTCAAAATAAGCTTTAAGATTATATACAAACGAATCATAATTATCAATCATCAAATACATATCTATTTCCTCCTGTATTCCCGAGAACAGACCGCTGTAATCTTCTATTACAATAAAAAAAGAGATAACAGCTGTGCACACGAAATGCACACAGTCGTTATCCCTGACGGTCCGTAATCTGTGAGTTATAAAGTAGCTTTATGCTACCACAGAGGGAGTTCTCCGTCAAGATTTATCTCAGCAAAAAAGTCTTACTCTTTCATTGTCATTTTTTTATCAATTTGCTGCAAAATGATACCTTTTTTCGATAAATTTTATCTTTTATATCACGTATATATATGCTATACTAGGTTCGAAATGAATGCTATGCAAAATAGGACTTTATGCGTCAAGTGTTCGGCGAATGGGGAGTTGTCGCTGAAACGAAAAGTACGTCTTACGGTATAGAGTCCGCACCCGTTGCAACAATAAGAAGATATATGACAATTCAGCAGGCAGTATTCTGTGAAATACTGAACAGCTAAGAAGATATCTCATATTGTGTAGGGATACGTTTTTCGACATACGTTCTATCACAATTGGAGATATCTTTTTGCTTTCATAAATCACAGTATTACCTCGACAAAAAAAAGACAATCTCCATGGTATCGTAAATTTTTATTTATATTTAAGGAGGTTGTTTTTTTAATGGTAGACAAAGCAAAAGTAAAAGAAGCCATCCGTCTTCTTCTCGAGGGAATCGGGGAGGATCCTGAACGCGAGGGACTTAAAGATACACCGGACCGCATCGCACGTATGTGTACAGAAATCTATGGCGGCCTCGACGAAGAAGCTGATCAGCATCTGCTGAAACAGTTTCAGGTAGAAAACAATGAAATGGTTCTCGAAAAAGACATCACTTTCTATTCCATGTGTGAGCACCATTTAATGCCATTTTACGGTAAGGCACATGTGGCCTATATTCCTGATGGCAAGGTAACCGGACTCAGCAAGCTTGCACGTACAGTAGATGTCTATGCAAGAAGACCTCAGATCCAGGAGCGACTGACCGTGCAGATCGCAGATGCTCTGGAACGTGTTCTTCAGCCAAAAGGTGTCATGGTCATGCTTGAGGCAGAGCATACCTGCATGACTATGCGTGGAATCAAAAAACCTGGCAGCAAGACCATGACTGTCATTACCAGAGGCGAATTCAAAAATAACATAGAGCTTCAGAAACAGTTTCTTGCCATGGTAAAGGACTGATGGATTCGCAGATGAAGAGAGTCCAGGCTGTCTGGGAACATCCTCTCTATCAGCAGAATCTGAAAGATCTGACCCGGCTGGAGGCAGACCGTGTTTTTTGCCGGCATACACCGGAGCATTTCCTGGATGTAGCACGTCTTGCCTACATCTTTGCACTGGAACGCAAATTAAACTGTTCCCGCGAACTGATCTACTGCACTGCCCTTCTCCATGACATCGGACGTGCAGAACAATATACCACCGGAACTCCCCATGACGAAGCTGGTGCCCGCATTGCAGAAACGATTCTTTCTGACCTTGACTTTTCTTCCGAAGAAAAAGAATCCATTCTCTCTGCGATCGAGGAGCATCGTTCTTCCGGTAAGGAGACTTCCATACTGAGTCAGCTCATCTATGAGGCCGACAAAAAATCCAGAAATTGTTTTCTCTGCGAGGCAGAGCCACAATGCTACTGGTCTCCACAGAAAAAAAATATGACGATTCAATATTAAAGGAGAATCTTTCATGAAAATAGGAAATCGTGAATTTGATGTAAAAAACAGAACATATATTATGGGAATTCTTAATGTAACTCCGGATTCCTTCTCCGACGGCGGCAAATGGAACTCCATGGATCATGCACTGAAACATGCAGAAGCCATGATTGCTGACGGTGCAGACATCCTTGATGTCGGCGGCGAATCTACCCGTCCTGGTCATACTCCGGTCAGTGCAGAAGAGGAAACCGCCCGCGTTGTTCCGATCATTGAGGCACTTCACAGCCATTTTGATGTACCGATTTCCGTCGATACTTATAAAGGAAGTGTCGCCGATGCTGCCATTTTGGCAGGTGCTGATCTTGTCAATGATGTCTGGGGACTCAAATACGACCCGGAAATGGCAGGGGTCATCGCTAAACATGATGTTGCCTGCTGCCTGATGCACAACAAGGAAACTTCACAATACAATAACTTCCTGATCGATATGCTTACAGAAACACAGGAATGTGTAAATATCGCAAAAAGAGCCGGCATTAAAGATGAGCGCATCATCCTGGATCCGGGCGTAGGCTTCGGCAAAACCTACGAGATGAACCTTGAAACCATGAATCATCTGGAACTTTTCCAGCACCTCGGTTTCCCGGTGCTTCTTGGAACCTCCCGTAAATCCATGATTGGCCTCACCCTTGATCTTCCGGTCGATCAGCGCGTGGAAGGTACTGTGGCAACTTCTGTCATGGGTGTCATGAAGGGATGTGCCTTTGTACGTGTACATGATATCAAAGAAAACAGACGTGCCGTACTGATGACGGAAGCAATTCTTGGAAGGAATATAAAATAATGGATAAGATTGAGATCAGAAATCTTGAGATTTTTGCAAACCACGGAGTATTTCCGGAAGAAAATGTACTCGGACAGAAGTTTGTTGTATCTGCCACTCTTTATACAGATACCCGCAAAGCCGGTCTGAGTGACGAACTGACTGCATCTATTCACTACGGGGAAGTCAGCCATATGATCACAAAATTCGCCAAAGAGCATACCTACAAGCTTCTGGAGGCTCTCGCCGAAAACCTCTGTCAGATGCTGCTCCATGAACTTCCTCTGCTTAAAAAGATCACTCTGCGCGTAGAAAAGCCATGGGCTCCTGTAGGACTTCCACTGGATACGGTCGCTGTCGAGATCACCAGAAGCTGGCACACCGCTTACATTGCTTTTGGCTCCAATCTGGGTGACAAAAAGAAATTTCTGGATAACGGGATCCAGGGACTTAGAGATACCGCTGACTGTGAAGTAGAAGCCGTATCCGAGTATCTGGTCACAGAACCCTACGGCGGCGTAGAACAGGACGAGTTTCTCAATGGTGTCTTAAGACTCCGCACTCTTCTGACTCCTGAAGAACTGCTTGACAGACTTCATGAACTGGAAGCAGAAGCCAACCGTGAACGTCTGATCCACTGGGGACCGCGTACCCTCGATCTTGATATTCTGTTTTATGACAATGAGATCATCGATACTCCAGATCTGCATGTTCCACACATTGATATGCAGAATCGAGATTTTGTTCTCAAGCCAATGGATGAGATTGCTCCATATTACCGCCATCCGGTACTGAACAAGACGATCCATCAGCTTCTCGATGAACTTTCTGCCAGATAAAACCTGACTTCAGACCTTCTGAACCCGGAGTTATACTCCAAGGCTCAGAAGGTTTTTTGCTTCTTCCAGCCGTTCATAAAACTGCACATAAAAATCCTGCGCTTCTTCATACGGTTTCGTATAAAAACGGCTGATCACATACATATTCAGGTTTTTGATCAGTTCCGTATCCTCTGTCTGATAAAATACCTCCTGCACATCCAGAAGAAACTGATGCCAGTCCCAGACAAACTTCTCATACTGCTTCAGATCCGGTGTATCGATCCATTTCTTTACCTTGATCTTGGAACGGTTTTTCTTTGCACATTCATGGATCTGAATAATATATTTAAAATTCTCCTCCGTATAATATCTTCCCAGTGGAAACAGCCGACAAAAACCGGGACGGATCGCATGTACAGAACATCTGCCTTCCTCGTTCAGAAACACACATCTCTCTTCTCTTCCCTGCATCCTCAGATGCGGAAGAATGTTTCCGTCTGAGACGCCAAGCTCCAGAACCGTACCAATCAGATCTGCCGGATTCCTGCCAAGTCCCCTTGCCAGACGACAGACATCGTAAGGATCCAGGATCACAGAATCTCCCATTCCTTTGCAACAGTCACAGCACCCTTTACAGTCCTGGCAGTCTGCCTTTACCATATCATTCGCATCATATAATCTTCCGTCAGAAATCTCTTCCAGAGTTACCTCACGCCGCATATTCTTACCTCATTTCTCTCTAAAATTGTTGCTGTCACTCCGTTCACAGCAACTTGGTCGTTACCTGAAATTCTTTTTCATTATCATTGCAAGCCTTATGATACAGGACTATAATAGGGATTGTCAATCATTAAGAAAACGGAGGAAACTTAAAATGCGATCTCTCGCAATCTATCTGAAAAATTACAGAAAAGAAAGCATTCTTGCACCTTTCTTCAAATTTCTGGAAGTTGTGTTTGACCTGCTTGTTCCTGTAGTTATTGCCCAGATCATTGATGTGGGTATCACGGGAAACAACCGTCCTTACATCATTCAGCGATTTTTTATCCTAGTCCTGATGGCGGCTGCCGGTCTGACCGTCAGCATCACAGCCCAGTACTTTGCAGCAAAAGCCAGTGTTGGCTTTGCAACGGAACTCAGGCAGGCCGTCTATGATCATGTACAGAAGCTTTCCTATACAGAGCTTGACACTCTTGGAACAGATACTCTGATCACCCGCCTGACTGATGATATCAATCAGGTACAGAACGGTGTAAATATGGGACTTCGTCTTCTGCTCAGAAGTCCGTTTATCGTACTCGGCTCCATGGTCATGGCATTCACTATCAATACACGATGTGCCCTGGTCTTCGCCGTTGCGATCCCATTTTTGTTCCTGGTCGTTTTTGTGATCATGTATCTCAGCATCCCTCTTTTTCGTAAAGTACAGAGTCGTCTGGATATCGTCACACGACTGACCAGAGAGAATCTTACCGGTGTGCGTGTCATCCGTGCTTTCTGTCGTGAAAAGGAATCTGTACAGGAATTTGACCAGAGCAACGAACAGCTCACCCGGTTAAATGAATTTGTCGGAAAGCTTTCCGCACTTCTCAACCCAGTGACCTATGTTCTGATCAATATCGCAACTGTCATCCTGATCAGCCGTGCAGGACTCCAGGTAAATATTGGAAACATGCAGCAGGGTGAGGTCGTAGCACTTTATAACTACATGGCTCAAATGATCGTGGAACTCATCAAACTGGCTTCTCTGATCATCACCCTCAATAAATCCGCAGCCTGTGCTGGCCGTGTGGCGGATATCCTCAAAGTCAAAACCTCTATGAGCTATCCAAAGACCTCCGCTGCGCCGTCTTCTGATGCAACTGCACTTGCATTTGAGAATGTTACATTTGCCTACGCTGGTGCCAGTGCACCAAGCCTCAGCAATATCAGCTTTTCTGTCCAAAAGGGGCAGACCGTTGGTATTATCGGCGGTACCGGAAGCGGTAAGTCTACTCTTGTCAATCTGATCGCACGTTTTTATGATGCCTCACAGGGTACTGTCCGTATAGATGGACAGGATATCCGCAGCTACAGTCAGCAGACGCTGCGGCAGAAAATCGGTGTCGTGCCACAGCGTGCAGCACTTTTTAAAGGAACGATCCGCGAAAACATGAAATGGGGCCGTGATGATGCCACAGATGCAGAAATCTGGGATGCACTCACAACTGCCCAGGCACGTGAGATTGTCGAGGGGAAAGACGGACAGCTTGATTTCAGACTGGAACAGAACGGCCGCAATCTTTCCGGCGGTCAGAAGCAGCGTCTTACCATTGCACGCGCCGTTGTCAAAAAACCTGAATTTCTGATCCTGGATGACAGTGCCAGTGCACTCGACTTTGCCACAGATGCAGCTCTTCGCAGATCTCTGCATCAGCTGAGCGGAAATGTTACCACCTTTCTGGTATCCCAGCGTGCTGCCAGTATCCGCCAGGCAGATCTCATTCTTGTCCTGAACGATGGCGAGCTGGCCGGAAAAGGTGTACACGAAAATCTGATCCGCTCCTGCGAGATTTACCGTGAAATCTACTTCTCACAATTCCCTGAAGAACGGGCACTCTATGATTCTTCAAAAACTGCCGTTTCCGGCAATGCTGCGGAGGTAACATTAGCATGAGTACAAACAACAAAAAAACATCAACTGCAGGAAGTGCCGAAACTCTCTTTAAAGTTCTGCACTTTATCGGCCGCTACCGTCTGCTTTTGATCTCAAGCATCATCCTGGCTTCTGTTTCCGTGGTCCTTCAATTGTATGTCCCGGTACTGTTCGGCGATGCAATCGACCAGATCATCGCAGAACATACGGTAAACTTCGAGATGATGTGGTATTATCTTTCCAGAATTCTTGTGATGGTCATCGTGTCCAGTCTTGCTGTGTGGGTCATGAATATCATCAACAACCGTATGACATTTCGCACAGTACAGGATATCCGTTCCAGAGCGATCCGCCATATCCAGGTACTTCCCCTCTCCTATCTGGATGGACACAGTACCGGTGATATCATCAGCCGCGTCATTGCAGATACCGACATTCTCTCAGACGGTCTCCTGCTCGGATTTACACAGCTCTTTTCCGGTATTGTAACAATCATCGGCACTCTGATCTTCATGTTTTCCAAAAACTTCTGGATCACACTGCTGGTCATTGTCCTGACCCCGCTGAGCTTCTTTGTAGCCAGATTTATTTCTTCCCGCTCTTTCCATATGTTCCGGAAACAGAGCGATGCGCGCGGTCGTCAGACAGCTCTTATCGAAGAAATGATCGGAAATCAGAAGATCGTTCAGGCATTCGGTTACGAGGATAAATCCTCTGCACGTTTTGCCGAAATCAATCAGGAGTTAAAAGAATGCAGTCAGAAGGCTATTTTTTACAGCAGCCTTACCAACCCGTCCACCCGCTTTGTCAACAATGTGATCTATGCCGGTGTAGCTCTGGCTGGTGCTTTTATGATCCCGGGCGGTACTCTGACGGTCGGCGGTCTTTCTGTACTTCTCTCCTATGCGAACCAGTACATGAAGCCATTCAATGACATCAGTTCTGTCATCACGGAACTTCAGAATGCCCTTGCCTGCGCAGCCAGGATCTTTGCACTTCTGGAAGAAACTCCGGAAAGTCCGGATCCAGAGGAAACTATTTCCAACGTCCAGGGCGAAGTCAATATCGACAATGTCAGCTTCCGCTATGTTCCTGACAAAAAGCTGATCGAGAACTTTCATCTGCATGCAGAACCCGGAAAGCGTATCGCAATCGTTGGCCCTACAGGCTGCGGCAAGACTACCTTTATCAATCTGCTGATGAGATTTTATGATGTGACCAAAGGAAGTATCTCCATTGACGGACACCCGATCGACCAAATCTCAAGGCATTCTCTGAGAAGTAGCTTTGGTATGGTCCTTCAGGAAACCTGGATCAAAAACGGCACTGTCCGTGACAACATCAACATCGGAAGACCCGATGCATCCGACGAGGAAATCATTGAGGCAGCAAAACGCTCTCACAGCTGGGAATTCATCCGGCGTCTTCCGGACAAGCTGGATACCATTCTCAAGGAAGACAGTTTAAGCCAGGGTGAAAAACAGCTTCTCTGCATCACCCGTGTCATGCTCTGTCTGCCGCCTATGCTGATTCTGGATGAAGCAACCTCAAGCATTGATACTCGAACTGAGCTGATGGTACAGGAAGCTTTTGAACACCTGATGAAAGGACGTACCAGCTTCATCGTTGCTCACCGTCTGTCTACCATCCGAAATGCAGATGAAATCCTTGTCATGAAAGATGGTGCCATCATCGAACAGGGTTCTCATGAAGAACTGATGGCAAAAGGCGGATTCTACCAGAATCTCTATAACAGTCAGTTTGTCAGAGTTTCTGAATAAAGCAAAAAAGAAGTCCTGCCTGAGGCAGAAGAAGATTTTGAGCTCTTCCTCTGCTTCGGCAGGACTTTTATGATCTGGAGTGCAGTTTGCCTTATATATGTCGGCATACTTCTGAATAGTTATATTCTTTCTTATTTCTGTGCAGCCAGATATTCCTCTGTCAGTGCAACTGCATCACGGATACAGTCCGGGCAGGCACGAAGCACTTTGCCGGTTTCTACCCCTTTAAGTTCTTTACAGAGATAAGAACCATTCTGCTCTGCAAATTTATTGATATATGCTTTGACTTTCTTATAGGTATCTCCCTTGGTCAGCTTTCCTTTCTCCGGATCACCGACACTGTTTTCAAGACCTATCACCATCATCATTCCGGACAGTGCACCGCACATATCCATGATTCCCATTCCAAATCCGAAACCTTCCGCAATCCTGAACATTTCCTCCTGGTCGATACCGAATTCCTCACAGAATGAACATGCAACTGCCTGTGCACAGTTGTATCCTTTGTCATGAAATGCGATTGCCTTTTCTGCCTTTGTACTCATTTTAAAGTTCCTCCTTTAGTATCATTTATTTGAAAAAAAATGTTTGATAAACACATACATCACAATAATAAATGCACTGACATATCCCAGTGCTCCCAAAGCCGGGATTCCACATAATTTCGGCTTCATATCTGTCGTACAGATGATACTGGAACTGATCAGAAGCGCCATCACCCAAAGTCCCATTACAATATTTCGCACAAGTCTTCGCAGCAGCCTTGAAAGATCATTTGCCACATGAAGATCCAGATTGATCTTGGTCTGTCCCTTCATACAGCCCTGAAGGAAGTCCGCCGTAAGAGACGGAACCTCTATGGACTTCTTAAAAGCACGGTAAAGATTCCTGCTGTTTGCCTTGATTTCTTTTTTCCAGCTTCCCTCACTTAGGAATTCTTCTTTGATGCGTGCCGCTGCTATCTGAACCATGTTGATCTCCGGACTGATATCCGCCAGAACGCCTTCTACATGTGTCAGTCCTCTTGCCAGCATCGTCAGTCCATGCGGCATCATGATCTTATTTTCTTTCATGACTTCCATGAGGTCCACCATAACCTCTGCCAGATCAATATTTCCGATATCCGCTGTCCCATATTTCTCCATAAGTTCCTGAATATCCTGATAAAGTCTGCTGTGATCCGGTTTTCCCTTAAATTCTCCCAGTGCCAGCACTGCATCCTGGATTTTGCCGATATCCTTAAACGCTACGCCTTCCACGGCCTGACTGATCAGCTGCCGGTCTCTCTCCGTGAGCCTGCCCATCATTCCCATATCGATCCAGACAATCCTGCCGCCCTGGATCCGTACATTGCCGGGATGAGGATCCGCATGAAAAAAGCCATCCTCGATCACCTGCCTGATAAAATTATCTACGAACTTACTTCCGATCTCGTTCAGATCATATCCATTCTGAAGAAGCTTCTCTTTGTCATTGATCGCAATGCCGTCAATATACTCCATGACCAGTACATGTGTTGTCGTATATTCCCTGTACAGGATCGGTACTTTTACAAAAGCGACGCCCTTGTTCTTTTTGGCAAATTCTGAAATATTGGCAGCTTCTGTAAGAAAATTCATCTCCTCCTGCGTCACTGTCCACAGTTCGCTCAAAACCATGTTCAGATCCACAGCACCCTTGATACTTACCGGCGGCATCAGCCGCACTGCTTTGTGCATCAGACCAATATCCCTGGCCATCGTCTCATAAATACCCTTGCGCTGTACCTTGATGACAACTTCCTCGCCTGTTT
The DNA here is from genome assembly GCF_009883055.1 of Blautia sp. BIOML-A1. Taxonomy (GTDB): domain Bacteria; phylum Bacillota; class Clostridia; order Lachnospirales; family Lachnospiraceae; genus Blautia_A. The sequence goes on along the minus strand of NZ_WWVR01000023.1, from coordinate 20,549 downwards.
TCAGCGTTGCACGATGGACCTGTGCAATAGAAGCAGAGCCCAGCGGTTTCTCCTGAATCTGCTGAAATTCAGCCTGCCACGGACATCCCATGGATTCCTCCAGTACCTCGATCACTTCCGAAAAAGGCATCGGCGGTACTTCAGAACACAGTTTCATCAGTTCGTCACAGTATCTCTTTGGCAGGATATCTGATCTGAGAGACATAAGCTGGCCCAACTTGATATAAGTTGGGCCCAGATCTTCCAGTATAAGACGAAGTTTCTCCGGAGAGATTCCCCGTGTGATAGAATGTTTCTTCAGAACAGCTGTGATTTCCTTCAGACGGTCTCCGTATCCGTTTTTTTGTTCTGTTTCTCTGTCTGATCTGCTCATTTGCTGCTCCGTTTCTCTTTATTCTTCCGGTGCTTTCTCTGTTTCTTCTGCCGGTTCTTTATCCTCTGAGATTTCTTCTTTCTTTTCCTCTCCTGCCTTCGGTGCTTCCATCTTGAGAATCTGTTCTTTCAGCTCTGCAAGCTGCTCCGGTGAAAGTTTCGAAAGAGTATCCCGGATATCTTCCTTTGGAGCTTCCGCTGAAGAAGAAGTCTTGGTCTTGATCGTTTCTTTGATGTTGTGCTTCAGTTCCTGATTCAGAACCTTGCCCTGCTCTACAGTGAGTTCACCCTTCTTAACCAGTTCATCCAGAATTTCTCTTGATTTCTCTGCTGTCACTGCAACTGTTCCTACTCCTGCAAGTAAAAGTTTCTTAAGTCCGTCTCCTAATTCCATAATGTGTCGCTCCTTTCGTTGGATCTGTCATTCATTATGAACGACTCCCTGCAAAACAAATCTGCCTTATAGTTGTCTCAGAAACATAAGTCCCTTCGGTACAAATATCAGAAGCCCGATGACCGCAGCCATGATCGCAGCGATCAGAACCGCTCCGGCAGCTGTGTCCTTGGCAATCTTCGCAAGCGGATGGCGTTTCGCAGTCACAAGATCTACCACCGCCTCCACCGCTGTATTGACCAGTTCCAGTGCCATCACAAGTCCGAATAGTCCCAGACAGATGCACCATTCTGTAACCGAAAGTCCCAGAATAAATCCTGCAATAATAACAAGAAGCGTAACTGCGACATGTATCTTCATATTCCGTTCGTTTCTGATACAGGTAAAAATCCCCTCAAATGCATAGCCAAAGCTTCTGTACAGAGGCTCCTTCTTTCTGCCTGCCATTTCGCTCACCTGCCTTCTGATTTTCTCCCTCTGGTGGTTAAAGATATTATACCAGAATTATCTTAAAACAACCAGTCCTCTGTATATTTTTTTGTATTTATTCACATGCCCGTCAAAATCACTCTTGACATCCCCATACAAAAGATGATACCTTACTACATGTAAAATTTCCAATCAAAAACCAAATGACGAGGTATGAGAAGATGCAGGAATTAAAACCAATTAAAGAAGGTAAAGTACGTGAGATTTATGACAACGGCGACAGCCTGATCATGGTTGCTACTGACCGTATCAGCTGCTTTGATGTCATTCTCAACAACGAAGTCACCAAAAAAGGTACCGTACTGACACAGATGTCCAAATTCTGGTTCGATATGACAGAGGATATTCTGCCCAACCATATGATTTCTGTCGATGTAAAGGATATGCCGGAATTTTTCCAGCAGGAGAAATACGACGGTAAATCCATGATGTGCCGTAAGCTCAATATGCTTCCGATCGAATGTATCGTTCGTGGATATATCACAGGAAGCGGCTGGGAAAGCTACAAAGAAAACGGCACTGTCTGCGGCATCAAGCTTCCAGAAGGTTTAAAAGAATCTGATAAACTGCCGGAGCCGATCTACACACCATCTACCAAAGCAGAGATTGGCGATCATGACGAAAATATTTCTTTCGAGCAGAGTATCGATCACCTGGAGAAATATTTCCCTGGAAAAGGACGTGAACTCGCAGAAAAACTTCGTGACAATACTATCGCATTATATAAGAAATGTGCAGAATACGCACTGAGCAAGGGAATCATCATTGCAGACACCAAGTTTGAATTCGGTCTTGACGAAGATGGAAACATGGTGATCGGTGATGAGATGCTCACTCCTGACAGCTCCCGTTTCTGGCCTCTGGAAGGCTATGAACCAGGACATGGACAGCCATCTTTTGACAAACAGTTCGCCCGCGACTGGCTCAAGGCTAATCCGGGAAATGACTGGACACTTCCTCAGGAGATCGTTGACAAGACAATCGCCAAATATCTTCAGGCATACAAGATGCTCACAGGCACAGAACTTGCATAATATATGTTTTTATAACTGCCCGATATCCCGTCGGGCAGTTTTTATATTATAAGTAATCCAGTATATCCTTTCAGGTTCTTTTTTAAGAACTTGCCAAAGCCATAAAAACAGTATATAATGAAAACTGCATATTTTTACCATTAAGGTATGTATTTTATCAAAACACCAAAGGAGTGAACATTTAAAGTGGACATACGTGACACTTACCAATTTATCATACTTGCTGTTCTGCTGGCACTTTCTGCATTCTTTTCCTCAACAGAGACTGCACTGATGTCTGTAAACAGAATCCGCCTTCGTGCCCTGTCAGATGACGACAACAAGCGTGCCGCCCTGGCTCTGGATATTCTGGAGAACCATACACCCAAGATGCTCAGTGCTATTCTGATCGGCAATAATATCGTAAACGTATATGCATCATCTCTTGCAACTACACTCGCATATCATCTGGGCGGTTATATGGTCAGCATTGCAACACTGGCACTGACTGTTGCGATTCTGGTATTTGGAGAGATCACCCCTAAGAACTATGCTACGATCAATTCCGAGAAGATTACTCTTCGCTACATTACAGTAATTCATTTTCTGATGACTGTCATGACGCCGGTAATCTTTGTGATCAACCTGATCTCGAGATTTTTCCTGTATATTCTTCGTGTAAATCCGGACGATGTCAACAATGTCATGACGGAGGAAGAATTGCGTACCATCGTTGATGTAAGCCATGAGGATGGTGTCATCGAATCCGACGAGAAGAAAATGATCTACAATGTTTTCGATCTCGGTGATGCAGATGCCAAGGATATTATGGTTCCCCGTGTAAATGTAACGTTTGCCAATGTAAATAACACCTATGAGGAACTGATCGATATTTTCCGCACTGACAGATTTACCCGTCTTCCTGTCTATGAAGACACACAGGACAATATCGTCGGAATCGTCAATATGAAGGATCTTCTTCTTTACAATCAGGATGATCCCTTTGATATCCGCAACTTTCTTCGCAAGCCTCATTTCACCTATGAATACAAGGATATCTCCGATCTTCTGGTAGAAATGAGAGAATCCACCTTCAATATCGCCATTGTTCTCGACGAGTACGGTGAGATGACCGGTCTTATCACTCTGGAAGACATTCTTGAGGAAATTGTCGGTGAGATCCACGATGAGTACGACGAAAACGAAAACGAACTTATCAAGAAAATTTCTGACCGCGAATATATTGTTGAGGGATCCATGAGCCTGGATGACGTCAATGATCATCTGCATACAGACTTCACCTCTGAGGACTATGATTCCCTCGGTGGTCTGATCATCGAACACCTGGATCGCATCCCGGAAGATGGTGATGAGGTCATCACCGAAAATCATACCCGGCTCGTCGTTGACAAGCTGGACAAAAACCGTATTGAACGGGTACATGTCTACCTTCCTGAAGCTGTGGCTGATGAATCAGATGCAGACGAAGATAAAGAAGCCTAATTACAAAGTATATAAAGTAAAAAAGCCTGCCGCAGCGATCATACAGATCCACCGCGGTGGGCTTTCTTTTTATCATTACAATCTGCCTTTATTCCTATTTTGTTAATCTATCAGATCATTCTGAAATCTGGATAAATGCTCATACGGAAGAATCAGTCTTCCCCGAAACAATCCGCATCCATCATTGATCAGACTGTTATTTACCGCTGCGAACATATTGACGTCCACTTTCGAAAGTTCCAGATTCTGAAGACGCATTCCTCTCTCGTATGCCTCATCAAAATACACACTCTCTCCCTCCGGGATCGCATCTCTCCGGGATCTTGCTTTATCCTGTCCCTTTTCGTAGCCCAGATGATTTGCCGGACCAATTTCTGCCACGTCATCCATAGATTTTGTACGAAGCTGAACCTCCACAAAACATCTGGAACTGTTATCATAAAATGTGATATGCAAAGACCGGTAATCCTGCGGACTTTTTCCCATAATATAGTCACGGTAATACGGACGAACCTCATCCTTCATAAACTCCGACGAACTTTCCATAACCCCTCTCGCCGGTTCCACTGTAAAGCCTCTCTCCTCCAGAAATTCCGGAAGCGCATTCGCAATCTCATAAAGATATTTTTCTTCTTCTTTTTCTCTGTCCTGTCCACTCTTCAGATGGCATTTTGGCATAGCGATCACAATCCTGTACGCGATCAGGTCACGGAAACAGCTCAGACGGTTTCTGATTTCAGAGACAGACGGATAGGTTCCATGCACCATATGATAATCATAAATATATTCTACAATATATCCGTTAAATTTCTCCTCTGCGCGGATCAGTGATTTAATCCTTCCTTTAAATGTAAAAGCCAGAAATGGATACTCTCTGGCCATATATTTATAAAATTCACGAATTTTCTGCGACTGTGCCGTAAGGAAATCATTATGCTCCAGAAGTTCTGTGATCTGCAGCAGGAAATTACAGTGTGCCAGATCAATTTCATTCTTGTTTTTTCTTGCATCTTTTCTGAGATCTTCTGAGTAATTATGCAAAATTCTCAAAAGTGTATCTCCCGAATACAGATAATCATTCAGTGTGATCATATAAACCGTCATCTCCCCTGTTCTTTTATCAGACAGCATTTTCCTGAAACACTGCCTGTCGGATAAAATATGTTCCTCTCATTATAATATAGTTTTCCTTCTCGAACAAGGTTTTTCCCTGCATAAATATCCAGTTTAATATTTATACTTGCTTCTTATATTTATACCCTCTTATAGATGATCGGATCATCATACCCAAAGGTTCTCTTTCCGTTTACCTCCATGCTCTCGGATACTTCCAGACATTCCCCGGAAAAACGTTCCCACAGTTTAAATTTCATGACCGGAGTAAACTGACTTGTGCTGCCGCCCTCCCAGGCGCCATCCTTTTCATGATAAAGTGCCGGTGTAAATTTCGCCGACTTTTTGAGTTCACTGTATTCCACCGGCTGCATCGAAGCATATGTGAAGGTATTCTTGGCATTTCCCTCCGGTATCTCATAAGATGAAAGCAGAATCCCCTCCTCTTCTTCTGTGAATAAGAAAAGATGTGCAGACGCATGCTTCTTCCCATCTGTCTCGTAATAACTCTCTTCTACAAGAAATTTTCCCTGAAAATCTGCGGGGAGATTCTTGATCTTGTCATTGCAGACTGTGTTGACATGTTCCGCATAAGGATATAATTTTCCTGCTTTCTGCATCCTGGCATACTGTTCCTTATTATCAAAATGTCCTGTCAGAACCTTCATAAAGCTTTCAAGCTTTGACATGTTTTCCTTATTGTTCGACATAATTTTTCCTCCATTTCACGAGTCTGATCCATTTTAAAATCGTTTTTATAACTTCATCAATCACAATCGGCTTTGACAAATGTGCGTTCATTCCTGCATCCAGTGATGCCTGAACATCTTCTGCAAATGAATTAGCTGTCATTGCTATAATAGGAATATTTTTTCCATCCGGTCTGTCACTCATTGCCCTGATTGCTTTTGCTGCTTCATAACCATTCATTTCAGGCATCATGATATCCATCAAGATTACATCAAATGTGCCTTCCGGATGATTTCTGAAAATCTCAACAGCATTCTTTCCATCCACAGCTCTTTCTACATTCATCCCGAACTCTTCCAACTGCACGGCAGCAATCTCTGCATTCAGTTCATTATCCTCTGCAAGAAGGACATTCACACCTGTAAGATTTACCTTTTCAGAAAAACCTGTGTCTGACTTATTACATTCCTTATCTGTAATTTCCAAAGGAATATCCACAGTAAATGTGGTTCCCTCATGCTTTTTACTCTGCACGGAAATGGTTCCACCCATCATATCTACATACTTCTTTACGATAGCCATCCCCAGTCCAACTCCATGGTACTGCGTTCTCACATTGGAATCTTCCTGTGCAAATTCCTCAAAAACTTCTTTTGTAAATTCCTCACTCATGCCAATACCAGTATCCGAAATGCGGTAACGCATATTTATATATCCATCCCCGCCCTTTTCCTGACACCGGGCTTCAAAGGTAATCGTCCCTCCATCCGGAGTGAATTTCACGGCATTGCTCAGAATATTGACCAGCACATCACGCAGGCGTGCAGGATCCGCAAGTACATTTGGAATCTTTGCTTCTTCACGCTGAATCTTAAAGTTGATATCCCTGTTCGTAAGAAAGCCTTTTGTAATATCCAATGCAGAATCTGTAATGTTTTTCACATCCGCCGGTACCGGATTGTATTTCACTTTTCCATTTTCGATGCGGGTCAGATCTAATATATCATTGATCAGCGACAGTAAATGCTCTGAGCTTTCGTCAATCTTTTCCAGACAATTTTTCACTTCGTCTGACGGATTGTTTTTCATTGCAATACCGGTAAATCCTATGATTGCATTCATCGGTGTCCTCATATCATGGGACATCCTGTACTTTGATCATCTGTTACTGAATTCAGGAAATCTGATACGGTTGAATCGCTGTATTGTTTCATCTTTTCCGTAAAAAGTGGATGGTTGTATGTATAATCCGGATAGTACTGCGCTGCATTGTTTTCTGCTATGATCGAATAAACAGCCAGATCTAAAAACAACCCCATGTCACGTGATCCAAAATACTTTCCAAGGATATCGTTCAAGCTGCATTCTTCTATGATCTTACGCAGTACAAAATATGTTCCTACCCTGAGACAGCTGCTTCTGGAAGTTCTGTTTTTGCTTTCCGGAAGCTCTGCATCGGGAAAATATTTCAGGAAATTTTGATTCGGTTTCATGAGTTCCGGATCCGTATCTGACAATTTTCCGATCGTTACTCTTTTGGGAAAAGTATACTTCCGGGATGGATCATAAACCCGGTCATACTCATACTCTATATATACAACATTTGACTTTTTTCTCCGTGTGATCTTGCCTTTTACGGTTGGTACTTTCACTAAAAAATCCAGATACATAGCGCCCTCCTTTTAGGCGGTTATCCGCCTAAAATAATTGTACTATATTTCCCGGCTATCTGAAATGGAAAGCCGCAGAAAACCGGGATTTTTTATGATTTTATTTCGTTCTTTTTTCTTTAGGTGGAAAAATTACTGGAAGTTCACATTAAAACGAATCGATTATTGTCTGGATAATATCATTAGCTTTGGCATTAGTATATTTTGCATACAATGCATCAAAAACATGCTCTAGCGTCTGCTTCTGGTCGACTGTAAACTTACTATTAAGATTCAAAACATTATATTTTGTTTTCTTTTTTCCCATATCCATAAGCAGTGATAACTTACTGAGCAGATCTGTATTGGCAACCGAATCAGAATCATCCATATCATAACTATCTAATTCTGTCCCAAGAGAAATGTCCACTCCATCTACATCCGTAACACTTTCATCAGCCAAAAATTTCTTATCGCTCTGAGTTAAACTTCTTTCGTAAGATCGGTGACGTATCTGCCTTGACATTTCATTAGCCCATTCCGTGAACTGACTAAGCAGTTCTTTATAGGCACTATTTTTTTCATAGTCATCTCGTCTTGTATTCGGAATGATATCTTCATTAAAGACAAGCAACTCTCCAACCATCCAGCTATTAAATCGTTCCTCTTTATAACATTTCCTTAATGTATTCTCGTCACCAATAAGAATATTTCCTTGCCTGATCCTAATTCCCTTTATATCTTTATCCAAAACGGTTCCTAAAAAGTTTGTCTCCGCATACCAAAGCATAGCCGTAACTTTTTCGCCAGAATAAAAGGGCACGAAGTTAATATCTGATATAGAATCATTTATTTTTCTTATCCTATCAGCAAGTATTTTATTCTTGTACGGTTTGCAAATATCTATTACCGTACGGTCTGTTCTCAGCTCCACATTATATTCCGCAAGTTCAACCTCCATCTGGACCAACTTTTGTTTTATCATTGAGCCCCATACAAAGTCTCTAGAAAACGGAACCGGAAGATTCTGTTGTAAATACGGGACCACCTCGGAATCATTCAGCAAATCACTTTCTGGGACTACTCCGTAAAGCTCAACTGAAAAGTAATGCTTATTAATACGCTCGGGTATTTCTTCAATTGTGAGAACACTTGATAAAACTTGATCAATCGAATCACGACTGTCCACTTGTGGAGAGAGTAAGTACTTTAATTTTTCAGCATCATATATAATACAGGATGCCTTTTCTTCTCCATGGATAGATGTCAAAAATTTCAACTTCTGACAATATCCTAATCCTGATAATCTTCCAATTCCCCTAAAGCCTCGACTATTAGAATGTCTTTTCTTGGAATTTCCTATATCTATAAGATTTGAGTAAATATCATTTGCTCCAACGCCAGTTCCATTATCTGAAATCTTTATTATCCTTTCAGATTCTGAAACCGTAATTGAGATCTTTTCTTCTCCTTTCTTTAGAATCCCCTGCTCAAGAGCCTCGTCAATTGAATCGGCTGCGTTTTGTACATACTCCCTATATAAGTCCAACGGAGATACATACAATCCGCTTGTAAGGGACTCTAGTGTGAACTTTCCAATTAATAACTGATGCTCCACTATTCTGTCTCCTATAATTCAAATATACTTATCTGATGATACAGTTCTTTAATCTGTTCTTCTATTACAGAAATTATTTGTGTATCACCAGGCTGAGCGCCATTTGTCTTTATTAATACATCTTTCAATTCATCCAAATGTAATAATAGAATTTTTCTTATTGGCGCCTCTTTTAATTCGTATGCGCTGTTCATAATAATCTGCTCCTCTTGTTTTGAAAGCAAATTACTCACGTGAAAATATGGAATGAACTGTAATAATGAGAAATCAAAATCAACTAAGCGTTTGGATTTGTTTGCCTTTATTAGCATCGTTAATTTATCATTATCATGCCCGCTGAATAGATCGATTTTTTTCAACAAATCTGTACATACTTTTTCCCCAAAATTTTCAAGTATACCGGCGATTACTTTGTATCCCGGTTTCGAACTCAGTATCGTTTCAACGATACGAGAATACATAAACGGGAGTTCTTCTAAAATAAATGTGCTAATTATTCTTTTTGTATCCTCCGTGCAATCCGAGAATACTCGAATTGTTGCACTTGGCGTAAGATAAAGAAAATACAATTTTTTCAGTTCTTCATTTTCAATTTTGTCTAACGTTTCCACGCTAAATCTATTACACCCAATATATTCCAGAACTGTATCCTTCTCGAACATCGAATAATACTTCATCCAGGTGTCGATAAGATGTCTATTTTCAGACCACTGTGTATACCGAATCTCTCTTTCAAATTTCGGCTCATCTTTTCTTTCTACAAAATGACCACGTTTATTTAACAATCTTTCAGGCATTGCAAGATACATCACGAAGTCTTCGGCTGTCTTACCAAAATCTGCCTCAAAGAAGGATCTTCCCTGGATACCTTTTCCCTGTGTTGGTATCAACATGCACTGTAGAGCTCGAAGATATTTTGCATTCCAATTAGCACCAATAAATCCTCTTTGATCATTATCTAGCGGAATATATCTCATAGGGAACGAAAAAATAGCAATTTTTCTTCCCAGCTCCTCGGTTAAATTTTCGCCAAGCTCCATAGTCAGGTGCATGCGATAGAATAAGTCCTCTGGTGTATCCGCATGATAAGAGTGCCCTTTACCAGTGAAATCCTCTCCATTGTATAAAAGGTAATTGGACATATGATCAATCCCTGCCCTTGCACACAATGTAATCGCGCGCACATATACATCTTCATCTTCAATATGATCAAAGGCGATACGTGCTGGTTTTATTGCTAATTCTCCTAACCTTTGTGCTTTATGCTCATTAAGTAAAAATGCATCTAACCCCTGGTTGAAATCAACATGTCTTACAACAGTTTTTCCTGTTTTCGGATTTACAAATGTTGCACCTTTTTCAAATCCTAATGCTTTTATCTCATCAATTATTTGATCAAATTTGGGAGATCTCAAAACATTATTATCCATCAACAAAAGGTCTCGTTTTGGTCCAAACTCTTTATCAATTCTCTTAATACTATCTGAAATAGATACATATGGCTCATATGTAGGTTCCAATGTTTTAACCGCACAAAAAGTACAGTTCATACCACAGCCCCTAGTCATATATGTAAAGTATGCATCCTCCGCAGGATATTTATACTCATCCTTTATATCGTCCAATATCCCGTAATCCAAAGGAAGTGTGTCGATACACTCCTCCCCTTTTAATCCAAGGGTACCTTCGTGATTAAGAAGTCCGGTATTATTTATTACAGTAGGAAATTCCTTTGCAATCCACTCCGGCCGCAGTGTTGCCAGGATACCTCCCGTAAAAACCTTTCCGCCTGGTTTTACTACAGACAGCGCATATTGTAATGCTTTTTTTGTATTTTCCCACTCGAAGGTAAAAAGAGTAGTTACATATACTCTATCCCATTTTTTATTTTCTAGTCCCTCCGGTAATCTTCCCTTTGCGAATCTTACATAATCGTGCATGATATAACGATGAAAATACGCAATTTTCATTAGCCCGATTGGTGGGTATTTATTTTTGTATGCCGGTTCAATTAACAATATATCTTCCACGATTAAACTCCTACGCATAGTGAAACCGTCCTGGAGCGCTATCACCAGAACGGTTTCATTATAACCATTTTCTTTTGATTTGTCGATCCCTGACTTCTCTACTATTTTTTCTTATCAATTTCTTTCATTAACTGAGTTACTGCTGTATTAATTTTTCTCAATGAAAATAATATGTCTTTACTATTGCCAACAGCCTCTTTTTTTAACTCATCGCAAAAATCTTTTTCTGAAATTAATCTCTGAAATTTTTTTACTTTTTCATAGTTGTCACCGCTTCTTCCGGTGGCCTCAAAACGTGCATGGGCCTCTTCTAAGTCGATATCACCTTTAATATAATCCTGCATTATATGCGTTGAACTTTTACCCTCATCAGAAGCAATTTTTCCCAGTATATCTCTTACGTCCTGAGCTCTGACAATTTCCCCTGTCTTTACCTGCTTTGCGAAAAACGAATCCATCTCTGGATAAGTGTTTCGATATTGTTTAATGCCTTTGTTCTGTACATACTGCTCATACATATTCCAATGAGATTGATGAGTATCATTATGCTCTACCATCAAGCCATATATCTCACAATATTTTTTTACAGTTATCGCTGAAATACCCACTTGTTTTCCCAAGGCGGAATCCGAACATCCCAATTCCTTCTTTTGTCTATAAATATAGGCGGCTTGTTCAAATTTACTCCAATCCTTTTTAGGATTTAAATGGAATGTACCGAGAAGTGTAAATATATCTGAGTCAGAAATATCCTCTGGTAATATCTGCACCAAGACTCTAGACCATTTAAGCGGGTCATTTTTTGCTAAAATTCTGTATGCTGCCAGGCGGCTATTTCCCTCCAACACAACATATCTATCTTTTCGTTTGACCACTATCAGCGGCTCAATAAGGCCACCATTTTGCATGATTTGTGACTTCAAACTCTTAACATGGTCCAGTGAACACATTATCTCTTCAATTTCTGTCTGAGTCGGATTATCGTGTCCATTTTCATGCAATACCGAATATACTCTAGGATTATCAAGGTAAAACAATAAATCTTGTTGTAATAATTCTGTTTCGGTAACTTCAAACTTTTTCTGTCCAATAACTCTTATTCCCATACTGCCACCTTATTCATCTACTTCTTCAAATCCCAAAATGCTTTTTACAATATCTCCAAAACTATAATCAGCCACGCCTTGATAATCTCCTAAGCTGATATCTCCCTGTGATAATGCCGCTGCATTTTGCTTAGCTTTCAATAATAAGTCAACCCATTCATCTATACTGTCCTTAATAATAATATTATGAACATAGCATGTTTTTTTCTGTGAAATGCGGTGTATTCTATCCTGTGCCTGCAAATAATCATCTAGGCTGAAACCTCTATCATAGAAAATAACATGATTAGCCATTGTTAGTGTCAGACCTTCTTTTGCAGATGCTGGAGTTGCAAAGAGAATACGAATATCATCATCATGAAATTTTTGGACAGAACGATTTCTAGCATACATATTCATTTTCCCATGTATTTTTACAGCACCTAAATCCTGATACTTTTTAGTGAAGTAATCTATATTCTCAATAAAATTACTCCATACAATACATTTTTCACCATTTGCCAATATTTTTTGAATAAGTTCATCCAACAAAGGCTCCTTTGCAGATGCTTCGCATTCCTCGTCTACCAATTTGGGATTTGATGTAACCTGTATTAAGCGAAGTAGACGCTTGACAATTGCAGAGGAATCATCAATATATCTTTCACCATCTCTTACCACTTCAGCATATAATTCAGTTCTTATCCGCTCGTACAACTCCTCTTGCATACGATTGAATTCTGTAACTTCCTGTATATATACTTTATCCGGCAGTGTAATGATTCCACTATTTTTTGTTTCGCGAACTGTAAAAGAACTTATCCTATTAAAAATCTGGGAAATATTATCTTCAAACTCTTCCTGTAAATCAGTATTTCTACTAAGTTTATTGCTAAGGTCTGTTTCCTTTTTAAACTCGTTAAAATCAGCCCCCAGACTTTCTCCAAAGTCCAAAAAATATATCTGTGCCCAGATATCATATGGTCTATTGGCTACAGGTGTACCTGTCATTATAATTCTTCGCTGAAACAACGGAGCCAACTCAAAATAGGTCTTTGTTAATTTTGAATTAGGATTCTTCAATTTTGCAGACTCATCAATAATTATCCCGACATTTCTAACTTTCAAATACAATTCGAATTGTTGTTTTTCTGTTTCTAGAGTCTCAAAATTTGTCAACACCACTCTGTATGGTCCACAAAAAATTCGGTAGTTATTATTTTTATCTGTATTTAACACTGCAGGTTTTATCGAAGTATGGTCTTTAAACTCGTTAACCCAGTTTGCAACCAGCTGTTTTTTGGTAACAATTAAAGCAGTATCCATCGAACACTCTGACAGCCAATATAAAAGCACATCAATGGCAATTTTAGTTTTACCCAATCCCTGCTCATGAAAAATCGCAGCATATTCTAAATCTTTCACCGCATCTACAGCTTCTTGCTGATACGGAAAAGCCTTAAATTTGGCTATATATTTAGGCTCTCGTTTTAACTTGTTACTTTTCATAACTATACAATCATTCCAATCGCTTTTACTTCATAATCCCCAGGTATTTCTTTCTTGATTTTTCCAAGAATATTATTTGCCCTGGCCCGGTCTTCAAGAGGAACTGCCAAAACAAATGTTGCATGTCCCTGGTTTAATGAACATTTTTTCAAGTATGAGTAATATTGATTTATACTATGTTCTCTCAAAATGTCATCACTTGTTTTTGCCTCTCCTATAAACATAACACCGTTGTATTCAAAAAATACGTCTGGTCTGTATCCTTCCATTGTCAATTGAGGAAGCGGTCGTCCATCATTAATATCGGTTTCGATAAAATAACTCAACTCCTCCCCAACGCTATCTTTAATAAATCTTAAGGCGTATTCAACTAAAACCTTATGCTTATTTGATTCTCCCATATCAGTTACCATCAATTTCATCTAAGACTATGCTCTGCACTGTCTCAACTACTTTTCGTAGTGCGTTTAATTTTTCCTCATACTCAGCATCTGTTTTTAGCTTAAGGACCTCCACATGTGTAATGTCAAACATTCTCTTTGAAAGTTCATTGGCCAACATCTCGTAGGTAACATTTTTCAGAGAATCCGGTGTGATATCCTCAGCTTCTAAAATTTTCTTAGCCGCAGCCGTGTCATGCTTTAAAAAAGCCTGCCTTGCTCTTTTACTATTCAGAATCTGTGGTAATCGTCTCACGTCTTCTAATCGAGAGAATTTTTCATCTACCATCCATTGTGCAAAATCAGTTTTGTCATATCCATGTAGCTGAAGACTTTCCACAACATTCTTTTTTTGTAATTCAACAAAGCCGGAAAATTTCTTTTGATCGAACTGTGTGTCATCCTCACATAGTGGAGCATATATATCTCTCATATCTTTATATGCTTGAATCATGTAGCGAATTTCTGATGCTTTTGAGGATCCACCACAATACGCCAAAAGTTCTTTCATAGGCATTTTCTCTTCGTCCGAAAGAAAGGTTAAATATTTCGCCTTGGCATAAGCATCCCAATCTCTTGGTCCAACCAAATGTGCCTGTAACCGAATTGAGTGCATTTCATTATTTTCGAGATTCTCATAGATGATAGCCCTGATTTTATTCCAATTTCCTGGCACATTGTCCCTAATAAAATCTCTATATATTTGCAGACGAGTGTTACCCTCGATAACTACGTATCTGCCATCCGGAAAGTGATTTACAATAATTGGATTAATGATTCCACCATGCTCCTTGATAGACTCCTTTAAACTTGCACAACTGTCAGTTCCAGTTCCTAGCAGCATAGCAAGTAATTCTCCTGATCTGCTTTCTTCCGGATAGTTTTGTAAATAATTTTGTATACGCGGATTTGTAAAATCCAAATCTAATAAAGCTGTATCAATCTCAGTATATGAACTCATTTAGCGCCCTCCTCTATCTCATCACTATTTTTTCTTGTACGCCTGGGATCTTCAGGCTTTATCGCATTATCAGGTATTAGCCATGTATTTCCCTTCATAATCGCTCCTTCGATCCGCCCATTTGTACAGTATGTTGTTACTCTTCGTCTGGAGAGCCCCCACTTTTTTGCCATTTCGGTTGTTGTTAAAAGTTCCATATACTTCCTCCATATTACAATGACAACATATTTATTATAATCCTTTAGAGGAACACTTTCAATGGAATATCTTGTACAAATGGTAAAATCCGCGGACACGCTTTATGCCGATAAAGTTTCGGCGCACAAGCAGTTGTCCGCGGATTTTACTTACACCCCTTGTGGAGAAATTCTATATTCTCATAATTTTTCGCTAAAAACACAGGTTCATATCCTGCGATAATCGCCGGAAACCCGCTTAAACTGAGGCTTTTCGCGAGAGTAAACAAACGGTCTCCACATGCTCTGTCGCCGGAAACATATCAAACGGCACTGCACGTACCGCTTTGTATCCGTGCTTTGTGAGATATTTCAGATCCCGTGCCAGTGTTGTCGGTTCGCAGGAGACATACACAATCTTCTCCGGCTTTAAGGTAAGCACAGATGAAAGGAATTTCTCATCGCTTCCGCTTCGAGGCGGATCCATAAACACAACATCGGCATGTTCTCCCGCTTCTGCCATCTGACGCATGAATATGCCTGCATCATTGTGATAAAAACGGACATTTTTGATCCCATTTCGTTTTGCATTTACGATTGCATCCCGCACAGCATCCGGATTCAGTTCCACGCTGATGACTTCCTTTGCCTTGTCGCTGGCGATCAGTCCAATCGTTCCGATGCCGCAATATGCATCGATCACACGCTCTTTGCCAGTAAGTCCTGCCAGTTCGATTGCCTTCCCATACAGTTTCTCTGTCTGGACCGGATTCACCTGATAGAAGGATTTGGAAGAAATACGGAAGGTTTTTCCGCAAAGCTCGTCCTCGATATAGCCCTTACCATAAAGAACTGTCTCCTTCTCTCCCAGGATCATGCTTGTTTTCTGTCCGTTTACATTCAACACGATCGTTGTGATTTCCGGATGAAGCTTACGCAGTGCTTTGACAAAATTGTTCTTGGACGGCAGGATCGGTGAACCAAGGACAAGTACTACCATGATCTGCCCACTGTGGTATCCGGTACGGATCAGCACATGACGGAACAGACCATATCCTGTATCTTCATTATAGGTCTTGATCTTGAAGGATTTCAGAAGCCCGCGGATATCCCTGATGATCGCATCTGCTCTCTGATCCTCGATCAGACATTCATCCACCGGAACAATGAAATGTGTTCCCTCCTGATAAATGCCGGAGATTACCGTACCATCTTTTTTGTGTCCAAAAACCGCATGTACTTTGTTTCTGTAATGAAACGGATCTTCCATCCCGACAATCTTCTCTACAGGACAGTATGGCTTCAGAAGCTTTGTCACCTGTGTCTGTTTCTGTTTTAACTGATCCTTATATGGAATATCCAGAAGCTGACAACCTCCACATCTGCCATGTACCGGACAAAGTGATTTTCTCTTCCGTTCCTCTTTCTTTCCCTCGTTTTTCTTGCCCTCAGGCTTTTTCTGATCTGTCTTTTTTGTTACATTTTTCTTAAACTCCGGTTTCTTTTTGTCCGCATACTTCTTTGTTTCTGACTTACCTGTCCACGGTTTTCCTGTAGATTTTTCCTTAAAAGTTCTCTTATTGTTTTTTTCTATTCTCATTTTATTCTATCCCCTCTCCATCAAATTCTGGTATAAAACTCTCCTTCGCTGTCTCGCCTTCCTGGATAAAACAATTTGTTACTCCAAGAGAGATGGCATGATCGAGCAGACGATCGTATTCTCTGGCCGTAACTTTCCTTGATAACTGTGGATCCTCCAGCACTGCCGGCATCGGTGTATACTGATTCATCAGACTGATATATATCTGATCTTTGTATGTTTCATACAGGTATTCCAGCACTTTTCTGGAATTTCTCACATGTCCCGGCAGCAGCAAATGCCGCACGATCACACCCTTTTTCATCATTCCACGATCATCAAATTCCGGCGTTCCTGCCTGCCGGACCATTTCTGCCAGTGCTTCTCTGGCAATTTCCGGATAATCCTTTGCATGCGAATATTTACCGGCAAGATCCGACTCCATGTATTTAAAATCCGGAAGATAAATATCCACAAGTCCGTCAAGAAGCTGAAGCATTTCTGCTTTCTCATATCCGCTGCTGTTATATACTACAGGAATCGTAAGTCCCTGCTTCTTTGCCAGGATCAGTGCCTCTCTCACCTGCACAAGGAAATGTCCTGCCGTCACAAGATTAATATTATTCGCCTTCTGCCTCTGCAGATCCAGAAAAATTTCCGCCAGACGTTCCACTGTGATCATTTTGCCGCTCTGTCCTCTTGAGATTGCCCTGTTCTGACAGAATACACATCCCAGTGAACAGCCTGAGAAAAACACCGCACCGGAACCTTCCTTTCCTGAAATACACGGTTCTTCCCACATATGAAGGGCAGCACGCGCCACCATGATCTCTGCTGTTACTCCACAGAACCCCTTCTGTCCGGCCAGCCGGTCTATACCGCAGTTTCTCGGACACAGACAGCAGTTTTTCTGTAGTTCCTTTATCTCACTCATAAATTATCTTCTTTCTTACTTTTAGATCATCTGTGAACAGTACTACTATTCTACCAAAAAAGGGCACAAAATCCAAGCTATTCCGTTGACAAACACAGAGAATTCCCGTATAATTATTACAAATTTCGTAGCTGTTCGATAATTTCTCAGAATAGTTACCAGTTTCCAAATAATTTTAAATGCAGTGACGGGAAATAGTACATAATTTTCGGATGCACAGAGAGAAGGTGGCCGGTGCGAACCTTCATGACGAACTTATGGAAGTAGTCCCTGAGCAGTGAACCGAACCATGATCTTGTGCTGGTCAGAGAACCTCCAAGCCGGATCATACAGTAGGCTTCAACGTAGTTTCCACGTTACAGGAAAGCAGTATAGAATTTATGGTAACTGTTCATTGGAATGCATTTCGACCAAGCTACTGTGAATGAAGTGAACAGTAACAATTTATGTACTGACAGAGTGCAGAGTACAGTCTCTGAAGTCAGGTGGTACCACGGAATCATCCGTCCTGAGCATATTTATATGCTTGGGACTTTTTTTACTTTACGAAAAATTACTCCGTAATGTTCCAGTAAAGTAAAAGGTGCTCCGCGAGAATGCAGCCAGATGCAATATGGTACCAAAATTTATTTATCAGAAGGAGGACTTATATTTGCGACAGATTTCAGGAAACAAGCTTTTGGTAAAAGCTTTAAAAGAAGAAGATGTTGATACTTTATTTGGATATCCCGGTGCATGCACCATTGATATCAGTGACGAATTATACAGACAGAGTGGGATTGACATCATCCTTCCCCGTCATGAGCAGGCCCTTGTCCATGAGGCAGATGCCTATGCAAGAACCACAGGCAAGGTCGGTGTATGTCTTGTAACAAGCGGCCCTGGTGCTACCAACCTTGTCACCGGACTTGCTACTGCCAACTATGACAGTGTTCCTCTTGTATGTTTCACAGGTCAGGTTGCCAGACACCTGATCGGAAACGATGCATTCCAGGAGGTTGACATCGTTGGAATTACCCGCAGTATCACAAAATACGGTGTCACTGTCCGCAACCGTGAAGATCTCGGCCGTATTATCAAGGAAGCTTTTTATATTGCAAGAACCGGCCGTCCGGGACCTGTTCTCATCGACCTTCCAAAGGATGTTATGGCAGAGCTTGGAAGTGCCGAATATCCTAAGAGCGTAAATATCCGCGGTTATAAACCAAATACCAGTGTTCACATGGGACAGCTCAAAAAGGCTCTCAAAATGCTCCAGAAGGCCAAGAAGCCACTGTTTCTGGCAGGCGGCGGTGTCAATATCGCCCATGCAAACGAAATTTTCACCTCCGTAGTCGAGAAGACGCAGGTTCCGGTTGTTACAACTGTCATGGGACGCGGAGCCATTTCCACAAAACATCCTCTGTTCATCGGAAATCTTGGAATGCATGGTTCCTATGCAGCGAACATGGCTGTCAGCAACTGCGATCTCCTGTTTTCTATCGGAACCCGTTTTAACGACCGTATCACAGGCAAGCTTCATGAATTTGCGCCAAATGCACAGATCATCCATATTGACATTGATACTGCTTCTATTTCCAGAAATATCCATGTGGACGTTCCGATCGTTGCTGACGCCAAAGAAGCCATCACCAAAATGGCCGAGTACGTTACCGACTGCGGAACCCATAAATGGCTCACCGAAATCGAAGCATGGAAGAATGAGCATCCACTTACCATGAGAAATCGTCCTCTCATGGGACCTCTTGATATTTTTAACGCGATCAACAAACAGTTCGACAAAGCGATCATCGTCACAGACGTCGGACAGCATCAGATGCTGACCTCCCAGTTTGTTGACATCACCGAGAACCGCCAGCTTATCATGTCCGGTGGACTTGGAACTATGGGATATGGTCTTCCGGGTGCGATCGGTGCACAGATTGGAAATCCTGATACTCCTGTCATCTCTATCTCCGGTGACGGCGGAGTCCAGATGAATATCCAGGAGCTTGCAACTGCTGTTCTGGAAGAACTGCCGGTCATCTGCTGCATCTTCAACAACACTTACCTCGGCATGGTTCGTCAGTGGCAGAAATTATTCTACGGAAAACGTTACTCCATGACCAACTTAAGAGCCGGTGCTCTCTCCCGCCGCACAGACGGTGAGGAATATCCGGAATACACACCAGACTTCGTTAAACTTGCAGAAAGCTACGGAGCCAAGGGCATCCGGGTTACTAATCGCGAAGAGATCGCTGCAGCCTTTGAGGAGGCAAAGAAAAACACCAAAAGACCTACGATCATTGAGTTTATTATTGATCCGGAAGAAATGGTCTATCCTATGATCAAACCAGGCGGAACACTCGCAGATATGATCATGGATTGTTAGGAGGAAACAAGAATGGATAAAGGAATGAAAACAAGATGGATTTCTCTCTATGTAGAGAACCAGGTAGGTGTACTCTCCAAAATCTCCGGTCTCTTTTCCGGAAAATCCTATAACCTGGACAGTCTCACTGTTGGAACTACAGAGGATCCTACAATCTCCCGCATGACGATAGCAACTGTCAGTGATGACGAAACCTTTGAACAGATCAAAAAGCAGTTAAACCGCATGGTCGAAGTGATCAAGGTCATTGACTTCACAGATATCTTTGTCCGTATGAAGGAAATTCTTTATATCAAAGTCAAGAAATGCTCTGCTGCAGATAAGGTAGAACTGTTTCAGATCGCCGAAACCTTCAAGGCCAGAGTCATTGATTATGGCAAAGACAGCCTGCTTCTTGAGTTTGTCCAGACTGCAACCAAGAATGATGCCGTTGTCAAACTGATCAAGGAAGAATTCAAATACATCGAAGTCGTTCGCGGCGGAAGCGTCGGAATTGAATCCATCAGTATGATGGAACGATAAGTATACGCAAACTTTAACAGGCGGGGGAGTATCCCAAAGTTTGTGTAAACCTTCAAACTGATGTAAGATAGAATTACTCAGTTTGGAGGTTTATTTTATGG
>NZ_WWVR01000098.1 GCF_009883055.1 Blautia sp. BIOML-A1 | reverse complement strand
ACCCTAGCGTAGGTATCAGCGGTCTTTGATTCTCGTTGCTTATTGATAATCTAATTATCGATGTCTTCCTATCTTACGTTTTTACGTTTTATATCAAGGATATTTGATTAGTTAATCAAATTTACATGTATGCAGTTTTCAAGGTACGATACTGACTGATATTTTATCAGTCATATAAGAAGAAAAGTTTTCTTTTCATCTTATATCACTGGTAAAACCAGTTATTAATAACAGCTCTTCCCGGCTGATACGGGTTAGCACTGGACTTATCGAATGTTTACTGGCTCCACCCTGTTTCCGACAGGGCTCACTTTCCAATGCCTGTGTCTATGCTCAACAGATTTTCATCTGTTATTCTTTTTTTGATCTGGCGGCCACCTGCTCTCCCACACCGTCTCCAGTGCAGTACCATCGGCCGCTTGCGTCTTAACCGTCGTGTTCGGGATGGGAACGGGTGTTTCCCACAAGCGCATCGCCACCAGAANTCTGATACCCTAGCGTAGGTATCAGCGGTCTTTGATTCTCGTTGCTTATTGATAATCTAATTATCGATGTCTTCCTATCTTACGTTTTTACGTTTTATATCAAGGATATTTGATTAGTTAATCAAATTTACATGTATGCAGTTTTCAAGGTACGATACTGACTGATATTTTATCAGTCATATAAGAAGAAAAGTTTTCTTTTCATCTTATATCACTGGTAAAACCAGTTTTCTTTAATCTTTTTTTGATCTGGCGGCCACCTGCTCTCCCACACCGTCTCCAGTGCAGTACCATCGGCCGCTTGCGTCTTAACCGTCGTGTTCGGGATGGGAACGGGTGTTTCCCACAAGCGCATCGCCACCAGAAAAGTAGAGTTCTTAATGAGTACAAGGGTTACTGCCGTACGAATTTAGTACGAACTTTGTTCGGAGGAACTTAATGAGAGGACATCTCTGATGTCATCGAATTTAGTGAACCGAACTTCCTTGTTCTACTTGATAACTCAACAGTAAAACACATTCAATTTTCTACTTCTTCTTCCTTAGAAAGGAGGTGATCCAGCCGCACCTTCCGATACGGCTACCTTGTTACGACTTCACCCCAGTCATCGGT
>NZ_WWVR01000022.1 GCF_009883055.1 Blautia sp. BIOML-A1 | reverse complement strand
GAACAACGTGTGCAGATAGAAAAAACAATCGGCTGCAGTCGATTTATCTATAACTGTATGCTTGCAGATAAGATAGACATTATAAAAAAGAAAAGAAGATGTTAAGGAATACACCAGCCAGCTATAGGAAAGAATATCCCTGGCTGAAAGAGGTGGATGCTTCGAATCACATCATCATGGATTACTCAATTCATGATGCAATTGAGGCAGGTTTTAACCATGTGGTATTTATTATCCGTAAGGATATCGAGAAGGAATTCAAAGAGGTGATCGGTGATCGTATTACCGCCATTTGCTCTGCTCATGATGTAACTGTAGACTATGCCTTCCA
The DNA here is from genome assembly GCF_009883055.1 of Blautia sp. BIOML-A1. GTDB lineage: Bacteria > Bacillota > Clostridia > Lachnospirales > Lachnospiraceae > Blautia_A. The sequence continues at coordinate 52,618 of NZ_WWVR01000022.1, read as the reverse complement.
GGATATCAACGATATTCCGGGCACTCTGCCGGAAGGACGTACAAAGCCGTGGGGAACCGGTCAGGCTGTGCTTGCAGCAAAGAAGGTTATCAATACGCCGTTTATTGTGATCAATGCAGATGATTACTATGGTAAGGAAGGCTTCAAGGCTGTCCATGAGTATCTGGTGAATGGTGGCAAGTCCTGCATGGCAGGTTTTGTACTGAAGAACACTCTGTCCGATAATGGTGGTGTGACCCGCGGTATCTGCAAGATGGATGAGGAGAATAACCTGACAGAGGTTGTGGAGACCAGGAATATTGTAAAAACTGAACATGGCGCAGAAACGGACGGTGTGGATGTGAATGTCGATTCTCTGGTTTCTATGAATATGTGGGGATTGACTCCGGAATTCCTGGATGTGCTGGAAGAAGGTTTCAACGAATTCTTTGAGAAAGAGGTACCGGAAAATCCTTTGAAAGCGGAATATCTGATCCCGATTTTCATCGGTGAGTTACTTAATAAAGGAAAGATGTCTGTGAAAGTTCTGAAGACCAATGACACCTGGTATGGTATGACCTACCATGAGGATGTTGAAGCAGTAAGGGACAGTTTTAAGAAGATGCTGGAGAATGGCGTGTACAAGGCTGATTTGTTCTCAGACTTATAATATATGGAACAAGAGCTATTCAACCCGCAATCTTCTTCTGTGAGTTCTTCCAGAATTATTTACACTCCGTCAACTTTTGCCCGGACATCGTTGCTTCATCTGCAGGAGGTTGGTTCGCTGAAAGCTCTTCGTTCGCATACTTCCAGAAGAGAGAATCTGGTTTCGTTTTTATGTTTTGTTGTGCTGAGTGGAAGTGGGGAACTGAAGTATGAGGGAAAAACGTATCAGCTGACAGCTGGTGACGGTGTGTTTATTGACTGTCGTAAGGAATATAGCCACAGTACGGGATATAATTGTGCAGAGGATGATGATTACAAAGAGAATCTCTGGGCTCTTCAGTGGTGCCATTTTTATGCTCCGTGTCTGCCTGCCGTGTATGAGAAATACAGGGCGAGGGGTGGCAGACCGGTGTTTCATCCGGATGATATAAGATTGTTTACAGATCTTTTGTCGGAACTTTATGATCTGTCAGCTTCTTCTGACTATATACGTGATATGCGTATTAATGAGAAGCTGTCAGTTTTACTTACGTTGCTTATGGAACAGTCCTGGCATCCGGAGAGTATGACGGTGAACAGGAAACGGGTAGAATTGCTGGAGGTAAAAAGTTATCTGGATGAGCATTATATGGAAAAAATTGTGCTGGATGATTTGTCGGAGCGTTTTTTTATCAACAAGTTTTATATGACCAGGATTTTTAAGGAAACTTATGGTGTAACGATCAATAATTATCTGATTTCAAAGAGAATTACCAGATCCAAGCAGTTGCTTCGTTTTACAGATATGACGGTTGATGAGATTGGAAATGCTGTGGGGATGGGAGATGCAAATTATTTGAGTCGGATGTTCCGGAAGGTGGAGGGCAGCAGCCCCCGGGAATACCGGAAGAAGTGGCGGATGTAATTTGGGTTCCCTGAAGTTTACGTAACCGTTCACAGGTAATATTCCGCGAGGTGTTTTGCATGAATATGGTGTTGATTGTCAAGTAAAATTGACCCACCTGAAATCCGAAATTACCTGATTTCAAGTGGGTCGAGTCGTTTAATTTCTTCTTACTCCCAGTATCTTGCAATAAGCTGCTGTACTTCATCATCGGATAAGTGATATTCCGTAATCAGCTGATGGATAAGGTTATCCCTGGGGATGTTGTTTTTGTGTGAGAAGTGTATCAGTGTGCGAATGCTGGCTTCACGTTCCAGAGCAGCACCTTGAACAATGCCCTGTTGCATGCCTTTTTCAATGCCTTGCTGCATGCCCTGTTGCATGCCTTTTTCAATACCTTGCTGAATACCCTTTTGAATGCTTTCTTCAACCAATCGATCGGTAGCCAGTTCCAGAACCTGTCCGCCCATAATGTCACCTAATCCTTTCCTCGCCGGCAGATTGTCGGCGAATATGTAGTCAATGATCTTGTTGCTTAGTTCAATAATTGTCAGGTAGAGATTTTCTTTTTTTCATTATACAGTTTCTCTGTGAGATATTGCTTGATGGACTGATATTCATCCATAAGCTGTCGGAAATCGTCAGAGTCCTGCACAATACAGTCCGAACTGTTCTTGTTTCTATATCTAATGATATAAAATGGAAGGAGAAAAATCAAGTCTTTCCGGAAGATTTTTTTCAGGGAATAGTCTGGGAGGTAAACGGGTTTGGGATGATAGAGAATGCTGCAGTTGTTTGTGAAATGAAGGTTTATCGAAGGGAGTACTGTCCTGGAAGTGCTGGACAGATAAAGAACGAAAGACTGGGGAAGAGAAATGTGAAATTCTCCATTTATGCAAGAGATATATTCCAGCCCGATAGCGGTGTCGTATTCAAGCATTCGGATATGCATGGTAGGATCACCGGTACTCTGGCATTCTGCATGGTAATGTATGTGTGCGATGCCGAAGTGTGAATCTGTGATTTTTTTCTGATGGTGATCGTAGAGTTCGTTTTGATAGCGTGTGATGGAGATGTCCGGGGGATATGAGGTGTCAAATACCTCATTGACCAGAGGGATGATGAGCTCGGGGATTTTTGTAAGCATGGTACGGAAGACATCGTCAAAGATCGTATTGTTAGAATTTGTCAAAAAGATGGTCCTTTCTATGGTCAAAGTATGGTTCTCTTTTGTGGTATAAAAGGGGAAATGACAGAGACTATAAGATGTCGTGAGAAATGATTTTGGAAGTGCTGATAATTACAGGGTAACATATTGAGTGCATGATTCCAAGGAAAAGCGTTCGTCAAATAAGTCTGTATTATGACAGAATATATAAGAAAAGTTGTAACTATTCAAAAGGTAGTATCCCGCGAGGCGTTTTGGCATGTTTTTTGCCAAAATACCGAGACAAGTTGAGTTTATAAGCAGTATATGTGAATGCGACAGAACATTATGCTCCCTGTGGATATAAATTAAAGAAGAAGTGGTATATTACAACTGATGACCTATTATTTGCTTTACAGAAACATTCAAAGTGACTATTCACGGGTAACATTCAACAAGATATAACAAGGATTCTCCCACCTCTATAGGTGGTGAGACGAATTGCAAACAAGAAAATGAACGGCAGTGGCGGGCGGAGAGAACTCGGTATCCCCCACTGACATGAGGCAAATCACAGTCAGCATGTTGCTGACATGTCAGACTCTGTGAAATTACCGACTGTGAGTTGAAACAAGACTAAGACCAGGGGAGAGGTTCATTATGCTGGAAACTCAGTATGAACAGGAAAGAGTAATAGCAGAGCTGCATCAGGGGATTGCACAGCAGTCGGATAATCTTGAGGAATTATTGTGGGATTGTTTTGTGGCATATCAGGATTGCGTTTTTTATACTTCTTCTGGTCTTCCTTTTTCTTATACGGTCAAAAAGAAAAAGAATGGTGACTACAGTGGTGAGCTTCTGGTATCTCGTAAGGAAAGTAGTAAAACGTTGACAAAAAGTTCTATATTTCTGGCATTTCATAAAGTGCTCGGGGCGATAAAAATGAAGGATGGGAGAGAGCTGAGATTTCCGGAATATAAGGGACCGAAGGCGATCGGGCAGATTTTTGGAATATCTTATATATATAGTATTTTCTGGAAGTTTGGCCTGATCAGGGTTCCTGAGAGAATTGAGGAAAAGCTGAACAATGTCTGATTAAGGGCAGTAATTGACGTGCAACTGTTCACAGGTAACATTGATTGAGAGGGAAAACAGGTTTGGTGTTTTTTTCTCTTGACAATTGTTTTTTTTGGATATATACTTTGATAATCAAAATATTCTAAACTCAAAACAAAACAGGAATATGAGGAAACAGTTATTATGAATAAAGAACAGACCATAACCGGTATTATCCGGGGAACGGGAGCCTGTGTTCCGAAGAGGGTTCTGGATAATAATGAAATTGCCGGTTTCGTAGATACCAGTGATGAATGGATCCGGGAACGGACAGGTGTGAAGCGGCGGCGTATCGTAGAAAGTGAAACGACAGTTTCCATGGCGAGTGAGGCCGGTCGTCAGGCGCTTGAGGAGGCAGGAGTCTTACCGGAAGAGGTGGAGATGATCCTGGTGGCAACCGGTTCGGCTGACCGGGTTTTTCCATGTACAGCCTGTCAGGTACAGGAGGCGCTTGGTGCAGTCGGGGCAGTTGGATTTGATCTCAACGCAGCATGCAGTGGATTTCTTTTTGCTTATAATACAGCCCAGGCTTATATCTCAGCCGGAATATATCGGACGATCCTGGTTATAGGCAGTGAGAGTCTTTCCCGGCTGGTGGACTGGACGGACCGTGGAACCTGCATTCTGTTTGGAGATGGGGCCGGAGCGGTTCTTCTCAGGGCAGAGCAGGGAAGAAATTATCGGCCGGCAGCACATTCGGACGGCAAAGGTGGCCCGGCACTTACCGGACCGGGAGCTGTTACCAGAATCCGCAGTATTGACGGAGACAGCAGCGAGACAAAAACAGAATATATTACCATGAATGGCAAGGATGTTTTTCAGTTTGCAGTCCGCAAGGTTCCGCAGGTGATACAGGAGGTTCTTGATGAAAATGAACTTTCCGCAGAGGATATAGACTGGTTTGTTCTTCATCAGGCGAATGCGAGAATTGTGGATTCGGTTGCAAGGCGGCTTCATCTTGATATCGAGAAGTTTCCGATGAATCTTCAGGAATATGGAAACACATCTTCCGCCAGTATTCCGATTCTTTTGAATGAGCTGAACCGTAAGGGGGTTCTCAGAGAAGGACAGAAGCTGGTTCTGGCGGGATTCGGAGCAGGGCTTTCCTGGGGAGCCAGTATCCTGGAATGGAAGTCTGGTAGCAAAACAAAATAATACAGTAAAAAAGGAACAGACTTTGACAAAAGAAGCCTGGAACTTAAACTATAAATTTAAATAATAAAGAGAACAGGAGAAAACAAAAATGTTAGAAAAAATCATTGAACTTACAGCAGACACTTTAGGAGCAAACGCAGCAGAGATCACAGCAGAGACTTCTTTTATGGATGATCTTCATGCAGATTCTCTGGATCTTTTTGAACTGGCAATGGCACTTGAGGAAGAATTTTCTGTAGAGATCCCGAGTGAAGATCTTACACAGATCACAACCGTAGGAGATGCAATGAACTACCTGACAGAGCATCAGGCATGATCATAAACCTATGACGATCGAGAGGATGTAATTTTATGAAAACAGAGATCACAGAATTATTAGGAATTGAGTATCCGGTGATCCAGGGCGGTATGGCATGGGTTGCTGAATGTCATCTGGCAGCAGCTGTATCCAATGCAGGAGGTCTTGGTCTGATCGCAGCAGGCGGAGCGCCGGCAGAGTGGGTGAGAGAGCAGATCCGGGAGACAAAGAAGCTGACGGATAAACCATTTGGCGTCAACATTATGCTGATGAATCCGGAGTCAGAGAAGGTTGCAAAGGTGATCGTGGAAGAGGGCGTCAAAGTTGTGACCACAGGAGCCGGAAGCCCGGAGAAATATATGGCTGACTGGAAAGCAGCCGGAGTTAAGGTTATTCCTGTTGTTGCGTCTGTGGCACTTGCGAAGCGTATGGAACGCTGCGGTGCAGATGCAGTGGTTGCAGAGGGAACAGAGGCAGGCGGACATATTGGAGAGCTTACCACAATGGTTCTGGTTCCGCAGGTAGTTGATGCAGTGAACATCCCGGTGATCGCAGCCGGTGGTATTGCGGACGGCAGAGGAATGGCAGCAGCGTTTATGCTTGGCGCAAAGGGTATTCAGATGGGAACTGTTTTTGCGGCATCCAAAGAATCTGTGATCCATGAGAATTATAAAAACAGTATTTTTAAGGCAAAAGACATCGACAGCCGTGTGACAGGAAGAAGCACCGGTCATCCGATCCGTGTTCTTCGCAATGATATGGCGCGTAAATATCTGGAACTGGAAAAAGAAGGGGCACCATTTGAGGAACTGGAAAAAATGACTCTGGGAAGTCTCAGAAGAGCAGTGCAGGAAGGTGACGTAAAGAGCGGAAGTCTGATGGCCGGACAGATCGCGGGCATGATCAAAGAGGAACGTTCCTGTGAGGACATTATTAAATCTGTTGTCTGTGGGGCATCCAGACTGATGAACGGGGTAAGTGCAGATGAGTAAGATTGCTTTTATTTATCCCGGACAGGGTGCACAGGCAGTTGGAATGGGACAGGATTTTTATGAAAACAGTCCATTGTCCAAAGTTGTATTTGACCAGGCGTCAGAGGCTGTCAGCCTTGATCTTAAGAAACTCTGTTTTGAGGAAAACGATCTTCTGAATAAGACAGAATATACACAGGTGGCGATGGTAACAGCCTGTATTGCCATGACAAGAGCTGTGGAAGCTATGGGACTCCATGCAGATATGACGGCAGGTCTGAGTCTTGGTGAGTACTGTGCGATCGCGGCAGCAGGCGGTATGTGCGACATGGATGCAGTCCGTACGGTACGTTCCAGAGGAATTTTTATGGAACATGCAGCACCGGAAGGAACGGGTGCAATGTCTGCGGTGCTGGGACTTGATGCGTCAGTGATCGAAGAGGTCTTAGACGGCAGAGAGGGAGTTTCCATTGCCAACTATAACTGTCCGGGTCAGATCGTGATCACGGGACAGGCAGAAGCAGTGGCAAAGGCAGGAGAGGCTCTGAAAGAAGCCGGTGCGAGAAGGGTGCTTCCGCTTAAGGTAAGCGGACCATTTCATTCACCGATGATGAGACCGGCGGGGGAAGAACTGGCGAAGGTTTTTGCAGGAGTCAGCATGAATCCGCTGAAACTGCCATATGTGGCGAACATCAATGCAGAGGTTATTACCGACTGCAGTAAAATAGAAGAACTTCTTGTTGCTCAGGTCAGTGGATCTGTCCGCTGGCAGCAGAGCGTGGAGACCATGATCCGTGAAGGTGTGGATACCTTTATAGAAATCGGACCTGGCAAAACGCTGACAGGATTTCTTCGAAAAATAGATAAAAATGTCAAATCTTATCATATCGGAAGCTGGAAAGAGGCTGTTCAGGTATGTGAGGAACTGAAATAAAAAAGATTGGATGGGAAATCGTAACTGTTCACAGTGACGAGAAATCATCTGGTCGCAGCAGATGCCGAGAGGAGAGAAATAAGTGGCAGAGCAGAATAAGAAGAAAGTGGCTGTTGTGACAGGTGCTTCCAGAGGAATCGGAAGAGCCATTGCCCTGGAACTTGCTTTTAGAGGCGCAGCAGTTGTGATTAATTATAATGGTTCTGAGGAACGGGCAAAAGAAGTACAGAAAGAGATTGAGCAAAAAGGCGGCGAGGCAATGATCATGCAGTGGAATGTTGCGGATTACAAAGCCTGTGAAAGCGCGGTTAAAGACATCGTAAAAACTTATGGAAGTATTGATATTCTGGTGAATAATGCCGGAATTACAAAGGATGGGCTTCTGATGGGAATGTCAGAGGAAGATTTTGACAAAGTGATCGATGTCAATCTCAAGGGAAGCTTCAATATGATGCGTTTTGTTTCCAGACAGATGCTCCGCCAGCGAAGTGGTCACATTATCAGCATGGCATCTGTGGTAGGAATTGCCGGAAACGCAGGACAGGCAAATTATGCAGCGTCCAAAGCCGGGATCATAGGAATGACAAAGAGTGCAGCGAGAGAGCTGGCATCCCGTGGAATTACGGTCAATGCAGTTGCACCGGGATTTATTGAGACAGAGATGACAGCAGTGTTATCCGAGGAAGTAAAAAAAGCATCTGCCGCACAGATCCCGCTGGGACATTTCGGCAAACCGGAGGATATTGCAAAAACAGTAGCTTTTCTGGCATCTGATGATGCTGCATACATTACCGGACAGGTGATTCAGGTTGACGGAGGAATGGTCATATGAGTAAAAGAAGAGTAGTTGTCACCGGACTTGGGGCAGTTACCCCTATTGGAAATACTGTAGAGGATTTCTGGGCTGGAATCCGTGAAGGCAAGGTTGGCATCGGACCGATCACAAAGTTTGATACTACAGATTATAAAGTAAAGATCGCGGCAGAAGTAAAGGATTTTAATGCGAAGGACCGTATGGATCCGAGAGCTGCAAGACGTATGGATTCGTTCTGTCAGTATGCGGTAGCGGCAGCAAAAGAAGCTTTTGAGGACGCGAGGCTTGATATGGAAAAAGAGGATTCTTTCCGCGTGGGTGTTATTGTAGGATCCGGCATCGGAAGCCTTCCGCAGGTAGAGAGCAATTATGAAAAAATCCTCACAAAAGGACCAGGTAAGGTAAACCCGCTGATGGTGCCTCTGATGATCTCCAATATGGCCGCCGGAAATATTTCTATTCAGCTTGGACTGCGCGGCAAATGTACGGATGTTGTGACTGCCTGTGCATCCGGAACGCACAGCATTGGTGATGCATTCCGTGCAATTCAGTATGGTGATGCAGAGGTGATGCTGGCAGGAGGAACCGAGAGCTGTATCTGTCCGACAGGAGTGGCTGGTTTTACAGCACTTACAGCACTGACCAAAACAGAAGATGCTTCCAGGGCATCCATTCCTTTTGACAAAGACAGAAGTGGCTTCGTGCTTGGTGAGGGTGCCGGAATCGTAGTTCTCGAGGAACTGGAGCATGCAAAGGCGAGAGGAGCAAGAATCTATACGGAACTGGTTGGCTATGGTGCAACAGCCGATGCATTCCATATCACTTCTCCTGCAGAGGATGGAGCTGGTGCGGCCAGAGCGATGGAACTTGCAATGGAAGAAGCGGGTGTTCAGCCGTCAGAGGTGGAATACATCAATGCACATGGAACAAGTACGCATCACAATGATCTGTTTGAGACAAGAGCGATCCATAAGGCTTTTGGAGATGCAGCAAAGGATCTTGTCGTAAACTCAACCAAATCCATGATCGGCCATCTTCTTGGTGCAGCCGGCGGCGTGGAATTTGTTACCTGTGTAAAATCTCTGGAAGAGGGATTTATCCATCAGACAGTCGGAACAACGCAGGCAGATGAAGAGTGTGATCTGAATTATGCGATCGGAGCTCCGGTAGAAAAAGAGATTCACTATGCAATGAGTAATTCTCTTGGATTTGGCGGACATAACGCAACACTTCTTGTAAAGAAATATGAGGGTTGATAATTATGGAATTTGAAAATCTTCTTACATTGATAAAAACAGTGTCAGATTCTGAACTGACGGATTTTGATTATGAAGAAAATGGCACTCGAATCCGACTGAAAAAGAAAAAAGAGACAGTAGTGGTTGCGGGAGCTTCTGCTGATGTTCCGATCGCACCCCTTGCAGCAGCACAGGCTGCGATCCAGAACAGCGAAACTGTGGCTGATGCAGACAGAGAACCGGAGGGGATGATCGTAAAATCTCCTCTTGTCGGAACTTTTTATGCAGCACCTGCCGAGGATGCCGCTCCGTTTGTTTCGGTCGGCGACCTGGTAAAGAAAGGTCAGACACTTGCCATTGTGGAAGCAATGAAGCTGATGAACGAGATTGAAAGTGACTTTGATGGTAAGGTTGCAGAAGTTTATGTAGAAAACGGACAGGCTGTAGAGTACGGACAGCCATTGTTCCGGATTGTATAAATGGGAGTATATGCCATGAACAGATTAGGTGTAAAAGAAATTGAGCAGATTCTTCCTCACAGACATCCGTTTCTTCTTGTGGATTATATTGAGGATTACGAGCCGGGGAAATTTGCGGTTGGATATAAATGCGTAACTTTCCGTGAGGATTTTTTTAAGGGACATTTCCCGCAGGAGCCGGTGATGCCGGGTGTCCTGATGGTGGAAGCACTTGCACAGACAGGTGCAGTGGCAATCTTAAGCCTGGAGGAGAACAAAGGCAAGATTGCATATTTTGGAGGAATCAAAAACTGCAGATTCCGTGGAAAGGTTGTTCCGGGAGATAAGCTTCGTCTGGAGACAACGATCATCAAATGTAAAGGACCTGTAGGGGTTGGTCATGCAGTTGCAAGTGTTGATGGTAAAGTTGTGGTTGATGCAGAACTGACTTTTATGATTGGATAGGTGAAACACTATGATAAAAAAAGTGCTGATTGCGAACAGAGGGGAGATTGCGGTGCGGATCATCCGTGCATGCAGAGAAATGGGAATAGAGACAGTGGCTGTTTATTCGGAGGCAGACAAAGATGCACTTCATACACAGCTTGCGGATGAGGCAGTCTGTATTGGACCGGCACCGTCATCCCAGAGCTATCTCAGCATGGAAAATATCATCAGTGCGACAATTGTTACAGGAGCCGATGCAATTCATCCGGGATTTGGTTTTCTTTCGGAGAACAGTCGTTTTGCCGAGCTTTGTGAACAGTGTAATATTACTTTTATCGGACCACCGTCCAGCGTAATTGCAAGTCTTGGAAATAAGCAGGCAGCCAAAAATACGATGGCAAATGCCGGTGTCCCGATCATTCCTGGTGGAAAAAATCCGATCTATACAGTAGAAGAAGGAATGAAGGAAGCGGAAACGATCGGTTATCCGGTCATTATCAAAGCGGCTCTTGGCGGTGGCGGCAAAGGAATGCGTGTTGCAGATACGCCGGAGGATTTTGAAGAAAGCTTCCGTACTGCACAGAAGGAAACGCAGATGGCGTTTGGAGATTCTACAATGTATGTGGAACATTTTGTGCGTCATCCGAGACATATTGAGTTTCAGATCATGGCGGACAAATTTGGAAATGTCATTCATCTCGGCGAGCGTGACTGCTCTATCCAGCGAAATCATCAGAAGATGATCGAGGAATCTCCATGTGAGGTAATCTCGGATGAACTTCGTACAAAGATGGGCGAGGCTGCTGTAAAAGCAGCGAAGGCTGCCAGATACGAAAATGCGGGAACGATAGAGTTTCTTCTTGATAAAGACGGCAGATTTTATTTCATGGAAATGAACACCAGAATCCAGGTAGAGCATCCGGTCACAGAGTGGGTGACAGGTGTGGATCTTGTCAAGGAGCAGATCCGTATTGCATCAGGGCTTCCGCTTTCCTGCCGTCAGGAGGATATTCATCTGACAGGTCATGCGATTGAGTGCAGGATCAATGCAGAAAACCCATCCAGGGGCTTCCGTCCGTCACCGGGAACGATCACAGATATGTATTTTCCGGGTGGTAAGGGAATTCGTATTGATTCCGCGGTGTACAGTGGATATACGATTCCACCATATTATGATTCCATGATCGCAAAAGTGATTGTGTGGGCAAAGAATCGTACGGAAGCTATCCGAAAGATGCAGAGCGCACTTGGAGAGGTGATCATTGAGGGCATCGACACGAATGTGGATTATCAGTATGAGATTCTGGATCACCCGGATTTTCAGTCTGGCAATACAGATGTAGAGTTCATCGAAAGAATGGAAGCAGACAAGTAAAGTTTTGGTATTAACAGGAGTTAGTGATCATGAAGTTGGATAACATGTTCAAAAAGACAAGGATTATTTCCAGAATACAGAGCCATAATGCGGCCCGTGCCCCCAGACCGGAGGTACCGGAAGGGCTTCTGCGTAAATGCAACAAATGTGGAGCAGCTATTATCACAGAGGATGTAAAAAAAGGATACTATATCTGTCCGAAGTGCGGAGGATATTTCCGTGTGCATGCATACCGCAGAATCCAGATGGTAATTGATGAGGGAACGTTTGAAGAGTGGGATCACGATCTGGTCGGTGGAAATCCTGTTGATTACAAAGGTTATCCGGAAAAGGTGCAGGCACTTCAGGAGAAAACCGGACTCAGAGAAGCTGTAGTTACAGGAAAAGGCAAGATAGGCGGCAGAGATACCGTGATCGCGGTCTGCGACGGAAGATTTCTGATGGCGAGTATGGGCTGGGCTGTCGGTGAAAAGATTACCAGAGCGGTGGAGCGTGCTACTGAGGAAAAACTCCCGGTTATTATCTTTGCCTGTTCGGGAGGTGCCAGAATGCAGGAGGGAATCACATCTCTGATGCAGATGGCAAAGACTTCTGCGGCACTGGAGCGTCACAGTAAAGCCGGACTTCTGTATGTATCTGTCCTGACAGAACCGACGACCGGTGGTGTGACGGCAAGCTTTGCAATGCTGGGAGATATTATCCTGGCAGAACCGGGAGCGTTGATTGGTTTTGCCGGACCTCGTGTGATCGAGCAGACGATCCGTCAGAAGCTTCCGAAGGGATTTCAGAGAGCGGAGTTTCTTGTGGAGCATGGTTTTGTAGATGATATTGTAAGACGTGAGAATCTGAAGGAGACGCTTGGAAAGATTCTGGAGCTTCATGCAAATGCAGCTGCCGAGGGTCAGGCCGAGAAGACAGATGGAAGTGATAAGGGAGATACAGGATCACCTGTTGGCATCAATCCTTATCTCACTGCCTGGGATCGTGTCCAGATTTCACGTAAGGTGGACCGTCCATCCGGCAGTGATTATATAGAAGCACTTTTTACAGATTTTATCGAATTCCATGGAGACCGCAACTACGGTGATGACAAGGCCATTGTTGGTGGAATCGCAAAATTCCACGGCAGACCTGTCACTGTGATCGTGCAGGAAAAAGGAACTAACACAAAAGAAAATATCGCGCATAATTTCGGTATGCCGATGCCGGAGGGCTATCGTAAGGCACTTCGTCTGATGAAGCAGGCGGAGAAGTTCCATCGACCGGTTCTTTGTTTTGTTGATACTCCGGGAGCATTCTGCGGTATCGAGGCAGAGGAACGGGGACAGGGTGAGGCGATCGCCCGTAATCTCTGGGAGCTTGCAGGTCTTAAGACGCCGGTGCTGTCTGTTGTGACAGGGGAAGGCGGAAGTGGCGGTGCGCTTGCACTTGCAGCAGGTGACCAGGTATGGATGCTGGAAAATTCTGTGTATTCGATTCTTTCGCCGGAAGGTTTTGCAAGTATTCTCTGGAAGGACAGTGCAAGGGCGAAGGAGGCTGCAGGGGTTATGCAGCTGACGGCCGCGGATCTCTATGAGAAGGGCATCATTGAGCAGGTGATCCCGGAACCGGAAAATCTGACTTCTGAAAGCCTGTGGCAGGTGACAGAAAGACTGAATGACAGGATCGGAGAGTTTCTGCAGAAGTACACTGCTTTATCTGAGGAGGAACTCCTGGAGCGCAGGTATGCACGTTTCCGTAAGTTCTGATTTTTGATTTTTTAAGTGTTTTAATGTATACGACAGAGTAAGCCCCATATCCAGAATAAGAAATACCGCTGCGCATGCATCTCATAACGCAGTACTCGCGAGTATTTCACTCTGGATATGGGGTTTACTCTGTCTGTGCATCGTGAAACATAAGAGGCTAATTTACGCTCTCTTTTGACCCACTATCATTTCCAAAAGCAGCTGTCAAGGCATCACTTCGTTGATGGCATTGCCCCGTATGTCTCGGAATTTTGCCATATTCATGGCAAAACACCTCGCGGGATATTACCTGTGAACAGTTACTGGACAGCCACTTTAGTTACTCCTTCCCTCGGTGCATTTGGGGTCGGTTTACAGGCAGAAGGATTCCCGTGTAAGGACAGGAATACTCGCGAGGCCTGCGTAGCGCGATGCAGGCTAATTTCCGCCATCAAGCCCTCTGTCTGAGCGCCAGCGAGTCAGGGCGACTGGCGGATAACAGACGCATGCATCAAGCAGCAGACGCAGCGGTATTCTACGTCCCTACACGGGAAGTCCTCTGCCGTAATCCATCCCCACAACCCACTTCATTTCTTTTCCCCACATTCTCGATTTTGTCTATGTTAAAGCGTTTCTTATAGTACTATAATACATAGTAAAAATAAGAAACGGAGGAGACACGAATGAAAGAAGTAAAATCACCCAAAAAGCCATTGCTTTACTATTATGGGATCGTACTTCTGATATTGGTCATCTTTAACGTAGTCATCACACCGATGTTCGCAAAAAGCATGGTCAGAGAAGTAGACTATGGAACCTTTATGACTAAGATCGAACAGAAAAAAATCGAAGACGTTCAGATTGAGGACAATCAGATCCTTTTTACAGACAAAGATGATTCAGACACCATTTATAAAACAGGCGTGATGGAAGATCCTACACTGACAGAACGCCTTTACAAAGCAGGAGCAAAATTCTCCAAAGAAATCGATCAACAGCTGTCACCGATAGCCAGCTTCCTGCTGACAGGAATTCTGCCCCTGGTGATCTTTATCGCACTCGGCCAGTATCTGAGCAGAAAACTGATGAACCAGATGGGCGGCAAAAACTCCATGGCCTTCGGTATGGGAAAGAGCAACGCTAAAGTTTACGTACCATCAACAGAGGGCATTCGCTTCAGTGATGTTGCCGGTGAAGAAGAAGCAAAAGAAAACCTCCAGGAAATCGTAGATTATCTCCATAACCCGGAAAAATACACCAGAGTCGGTGCTTCCATGCCAAAAGGAGTTTTGCTTGTAGGCCCTCCAGGTACCGGAAAAACCATGCTGGCAAAAGCAGTAGCCGGAGAGTCCAATGTTCCATTTTTCTCCATGTCAGGCTCCGAATTCGTGGAAATGTTTGTCGGTATGGGCGCATCCAAAGTCCGCGATCTTTTTAAACAGGCAAAAGAAAAAGCACCATGCATCGTATTTATTGATGAGATCGATGCCATCGGTAAGAAACGAGACGGACAGATGGCAGGCGGCAATGATGAACGAGAACAGACACTGAACCAGCTTCTTACAGAGATGGATGGCTTTGAGGGAAACAATGGAGTGATCATTCTGGCGGCAACCAACCGCCCGGAATCCCTTGATCCCGCCCTGACCCGTCCGGGACGTTTTGACCGAAGAGTCCCAGTCGAACTTCCGGATCTCGAAGGCCGTGAGGCAATTCTCAAGGTACATGCAAAGAAAGTCCAGCTCTCAGATGATGTTGATTTTCACACGATTGCAAGAATGGCTTCCGGAGCTTCCGGAGCAGAGCTTGCCAACATCGTAAATGAGGCAGCACTGCGTGCAGTCAGAGACAATCGTGAAGTTGTAACAGAAGCAGATCTGGAAGAAAGCATAGAAGTCGTTATCGCAGGATATCAGAAGAAAAATGCAGTACTTTCCGATCAGGAAAAGAAAGTCGTAGCTTATCATGAGATTGGTCATGCACTTGTGGCGGCCATGCAGACACATTCCGCACCAGTGCAGAAGATCACGATCATTCCGAGAACCTCCGGAGCACTTGGTTATACCATGCAAGTAGAACAGGGAGATAAATATCTTCTGACCAAAAAAGAACTGGAAAACAAGATCGCAACCTTTACCGGCGGACGTGCCGCAGAAGAAGTTGTTTTTGGAGAAGTGACAACCGGCGCTTCCAATGATATTGAACAGGCGACCAAGATTGCACGTTCTATGATCACCCGATATGGTATGAGCGACGATTTTGATATGGTAGCCATGGAAACCGTGACGAACCAGTACCTTGGAGGCGATGCATCTCTGGCCTGCTCCGCAGATACACAGAATGAAATTGACCGTCAGGTAGTTGAACTGGTCAAGAGAGAACACGAGAAAGCAAAGAAAATCCTTATGGATAATCGCCAGAAACTTGATGAACTGTCAAATTATCTCTATGAAAAAGAGACAATCACAGGAGATGAGTTTATGGCAATCCTCAAAGGAAACGAAGAGAAGATTGAAGCAAAGGAGGATGAGCACTATGAGAAGACAGTCTGATATCGGATGGACAGAACTGATCATAGGAATCATTCTGATTATCTTTGGACTTTTTATTGTGAGACAGCCCGTAGGAATCATTACCTGGATCGTAATCGTATGTGGAGTTCTTGCGATACTCACAGGAATTGCAGATATTATTCTGTATGTCAGAATGGAACGCTTTACCGGATTCGGTCCCATCCTTTCTCTGATAACAGGAATTTTGAGTGTGATGGCAGGTTTTATGCTGATCGTTCATCCAGGTGCAGGAACCTGGGCGATCGCAATGATTCTTCCAATCTGGATTATTGCACACTGTGTCTCCAGACTTTCCCATCTTCAGTATATGAGAATGCATTTTGGAACAACCTACTATTATATTTCGATGATTTTGAATATTCTCGGATTGATCGTAGGATTCCTGCTGGTATTCCGGCCAATGATCACGATTTTTTCCATGGGAGTACTTGTGGGTGCCTATCTGATCCTTGAAGGAATCGAGTGCATTGTGGCAGCAGTGAATGGAAATCAGTACTACAGATAAAAGGTAACAGCAACACAGAATCTTCACAGCTTCTTTAAAGTAGAATTAAAGTTCCACCTTTATAGTATGTATATCGAAACGAAAACAAAGTATTTCAAAAGATATATGGTTACTAAGAAAGGTGGAATTTTTTTATGAAGAAAAAATATGTGGCAGTAATGTCAGGTCTGGTTTTGAGTATGTCAACTGCAAGTGTCTATGCAGCAGGAAGCTCAGCGGAGATAGCAGCAGAATCAACGAAGGACAGTTCATCGGACGATTCGGATAGCAAAGCTTTAGATGATAAGGCAGGAACCCAGGGAGAAAAGCCGGACGGTGAGCCACCGGAAAAACCGGATGGAGACAACAGTGAACCACCGTTAGGAGAAAAGCCGGATGGCGAACCACCGCAGGGTGACGGACAGGGTGGCCCGGGAGGTACACCTGGCGGACAGTCACAGGGAGTAGAAAGCTATGACGCTGCAAACGACTATACAGAGGACACAACAGTAGATGGAGAGACATTGAGTTCTACGGGAACTGACGAGAATGTGGCACATATCTCAGAGGGAGCAAAGGTTTCTATAAAGAATTCAACGATCACAAGAGAATCCTCGGACAGTCAGGGTGGTGATAACTCCAGCTTCTACGGAGTTGGAGCAGCAGTCCTTACAACAGACGGCGAAGCATATGTAAGCAATTCCACGATTGATACGGATTCGAAGGGAGCAGCAGGATTATTTGCCTACGGTGATGGAATCGTTTATACGGCAAATGATACGATCACAACGAAACAGGATACGTCAGGAGGTATTCATGCAGCAGGCGGCGGTAAGCTCTATGCCTGGGACATGACAGTGGAAACGAATGGAGAATCCTCAGCGGCGATCCGAAGTGACCGTGGAGGCGGAACCATGGTAGTGGATGGAGGAACTTATACATCCAATGGAGTTGGTTCCCCGGCAATTTACAGTACAGCAGATATTTCCGTAAATAATGCAGCTCTTACCGCGAATGGATCTGAAGCAATCTGCATTGAAGGTCTGAATTCGATTCATCTGTTTGATTCAGACCTGACCGGAAATATGAGTGACAGCGAGCAGAACGACTGTACCTGGAATGTGATTCTTTATCAGAGCATGTCAGGAGACTCCGAGGTTGGCAACAGCACCTTTGAAATGAACGGCGGTTCCCTGACAGCAGGAAATGGTGGAATGTTTTATACAACCAATACAGAGTCAACGATCACTCTCTCTGATGTGGACATCACCTATGCCGATGACAGCGAGTTTTTCCTGAAATGTACAGGAAACAGCAACCAGAGAGGATGGGGAGAAAGCGGAGCCAACGGTGCAGAGTGTCTGTTTACAGCCGAGAATCAGGAAATGCAGGGAGATGTAGTCTGGGACAGCATCAGTCAGCTTGATTTTTATATGACAGACGGAAGTACACTTACCGGAGCAGTGACAGATGATGAGAGCAATGCGGGTGAAGGAGGAGATGGATACTGCAATCTCTACATTGGTGAAGGATGTACCTGGACCGTGACAGGTGACAGTACGCTGACCAGTCTTTCCAGCAACGGAACAATCACAGATGAAGATGGAAATGCGGTTACGGTAAAAGGAACCGATGGAACGGTTTACGTAGAAGGCGAAAGCAGTTATACTGTAACTGTAGCTTCGTATTCCGATACAGCGGATCTTTCCGGTGCTTCTTCCACAACGCAGTGGTCTGACTATGAAACAGAGAAGCCGGAAGCACTTGCATAGGGAATATTATAAAGGTAGGTATATTTTGGGACAGCGAGAATGTCTGTTTCGGAATGAAATGACGGATTATAAATAGTGACAATAAAGGAGGAGCGTATGAGACTTTTACTTGCAGAAGATGAGAGAGACCTTTCTGATGCACTGGTGGCAATCCTGAAGCACAACAACTATTCTGTAGATGCGGTTTATAATGGAGAGGATGCATTGAATTATCTGGAAGCTGATAATTACGATGGTGCGATCCTGGATATCATGATGCCGAAGATGGACGGCATTACGGTATTAAAAAATATTCGTGCACAGGGTAATGACATACCGGTACTGATTCTTACCGCGAAATCCGAGGTGGATGACCGTGTTCTCGGGCTGGACAGTGGTGCAGATGATTATCTCAGTAAGCCCTTTGCGGCGAAAGAACTTCTTGCAAGAATACGCTCCGTGACAAGAAGACGAACGGAAGCTGTCAGCTCCACGCTGAAGGTAGGAAATCTTTCACTGGACTGTACTACCTTTGAATTAAAATCTCCAACCGATGTATGCAGACTGCCAAACAAGGAGTTTCAGGTGATGGAACTTCTGGCAGCAAATCCAAGCCAGGTGATCTCGACAGACCGTTTCATGGAAAAAATCTGGGGATATGACAGTGACGCAGATGTTGGCGTGGTATGGGTTTATATTTCCTATCTCAGAAAAAGACTGGCGGCTGTCGGAGCAAATGTGAAGATTAAAGCGGCGCGAGGTCAGGGATATTATCTGGAGATACAGTCATGATACGGGATTTAAGAAAAAAATTTATTCTGGTGGCAATGCTGTCAACGATGCTGGTACTTGCTGCGATCATGGGAGTCGTCAATATCAGCAATTACAGGGAGATGCTGAAATGTGCAGATGAGATGACAGAACTTCTTGCACAGAATGATGGGAAATTTCCGGAAGGACCGCTCCCGGTAGAGGCAGATAAAAAAGTGAATACCCTTTCAGGGGATGAAGAATCTACAGACACTCCGCCTGAGAAACCGCAGGGAGATAAAAACAACAAGAGTCGTTTTTCGGCAGAGACTCCATTTGAAACCCGATATTTCATGGTGACTGTGAATGAAAATGGAGAGATAACAGACTATGATCTGGATCGGATCGCGGCTGTAGATGAGGAAACAGCAGAAACATATACGCAGAATATTCAGACCAGTAACAAAACAACCGGATTTCAGGGGATTTACCGTTACAGAGTAATACAGACTGAAGAAGGACAGAAATATGTCTTTCTGGACTGCCGCCGGGAGATCTCGAATTTCAGAGCAGTACTTGTGACGACGATCGCGGTATCCGTTCTTGGTCTTGCGGCCGTTTTTGTACTTGTAGTGATTTTTTCCAGAATGGTATTTCGACCGGTGGAAGAAAGTATCCGGAAACAGAAACAATTTATCACAGATGCCAGCCATGAACTCAAAACGCCGCTTACCATCATTGATGCGAACACAGAAGTCCTGGAGATGGAGAGCGGGGAATCACAGTGGACCAGGAGTACCCGAAAACAGATACAGAGACTCTCCGGTCTGGTGCAGCAGCTTGTAACCCTGAGCCGGCTGGACGAAGAAAAAGGGATAGAAGAAAAAAGTGAATTCTGTATCTCAGACGCAGTGTCAGACTGTGTACAGCCATACGAAGTACTGGCACAGACCCGTGAAAAAAATCTGACATCCTATATAGAGGAAAATCTTTCCTATATCGGAGACGAGCGTTCTATTCGCCAGATGGTGGGAATCCTGATGGATAATGCGATAAAATATTCTTCCGAAAATGGAAATATCACATTAAAGTTTAAGAAGAATGGCAAGAAGATTTTGCTGGAAGTATATAATGATGCGGAAAACCTGCCCACAGGAAAACTCGATGTTCTGTTTGAGAGATTTTACAGACTGGACAGTTCCAGAAATTCTGCCACAGGAGGATCCGGTATCGGACTGTCAGTGGCAAAAGCAATCGTGCAGGCACATAAGGGTAAGATCACAGCAGAGAATAAAAATGGAAAAGGTCTGAAGATCACGGTCATATTATAAAAGAATACAGGGTGAAATAAAACCCCGATGAGTGGATGTCCTGAACTGTCAGGAAAATCATTCATCGGGGTTGCTTTATGTATTTATCTATTCATCATGAAGACTTGTTGAAATCAGAGAACGTCATCTCTGCGGATATATCCAGGGTGTCCCTCCTCAGCAATAATCTCATTGCCGTGAATAACCTTGGCCCATTTATCCATAACCTGATTCTCGAGATGTGCATTCTCGCCGACAACAGTATGAGCAAGTACAACACTGTTCTTAACCACGGCACCTGGTTTGATCTGGCAGCCACGTCCGATAACAGAATTCTCTACAGTTCCCTCGATCAGACATCCGTTGGAGATAACAGAATTCTTAACATCTGCTCCCTCAAGGTACTGAGTCGGGCAGGAGTCGTTCGTTCTGGTATAGATCGGCCATTCCGGATTGAACAAGGCATCTGCTGTCTTGAAGTCAATCAGAGAGATGTTTGCGTTGTAGTAGCTGTTGAAATCTGTGATAGAAGCAAAGTAACCTCTGTGGGCAACACCACGGATATCAAGCTCTCCGGCACAGGTGTTTACAATCTGGGCAAGAGTGTACATGGAAGAAATCTTTTTGGCTTTCTTGATCAGCTCAATAAGAAGCTCTTTCTTCATAATGTAAGTGTCCATGAAGATATTACGTTTCTGAGCACTTCCGCGGTTCTTCTCGATGGACTCGACGCCTTTCTGTTTGTTCAGGTTCAGAACATCACAGTTAATGAACGCTTCTCTTGCATTATCAACGGAATGATACAGAAGAGTAATATCTGCTTCAGAATCGATATGTGCCTGCAGAAGTTCACTGTAATTCTGTGCATATACCATATAGGAAGGTGCAATGATAACATATGGCTCATGCATACGCTCTATGAATTCAAGATTTTCTGCAAAAGCAGCGATATCTGTATTATATACATCATTCTCAGAACTGTTCTGGGCAAACATGAGCTGAAGTTTGCCGCGCTTGGAGTTGATGTTGTAATGGCGTCCGGTTCCCAGATGCTCTGCCAGTGAACGCGGTTTGTTTCTTACATATACCTGAATGCGGTCAATACCGCTGTTGCTCATATTTGAAATAGGAAAGTCAATGACACGATATCTTCCAAGGAAGGAGAAAGCACCGATCGGACGATACTGCTGCATTCCTTCTATCTTAATATGGGTTCCGGAAGATGTAACAATTCCAAATGCTCTTGCCATGTTATTCTACCCCCTTTACACGTTTGGACACAAGCTCGATGTTTTCGCTGTTAGCACTACCGACAACAGCACCCTGTCCGATTTTGACATTGTCAGCAACAAGTGCACGCTGTACAACGGCACCGGCCGCTACCTCTACGCCTGGCATGAGCACACTGTCAATAACCTTTGCACCTTCGCCAACGGTACATCCGGTAAACAGTACGGAATGACTTACTTCGCCTTCTACAACACAGCCCTGTGTGATGAATGCTTTGTTGATCTTGGCATTTGGTCCAATGTACTGAGGAAGAGCCGGAGTGTCCTCTGTGTAAATCTTCCATGTCGGATCGTTCAGGTTCAGTTCGTTTCTGGAATCGATAAGATCCATGTTTGCTTCCCAGAGGGAGTCGATGGTTCCTACGTCTTTCCAGTAGCCTTTGAATTTGTATGCAGCGAGTGTTTTGTTATCGTCAAGGAGACATGGAATGATATCCTTACCGAAGTCATGATGGGAATCCGGATTCTTCATATCAGCAAGGAGGATCTTGCGGAGAAGCTTCCAATTAAAGATATAAATACCCATAGATGCGAGATTGCTCTTTGGATGTTCTGGTTTCTCTTCAAATTCAACGATGCGGCCGTTGCCATCTGTGTTCATGATACCGAAACGGCTTGCTTCCTTCATCGGAACTTCGATGACTGCGATCGTTGCATCGGCATTCATTTCTTTATGGTAATCCAGCATCTTATCATAATTCATTTTGTAGATATGGTCACCGGAGAGAACTAAGAGATATTCCGGTGAATATTTATCGATAAAATCGATATTCTGAGAAATTGCGTCAGCAGTACCTCTGTATACATCCAGATCGGCGTCGGCCTTTTCACGAGGCGGGAGAACAAAAACGCCACTCTCTCTTGCATCAAGCCCCCAACGACCGCCTGCTGCTACATAACTGTTCAGAAGGACAGATTCATACTGGGTAAGAACACCCACGATGTCGACACCGCTGTTAGCGCAGTTGCTTAACGGGAAATCAACGATGCGGTATTTACCGCCATATGAAACTGCCGGTTTGGCAACTTTGTTGGTAAGTTCATGGAGACGACTGCCACGGCCGCCAGCCAGGATCATCGCTAACATGTTGTTTTGTTTCATAGTGAACCCTCACTTTCCTTTAATAATCCTTGTATAACCTACATTATACAATTTTTACAAAAATATTTCTACAATTTTGAGCAAAAAAGTGTGAATTTATTGAAGAAAAATTTTATGAATTGTAAAGAGTGCATTAAAAAAAAGAAAAAAATATAATAAATAGGTGTAAAATCAACAAAAAATCGAAAAAATGTACTAAAATTCTACAAAATAAGAAAAGTTTTTGTTCAGATTCACAACAAAATCTGCCGGGACAGATGGAGCAATGCAAAGATCGTGCAATGACTGGACGGAAAAGAAGATATACGTTATAATAGCAACGTCAGGAAAAAGAAATAATAAATATCATAATTAATGGTAGAATAAGAGGTATTCTGGTGAAAAGACGAGAAGATTTTAAACGCTTTGTTGTTTTCTGTCTGGCAAGCCTTGTGGTAATTGCCCAGACAGCTGTTTTTGCGTATATCTGGTACGATTTTTACAGAGGCCTGATCTTTGAGCCTTTCTGGAGGAAGGGTAACTGGGTGCTGATCGCAATCTATGCACTGATCAATGTCCTGTTTTCCAGATTGTATGGAGGACTGAAGGTTGGTTATCTGAAGAGGATCGATGTATTTTATTCGATGACGATCGCAACGATCTGTACGAATATTTTTACGTATTTCCAGATTACATTGATCAACCGCTGGTTCTTGGATCCGCGGCCGATGGTTGAGATGACACTGGTACAGTTTGTGATCATTCTGATCTGGATCTGGGGATCCAGATATATTTACTCCAGACTTTATCAGGCACGTAAGCTTCTGGTAATTTACGGAGACAGAGATCCGGGCGATCTGATACAAAAGATGAACTCCCGTAAAGACAAATATGAGATCAGCGGTAAAGTCCATATTGATATGGGCGAGAAGGAGATTTACCGTCTGATGAAGGAGTATGACGGAGTTATTATCTGGGATCTTCCTTCTCAGATCCGTAACCGTTATCTGAAGCATTGTTTTGCACATTCTATTCGCTGTTATCTGAGTCCAAAGATCTCGGATGTGATCCTGATGGGAAGTGAGCGTATCCATCTGTTTGATACACCACTTCTGGTTGCAAAGAATATGGGGCTTTCTATAGAACAGAGAGCGGCCAAGAGAATTCTGGATATTGTGGTATCTGCATTGGGAATCATTGTTTCATCTCCGATCATGCTGATTGCGGCATTGTGCGTCAAGCTGTACGATGGCGGTCCTGTATTCTATTTTCAGGAGAGACTTACACTTGGCGGCAGACCATTCAAAATCTGTAAATTCCGCAGTATGTGTGTGGATTCGGAGAAAAACGGAGCACGCCTTGCATCAAAACATGATTCCAGAATCACTCCTGTCGGAAAGGTGCTGAGAAATCTTCATCTGGATGAGCTTCCGCAATTGTTTAATGTGTTTATGGGAGATATGTCGCTGGTAGGTCCGAGGCCGGAACGTCAGACGATCATGCGTGAGTATCGGAAAGAGATACCGGAGTTTTATTACAGACTGAAGGTGAAAGCCGGACTTACCGGTTATGCTCAGGTTTATGGCAAATACAATACGACACCATACGATAAACTGAAGCTGGACCTTTTCTATATAGAAAACTATTCGTTTTTCCTCGATCTGAAGCTTCTTTTGATGACAGTAAAGATCTTTTTCCAGAAGGAAGTTTCTGAGGGAGTGGATGATGATCAGATAAATGCTCTGAAGGATTCGGTGGAAGAAATTACCAGGGAGGATATCCGTCATGATGGAACAGAAAACAGAGAACCAAAATGATCTCAGAAAGCTCCAGCTTGTGGAACTGGATATTCTGAAGGAGTTTCTGAGAATATGTGAGAAATATCATCTTCGTTACTATGCGCTGGGAGGTACACTTCTGGGTGCAGTAAGACATGAGGGATTTATTCCGTGGGATGATGATATTGATGTAGGAATGCCGAGACCGGACTTCAGACGATTTGAAAAGATTGTCGAGAAGGAACTTCCGGAATATCTTCATTACTGCAGTTTCAAGAAAACAAAGGGCTATAATCATTATGTGCCAAGGATCACAGACAGCCGTGTCAAGGTGATTGATGAATCTGCTGCTGTTGATGCGGAGAAGGAAGCATGGATCGACATCTTTCCGCTGGATGGAATGCCAGGAAACAAATATATCCGCAAGATCCACTGTTTTGGCCTTCTGATCGCGAGAGCAAGAGTGAATTACTCGCTGTTTTCAACAAATGTTGATCTTAAGCGCAAAAGACCGCTGCATGAGCAGCTGTTAATTTCTGCGGGCAAGGTGCTTCCGGTCGAAAAGATCTTCCGTACGGACAGAGAACTGAAGCGCCTCGACCGGATGATGCAGAAATATTCCTATGACAGTTCTCCATACCTGGTAAACTTTATGGGAATCCATAAGCTCAAAGAAATGTTTCACAGGAAGCATTACGGCAGAGGAGCCGATTATCCTTTTGAAGATATTTCACTGAGAGGACCGAAGGATTATGATTTTGTTCTCCGACAGATGTATGGAGAATACTGGAATCCTCCGTCTGTACAGGAGATGAACCATCACAATACCAGAATTAAGGAGTGATAGTATGGGAACAGATGCAGAGAAGACCTATTCTGTTCTGATGGCAGTTTACGGAAAAGAAAAACCGGAGTTTTTTCGTCAGAGTATTGAGAGTATGCTTGCACAGACACTGCCTTTTTCGGATTTTGTTCTTGTCTGTGATGGAGCACTGACACATGAATTAAATGAAGTGATCAGCTGGGCACAGGAAGAAATGGACGAGAAACTTCAGATCATTCGCCTGAAAGAAAATAAGGGACTTGGAAAGGCCCTGCGTACAGGTGTTCCAAGGTGCCGCTGTTCCGTGATCGCAAGAATGGACAGTGATGACATCAGCAGACCAGATCGCTGTGAGAGACAGTTCCGTATCATAGAGAGAGACGGATATGATCTGGTGAGTGGTACTTTGCAGGAATTTGTCAGAGAACCGGGAGATATGGACAGGTTGAGAGTGCTTCCGCGTACTTCTGAAGAAATCCTGCAGTATGCGAAGAAGAGAAACCCTTTCAATCATCCATGTGTGATGTTCCGTAAGGAATCGGTTCTTCGCGTCGGAAGTTATCAGGATTTTCCCGGATTTGAGGATTATTATCTCTGGATACGTATGCTGCGCAAGGGCTGTAAGGGGTATAATGTGCAGGAGGTAATTCTTGATATGCGGACTGGCAATGGCATGTATGACCGCAGAGGAGGACGCGATTATCTGTACTGGGTACTGCGTTTTCAGAGATATCTCTACTGTAAGAATTTCATTACAAAGAAGGAATACATCCAAAATTGTCTGGTCCGTACAACTGTTGGTGCGATTCCGGGTGGAGCCAGAGAGAAGTTTTATCATGTATTTCTCAGAAATGGAAAATAGCAGTAAATATAAAAACTGTGCTGATCAGATGATCAGCACAGTTTTTTAGTTGTTTTCCATGAAGTCTACATATTCTGCAAGAACCGGTTTAGGATCTCCGATCCGTTTGATCTGTCCGTCGTGCATCCACATAACTGTGTCACACAGCTCCTGAAGCGTATCAATGCTGTGGGATACGATGACAACTGTACGATCTTTGTTGGAAATAAGACTCTTCATTTTGTTGTAACTTTTTTTCTTGAATTTCTGGTCTCCGACACTCAATACCTCATCGATAAGCATAATGTCGGTTTCCAGGATAGCAGTAATGGAGAATGCCAGTTTGGAATACATACCACTGGAGTATGTCCTTACAGGCATATCGATAAACTCACCGAGTTCGGCAAATTCAACGATTTCTTCTTCTTTGGCACGAACTTCTTCCTCGGAGAAACCGAGAAGCATACCAGAGAGGACGATGTTTTCTCTTCCGGTCATTTCACGCTGGAAACCAACACCGATGGACAGAAGGGAAATGGAATGTCCCTTCAGATCAATTGTTCCGCTGTCCGGGGAAAAGATTCCGGCCAGGGCATTCAGAGTGGTGGATTTACCACTTCCGTTCTTGCCGATGATTCCGAGGATCTCGCCTTCACGTACATAGAAGGAGATTCCCTTTACAGCTACAAAACGGTCAGCCTTCTGGCGACGGAAGTGCAGCAGGTTTTTCTTGATAGAAGTCTTCTTGAGATTCTGATAACTGATCACCAGATCTGTGACTTCAATAGCATGTTTCTCTTCCATATTATATCACCTTTACATAACTGTTTTCATTTTTGTAGATCTTGCGTACACCTAAGATACTGATAATGAGACCGATCACAAACCAGAGAAGCAGAAGCTTTCTGTGTGGCGTCCGGCCGTAGATCAGACAGTCACGGGAAGCAGTCAGCAAGAATGCGATAGGATTTCCCCTTCCGACATAGCTGTTATACGGGGCAGGAAGTCTGTCCATAATATTCCAGAATACACCGGTAAGATAAAACAGAAAACGCAGTGCAATGTTCAGTACATTGGAAAGGTCTTCTACAAATACTCCGTAGTGAAGGAGAAAACAGGAAAATCCAAACACCAGGACGATCAAAGTCATCAGGATCGGAATGAAATACAGAACATTCCAGGTTACCGGAACTCTCCATACGATCATCATGGCAACAATGATAAGAAGGGAAATACACATCTTAAAACCGTTGACGCCCATCTTGACGAAGAGAAGGATGAATTTAGGTATATATACTTTGGATACGATCGGTTTATTGGCCTTAATTACTTTGACACTCTGGAGAAGACTCTTATTAAAGAAATCCCACAAAGTGATACCGATAAAGACGAAAATTGCAAAGTACTGTTCCTTGGACTTGAACACATATCCGAACATGAATACATAGATCAGCATAAAGCAAAGAGGATCCAGTATCCACCAGAGCCAGTTCAGATAGGAATTGGCTATTTCGGATTTTAACTGAGCATTGGAAGAATAGATAGCATATTTCCAATACTTCTTCAAGTCATCCTTGAATCGATTAAACATAAAATCCGCTCCTATATTAATATAAAAATTATAGACCCCCAGAAAACTGAGGGCATTCGACTTTTTTATCATACACTACGAAAAGAACATTGACAAGAGTAAACTTGTTTTATAAGAAATACTTCTATAAAAATGAATGCAAAACTCTTGACTTCTATATGTAATGTGTGCTAAACTAGACGGGCGACATGGAAGTTAGGTCTTTTTTTTATGCAAAAAATAAAAAGAAGACTCACGCAAATGAAAACACTGGAGGTGGAAGTTGTGCGCGTTAAGATTACATTGGCATGTACGGAGTGCAAGCAGCGTAACTACAATATGACCAAGGAGAAAAAGAATCATCCTGAGCGTCTTGAAACAAAGAAATATTGTAAGTTCTGCCGTACCCATACTCTGCACAAGGAAACAAAGTAATCACAAAGTATTGTGAGTTTTGTGAGGTTAGACTATGCAAGAGAAAGAAAAATCTGCTGGCACTGGTCAGAAGAAAAAATGGTTTCAGGGACTTCAATCGGAATTCAAAAAGATTGTCTGGGTGGACAGACCTACACTGGTTAAACAGACCATTGCGGTTGTTGCCATTACAGTAGTTCTTGCTGTGATTATCAGTATTATGGATTCTGCCATTCTGGAAGGTGTAAATCTTTTAATGAAATAAGGATAACGGTGATTGTATGTCAGAAGCAAAATGGTATGTTGTTCATACTTATTCAGGGTATGAAAACAAGGTAAAAGCCAACATTGAAAAAACAATCGAAAACAGACACCTGGAAGACCAGATTCTGGAAGTTCGTGTTCCTCTGCAGGATGTAGTGGAAATGCGAAATGGTGCTGCAAAGCAGGTCCAGAAAAAAATGTTTCCGGGCTATGTGCTTCTCAACATGGTCATGAATGATGATACCTGGTATGTTGTTCGTAACACCAGAGGTGTTACAGGTTTCGTAGGACCGGGATCCAAACCGGTTCCGCTTACAGAAGAAGAAATGCTTCCGTTAGGAATCAAGAACGAAGACATTCAGGTAGATTTTGCAGAGGGTGACATGGTTGTCGTAACAGGCGGAGCCTGGAAGGACACCACAGGCGTTATTTCTGCGCTCAGCACTCAGAAGCAGACGGTTACTATCAATGTTGAATTGTTTGGCCGCGAAACGCCGGTAGAAATAAGTTTCGCAGATATTAAGAAAGCGTAAACACATTCAAGTGGGAGGGAACAACCCCCGCCAATACCACATAGGAGGTGCCGAAAAATGGCAAAAAAAGTAACAGGCTATATTAAATTACAGATTCCTGCTGGTAAAGCAACTCCAGCACCACCGGTTGGTCCTGCTCTTGGACAGCACGGTGTAAACATTGTACAGTTCACAAAAGAGTTTAATGCAAGAACAGCAGATCAGGGAGATCTTATCATCCCGGTTGTTATCACTGTTTATGCAGACAGAAGTTTCAGCTTCATAACCAAAACTCCGCCGGCAGCAGTTCTTCTTAAGAAAGCAGCTAACATCAAATCCGGTTCCGGCGTACCGAACAAAACAAAAGTTGCAAAAGTAACAAAAGCTCAGGTTCAGGAAATCGCTGAACTGAAAATGAAAGATCTGAATGCAGCATCCCTTGAAGCAGCTATGAGCATGATCGCTGGTACTGCTAGAAGCATGGGAATCGAAGTCGTAGACTGAGAAATTACAAATTGAAGTGAGTGGGAGGGAAATTCCCGCAATTACCACAGGAGGTTATAGAAATGAAACGAGGAAAGAAATACGTGGAAGCTGCTAAAGCAGTAGACCGCGCAACATTATATGATACCGCTGAAGCTATCAGCCTTGTAAAAAAATCAGCAGTTGCTAAATTTGATGAAACTATCGAAGCTCATATCCGTACAGGCTGCGATGGACGTCATGCAGACCAGCAGATTCGTGGTGCAGTAGTTCTGCCACACGGAACTGGTAAAAAGGTTCGCGTTCTTGTATTTGCTAAAGATGCAAAAGCAGAAGAAGCAAAAGCAGCTGGAGCAGATTACGTAGGCGCTGATGATCTCATTCCGAGAATTCAGAATGAAGGATGGCTTGATTTCGACGTTGTTGTTGCTACACCAGACATGATGGGTGTTGTAGGACGTCTTGGTCGTGTACTTGGACCAAAAGGTCTTATGCCGAACCCGAAAGCTGGAACAGTAACTATGGACGTTACAAAAGCAATCAATGATATTAAAGCAGGTAAGATTGAATATCGTCTTGACAAAACCAATATCATCCATGTTCCGATCGGTAAAGCTTCCTTTACTGAGGAACAGTTAAGCGACAACTTCCAGACGCTCATGGAGGCTATTGTAAAGGCTAGACCAAGCACACTTAAAGGACAGTACTTAAGAAGCGTTGTTCTGACCCCAACTATGGGACCTGGTGTAAAGGTTAACCCGGTAAAATTTGCCTAAATATATGAAAGAAGGACATCCCGTGCATGAGCACAGGGGTGTCTTTTTTCAGTTTATAACATATTTTCAAAAATAAAATCATTGCTGTCCGTTTCAGCTATGCCTGAGGCTGCCAAAAATCTTAATATATAATTAAATGTATTTTACGGTATTCTGTGATATTATGATAGAATGTAACTATTCAGAAGGTAGTATCCCGCGAGGCGTTTTGGCATGTTTTTTGCCAAAATCCCGAGACATACAAGGCAAAATGCCATCACCGAAGGTGATTTGGAATGCATTTTGACTCGTAACTGTGAGGGTACTGAACAGTTATGATAGAATGATATCTAGGTGATCTGGAATGCATGTTTACTTGTAACAGTGAGGATGCGGAACAGTTACGATATAGTTTGGAAATGAGGGAATAGTTTTGGCTGGAAAAAAGAAAAAGAATTCCTGGAGAAACAGGATTATCTGTCTGGTGGCAGAGATACTTGCTGTGATTGCTCTGCTTCTGGTGCTTTCGCAGAACTTTGGTTTTGGATATCAGATCACAGTCTGGGTGAATCAGCTTATAAAGCCGGCAGTTAAGGAACTGGATATTACCGGAATTAACAGCTCCTATGCGGTTCTTATGCAGGCCGGGAGCGGCAGGGTTGTCGGAGATATAAATGGAGAAACACCGATGTATCCGGCTTCTATGACAAAGATTATGACAACGATTGTAGCAATCGAGAATCTCAGTGACCTGAACCAGGAGATTACTGTAACAAATGATATGATAGCAAATCTTTATGCACAGGATGCCACACAGGCTGGATTTCAGCCAGGTGAAACAGTGCAGGCGATCGATCTTCTCTATGGTGTGATGCTGCCATCAGGAGCAGACTGCTGTATTGCACTGGCAGATACAATTGCGGGATCTGAAGAGGGATTTGTGGAGCTGATGAACCAGAAGGCAGAGAAACTGGGGCTTGAAAATACACATTTCTGTAATACAACAGGTCTTCATGCAGATGATCATTACAGTACGGCAAAAGACATCGCAGAGCTTCTGCGCTATGCACTTAAGAACAGTACTTTCCGTGAGATCATCGAAAGTCCGTATCATTCTACACCTGGAACGAATGTACATCCGGATGGGATTACCTTTTACAGTACAATGTTCAAGAATCTGTCAGATACAACTGTGATCGATGGCAAGATCATGGGTGGCAAGACCGGATTTACCAGTGAGGCCGGCTGCTGTCTGGCAAGCTTTGCTGAGATCGATGATATAGAATATATCCTGGTGACAGCAGGTGCGTATCAGGCGGGAACGCCGCATATAGATGATGCAGTAAAACTATACAATCGCCTTGGAGAGGCTTCCTCGGTATTGTATGGAAGATAAACAAATTAAGGGAGGACATGGACACCATGAAAAAAATGAAAAAGATCCTGATACTGTTTCTCTGTGCGATGCTTGTAACCGCACCGGTATTTACAGAAACAGCATCCGCAGCAGCAAAAACAGCTTCATCAGAGGCGAAGAAGACTTCGTCAGTAGCAAAAAAGAAAAAGACACAGATCAAAGGCTGGTACAGATGTTCAAATGGCAAAAAAAGATATTTTAAAGATGGAAAGTATCTCACAGGCTGCCATAAGCTTGGAAAATATGTCTATCTGTTTGATCGCTATGGTGTCAAACAGCAGAAAAACACAACTTACAAAGGCGTTCGGTACTTTATAGATGACCGTGAACACGTAACAGGCTGGAGAAAGGGTTCCACTTTCTATTATAATAACGGGAAACGTATGTCAAAGAATAAAGCCTTAGATTGCAGAGCGTATCAGAATGCAAGAGATGTAATAAACAGAGTCACCAATAAGAGAATGTCCAAAAGCCAGAAACTGGAGGCCTGTTTCCGCTGGGTTATGAGTAAGTACTATTTTACCTGGAGACGGTTTGATCAGGGAGGATCCATGTGGTATGCCGTGCAGGCAAATGATCACTTTGAGCGTGGCTGTGGTGACTGTATTGCGGATGCTTCTGCATTTGCATATCTTGCAAAAGCACTTGGATATAAAAACGTCTATATCTGTGCAGATGGATCGAGAAGAGACGATAATTCTCACGCATGGACAGAAATTAACGGACGAGTATATGATCCGCTTTTTGCAGAAGCCAAAAGCTACAGCAGAAACTATGGTGTCAGATATGGAGTGTATACTTTGTCTCCGGTCACAAGAAAAAAACTTGCCTGAACAATAAATATATAAAGAAGCAAGTCTGTTAAAGATTGAGAAGGTCAGGAAATAGAATTGCAAGAGGATAAGATTAAAGTGAGAAAATTAAAGAAATTGTTGATAGCAGTTATGTGCATGCTTCTGGCAGTTTTACCTGCAATGACGGTAACGGTAAGTGCTGGCAGCACAACGGGAAAGTCATCAAAAGGATGGGTTATCACATCTGATGGTCAGAGGAAATACCGGAAAAATAGTAAAGCTGTAAAGGACTGCCGTTACAGGGCACCGAATAGTAAGAAACTCAGTTCGGGTCAAAGGAGTGACCTTAGAGCGTATCAGAGAGCACGTCGGATTGTAAACGGAATCACAAATTCGCATATGAGTAAGTCTGAAAAACTGAAAGTCTGTTATAAGTGGCTCATTCGATCAAATGGATATGGCGGCTGGCGCAGGCTCAGTGATGGAGGAAATTACTGGTATGCGATAAATGCGAATGATCTTTTTGACCACAGACGAGGTGATTGTATTTCCTATGCGTGTGCAATGGCATATATGGCAAAAGTGATAGGATACAATAATGTCAATGTGTGTTCAAGAGACACAAGGGCAAGAAACCATCACACATGGACAGAAATCAACGGACGTGTCTATGATTCCTACTTTGGAAAGAGAAGAGGAATAAAAAAATATTACGGAATATCATATAAAAAATATGATTATAAAGTGGTTTTTCGTAAAAGAATCCCATGAGAAGAATAAAAAGATAAGGGAGCGGATAAATCCGCTCCCTTTGTAATCCCCGAAGATATATTCTTATTCTCCGAAGTATCTCTTAAGCAGACCAGCGAATGCTTTGCCGTGTCTTGCTTCATCTCTTGCCATTTCATGTACAGTGTCATGGATAGCGTCAAGGTCAGCTGCTTTGGCACGTTTAGCCAGGTCAAATTTACCAGCAGTAGCACCGTTCTCAGCTTCTACACGCATTTCAAGGTTTTTCTTTGTGCTGTCAGTAACAACTTCGCCAAGAAGTTCAGCGAATTTTGCAGCATGCTCAGCTTCTTCATAAGCTGCTTTCTCCCAGTAGAGACCGATCTCCGGATATCCTTCTCTGTGAGCAACTCTGGCCATAGCAAGATACATACCTACCTCAGAGCATTCACCCTGGAAGTTAGCTCTCAGATCTTCAAGAATGTCTTCGCTGACACCTTTAGCAACACCAACAACGTGCTCAGCAGCCCATGTCATCTCAGCGTCCTGTTTGATAAATTTGGAAGCAGGAGCCTTGCAAACCGGACATACCTCCGGAGCTTCATCACCTTCATGAACATATCCACATACACTACATACCCATTTTGCCATAATCGTATTCTCCTTTATCATTTACTCGATGGTAACTGTTATCTGAGAACAGTTACGTTTATTTTTCAGATTGTTTCAGGCAGTCCTCGCAGAGACCGAAGAAACGAACATTGCAGCCGGTAATCCTGCCGGCGAAGTTCCTGCCTGCGTGATGGATCACATCATCAAATCCATCAGTTTCCAGATCCTGTACACAGCCACATTCCGTACACATAAAGTGGCTGTGCGGTTCGGTATTTCCATCAAAGTGATCAGCACCGCCGAAATTCGACAATTTCCTGATCTCGCCGATATCAGATAACAGGGAAAGATTGCGGTAAACAGTTCCCAGACTGATATTGGGATAAATAATCTTCATATTGTCATAGACAACATCTGCTGTCGGGTGATCCCTGCGGGTCATGAGAAACTCTTTGATAGATTCTCTCTGACGGCTATATTTTAATCCAGCCATTGGAAACTCCTTTCTTTGATAGTATAGACAGTATTCCGTAATCTTTACCTGCCAATAAATTCATATATTAACCGAAATATCTCTTAAGCAGACCAGCGAATGCTTTGCCGTGTCTTGCCTCGTCTCTTGCCATCTCATGTACAGTATCATGGATAGCGTCAAGGTTAGCTGCTTTGGCACGTTTAGCCAGGTCAAATTTACCGGCAGTAGCACCGTTCTCAGCTTCTACACGCATCTCGAGGTTTTTCTTTGTGCTGTCAGTAACAACTTCACCGAGAAGTTCGGCGAAGTTTGCAGCATGCTCAGCTTCTTCGTAAGCTGCTTTCTCCCAGTAGAGACCGATCTCCGGATATCCTTCTCTGTGAGCAACTCTTGCCATAGCAAGATACATACCTACCTCAGAGCATTCGCCCTGGAAGTTAGCTCTCAGATCTTCAAGAATGTCTTCGCTGACACCCTTGGCAACACCAACAACGTGCTCAGCAGCCCATGTCATCTCAGCGTCCTGTTTAATAAATTTGGAAGCAGGAGCCTTGCAAACCGGACAGACCTCCGGAGCTTCATCACCTTCATGAACATATCCACATACACTACATACCCATTTTGCCATAGTCTTAATCTCCTTTTCTCACTTAGATTGATTTTTATTTAATAATAGTAATTGTTATTAGTTTCTTGCTGTGACTATAATGTACCATAATGATATAGAAATGTCAATAGGGAATTTTGCTTTTTTCAGACAATAGCAAAAAAACACTGTTTCTGTTACAATAAGGAAATGAGACAGCGAAAAAATGATTTTGGCAAAGAACATGCCAAAACACCTCGCGGGATACTATCTTCTGAGTAATTAAGAAAATCTTAATATTTTACCCCATGGATATTAATTCTTGGCAGATATAGTAAATGCAAGGTTACGGCAGATGGTTTACCGTGGCCAAAGTGAGCAGTAAACAAAAATACAGGAGGCAGGGGAAATGGCAGAGATACTGGTATGTGATGACGATAAGGATATTGTGGAGGCGATAGAAATCTATCTGGCACAGGAAGGGCATCACATTCTCAAAGCATACGACGGTGAGCAGGCGATCCGGGTTCTGCAGAATAATCCGGTGGATCTTCTGATCATCGATGTGATGATGCCGAAGCTGGACGGAATCCGGGCAACATTGAAGATTCGTGAAAAAAACGCTCTTCCTATTATAATTTTATCAGCGAAATCCGAAGATACAGATAAGATCCTCGGATTAAATGTCGGGGCAGATGATTATGTGACGAAACCTTTTAACCCACTGGAGCTGATGGCAAGGGTCAAATCACAGCTTCGAAGATACACACAGCTTGGTGCGGTGGCAGAAAAAAGAGAAAATATTTATCAGACCGGCGGGCTCATGATTGATGATGACCGCAAAGAAGTCAGTGTGGATGGAGATGTGGTTAAACTCACACCAATCGAATACAGGATTCTTCTTTTTCTGGTCAGAAATCAGGGCAGAGTTTTTTCTATCAATCAGATTTACGAAAGTATCTGGGAAGAGGAAGCAATCGCGGCGGATAATACCGTAGCGGTCCATATCCGCCACATCAGAGAAAAAATTGAGATCAATCCGAAGGAACCACGTTATCTTAAGGTTGTGTGGGGACTTGGGTATAAAGTGGAAAAGATTTAAAATTTCACAGAAACCTGTGGAAAACATGGAAAGGAAATGGGGTAAAATGAAGAAAAAATGGTACAAAAAAAGCGGAATAAAAGCATTTTTTATCTGTCTGACAATAGTGTTTCTGGTGACAGCCTGCGTCAGTGCAGGAGCATCTGTATATGTCATGAGCAAGGGAGTTCAGCCATTGGACAGCAGAAAATATGTGGATTCGGAGAGT
This sequence comes from Blautia sp. BIOML-A1, assembly GCF_009883055.1. Classification (GTDB taxonomy): domain Bacteria; phylum Bacillota; class Clostridia; order Lachnospirales; family Lachnospiraceae; genus Blautia_A. The sequence continues at coordinate 16,806 of NZ_WWVR01000022.1, read as the reverse complement.
TTTACAGACAGTGTTTACAGTATGTCACATACAATTCTGGAATCACTGAAAGAGCGGGAAATTCTCGATGAAAGCAGCGAGGATGACCTGATCGATCTGGCGGAGCTGAAAGAAGGAAAAACGCTCACTCACAAAAATACCTCCGGTCTTGCATATAAGGCAGAGGATCTACTTAGCTGGTCTCAGGGTGCCTGGGATCAAAGCACAAATCTTCTGGTATGCAGAAAACCAGATGGAAGCAACTATTATATGTATTACAGTGATTTCGCGGATAAGATCATTACCGGAGAACTGAAGCTGGTGTTTGGCAGTGATGCTGAAATGAACCAGGAATACACAAAAGATGTACTTTCTATGCTTTCAGGGGAAGAATATTCGTATTATGATAGTTCTTATAGTGATACAGGAATCCGAAGAGATTCAGTAGAATATGTTGCAGATGCAGATGGAAATATCGCATATACAAATGTCTGGAATTATGAATCCAGAGAATATAATGACGCTGCACTGGTAGAAAAATACAAACCGGATGGAGCGGACAGCATTCTTGATATTGTGAATGACAGCACTAAATGGAAGGGTGATATCAGTACAGCATATCAGTATTTATATGCGGCTCTTGTGAAATATAACAATGCAGCAGATGCAGAGAAGAGTCTGGAAACATATGCACAGGGCAAAACAAATCTCAGTTATCTGTTTGTAGATAAAAAGTCTGGTAAAGTATACAGCAATATAAAATCAGTTACTGCTGACAACTATGAAAAGATCCTTGATAAAAAAATGAGAAATTCACTTGATCCGTATATGATCATATATCCAGAGGAACAGGACTGTGAGACGGGATTTACAGGTATTACTGACCAGGCAGTGAACTACTGGCAGACCATGATCGCAAATGTCGGACTGGCAGATTCGGATTATGTCTATGCTGTTTCTGTAGATGAGGATTTTTCTGTATTAGATCGCATAGCACAGGAAAAAATATACTACGACAAATTTGCACCGCTGCTTATTCCGATGATTGTTATTGCGGCAGTGGCTCTTGTTCTGGTGCTGGCAGGTCTGGTGATTCTGACGCTTGCAGCAGGTCGAAACAATGAAGATCAGGAAGTACATCTGAATTTCTTTGACAGATGGTATACAGAAATTGCTGCATTTCTGGTATTTGGAATCTGGATCTATGGAGTTGCAATCATGATGCAGGTGATGGGTTCAGGCGATATGCGCATGGCAGGCTATCTGGTCGGAATAGGAATCCTGGGAATCTGGAGCGGTGCGTGGTTCCTTACGGGATGGCTTAGCTTGGTACGCCGTATCAAGGCAGGATCAATCTGGCGTGACAGCGTACTCAGATATATCTTACTTTTTATCAGAAAGATTTTTTCAAAATTTGCAGATATGATTGTTTTTCTGAGTAATAATACGGTCAGCAGAATAAAGACGATCGTGGCATTTGGCATATTTGTATTTTTACTGTTTATGTCTACCGGACTTTTTGTTGGTGCAGATATTCCGTTTTTCCTTCTGATATTTGTGGTGACCTGCTGGGTGGTTCTTTATTATCTGCTTAAGAAAGCATGGGGAAGAGAACAGATTCAGGATGGCCTGAAAAAAATTACCGACGGAGATCTTCAGTATAAGATTCCAACAGAAAAGCTTTCCGGCGAGCAGAAGATGATGGCAGATTATATCAATCATATCGGGGAGGGTCTGGATGCTGCAGTAGAGAACAGCCTCAAAAACGAGCGTATGAAGACAGAACTGATCACAAATGTCTCCCACGATATCAAAACCCCGCTGACTTCGATCATAAATTACATCGATCTTCTCAAACGGGAAAACCCTGAGGATCCTAAGATCAGAGGATATCTGGATGTTTTGGAGAATAAAGCACAGCGTCTTAAAGTACTGACAGAAGACGTCGTAGAAGCTTCCAAGGCAAGTACAGGAAATATCTCTCTGGAAATGACAGAACTCAATTTTGTCGAACTTGTAAACCAGGTGATCGGAGAATTTGAAGAAAAATTTGAAGAAAGAAACCTGAAGATGGTGATCCATTTCGATGAAGAAGAAGTAATCATCTGTGCAGACGGACGCAGACTCTGGAGAGTCCTCGAAAATGTTTTCGGAAACGTATCAAAATACGCAATGGAAAATACAAGAGTTTACGTTGATGTCAAAGTTGAACGACCAAACGTGCAGCTTTCCCTCAAAAACATCTCTGCACAGCCACTGAACATCTCCGCAGACGAGCTCACAGAAAGATTCATCCGTGGCGATGTCTCCCGAAATACCGAGGGCAGCGGTCTGGGGCTGTCGATCGCCAAAGATCTCGTTCAGCTGCAGGGAGGAGAATTTAAGCTGTATCTTGACGGAGATCTGTTCAAAGTAACCATAGAATTTGAGGTGAAATAGGAAATAAAATAACGTGAATTAAATGTATAGTAAAATGTAGATACGATATGAATTCACATGTCTGTGATATATGAAATACCCTTCCAGACAGGCTTCGTCGTTCGGAAGTTCTAGAGATATTCCTGACTGTTAAAGACGCTCATAAAAATCGTTAACTCGTTTCACTCGAACAAAACGATTTTTATAAGCAACACAGCCAGATCATATCTAAGAACTTCCAGAACTCCTGCAGAAAGTCTGAAAGGGCGGCGCAGCCGCCGGTATGCGGCCACGGCCCGTCAGGGCCCGGGCCGCACCATCACCCTAATGATTTAAAATGGGTAGAGTGAAAAGTCCTGTATATGGATAACAGACAGTGAGTGTATCGATATAACAACTCTCTGCAGGATTTGTGCAAGTTCTTAATGGTTTGGAACTGCGTTATAAATAAAAATTGTGTTGTCTGAGCGTCAGCGAGTTCACAATTTTTATTTATGCTTCTAGCAGTGACAAAGCATTTTAGGACTTACCAAATCCGAAGCCCTGTTGCCTGGGGCATATATTCATCCAGCTGCGATGATATATACGATGGTTTTATTTTTCTATTGTTTTCTCATTTACAAACATCCACAAATATGCTACTATTTTGAAAGGAGCGAAATTATAGTTTTCGCAGAATATAAGCAAACTCAACGAACAAGAGAGTACATTTGCTGACCACATTACAGAGAATTCCCCGAAGGAAATCTTAGATTTCCGTGGCTGAGAGGGAAGTGCAGGTGCAGATGGAAGATGGCTTGGGAGAGGTGCAGTCGAGATGAGTATTGATGCCGGTCAAACTATACGGCATACTGGAATGGAGATTTCAGTTACTGTTCAGACTGCAACAGGACCGCCTGTTACAGCGGAAGGGTATCAGGACAGCGACAGATCATCACAGAAATGATTGGAATGTCAGACTGGAATCGCACCCGATGAGGTTTCTGACCGCGAGGCAGGAACGAACAGAAGTGGTAACACGGGCAGGACTCGTCTTCTCTATGAGAAGGGGTCTTTTTTTATACCCAAGGACTGCGGGAGCAGCGTGCTGCACAGCAATCCGTTGAGTATTATTAAATTTCAGATTCAGGAGGAGATAAAATGGACAAGCAGAAGTATTATATTACAACCGCGATCGCTTACACATCCGGTAAACCACATATCGGAAACACTTACGAAGTCGTGCTGGCAGATGCAATCGCACGCTATAAAAGACAGGAAGGCTACGATGTATTTTTCCAGACAGGAACTGACGAGCATGGCCAGAAGATCGAACTTAAAGCAGAAGAAGCAGGAATTACACCGAAGGAATTCGTAGATAATGTATCCGGCGAGATCAAGAAAATCTGGGATCTGATGAATACATCCTATGATAAATTCATCCGTACTACAGATGCTGACCACGAAAAACAGGTTCAGAAAATATTCAAGAAAATGTACGCAAAAGGAGACATCTACAAGGGACATTATGAAGGAATGTACTGTACACCTTGTGAATCCTTCTTCACAGAATCACAGCTTGTAGACGGCAAATGTCCGGACTGCGGACGCCCATGCGTTCCTGCAAAAGAAGAAGCATACTTCTTCAAAATGAGCAAATATGCAGACCGTCTGATCGAGCATATCAAAACACATCCGGATTTCATTCAGCCGGAATCTCGTAAGAACGAAATGATGAACAACTTCCTTCTCCCGGGACTTCAGGATCTCTGCGTATCCAGAACCTCCTTCAAATGGGGAATTCCGGTAGATTTCGATCCGAAACACGTTGTTTATGTATGGCTGGATGCCCTGACAAACTATATCACAGGAATCGGTTATGACTGTGAGGGTGAAAGCTCTGAACAGTTCAACAAACTGTGGCCGGCAGACCTTCACCTGATCGGTAAAGACATCATCCGTTTCCATACTATTTACTGGCCAATCTTCCTGATGTCACTGGATCTGCCGCTTCCGAAACAGGTATTCGGACATCCGTGGCTGCTTCAGGGTGATGGCAAGATGAGTAAATCCAAAGGAAATGTTCTCTATGCAGATGAACTCGTAGATTTCTTCGGTGTAGATGCTGTCCGTTACTTCGTACTTCACGAAATGCCGTTCGAAAACGATGGTGTTATCACATGGGAACTGATGGTAGAAAGACTGAACTCCGAGCTTGCAAATACACTTGGAAACCTTGTAAACCGTACAATTTCCATGTCAAATAAATATTTCGGCGGACTTGTAGAGAATAAAGGTGTTGTTGAGCCGGTTGACGATGACCTCAAATCCTTTGTACTGGCCGTTCCGGGCAAAGTTGCAGAGAAGATGAGCAAACTGCGTGTTGCAGATGCAATGACAGAAGTATTTACCCTGTTCAAGCGTCTGAATAAATATATTGATGAGACAATGCCATGGGCACTTGCAAAAGACGAGGCAAAGAAAGATCGTCTGGCAACAGTTCTCTACAACCTGGTTGAGGGAATCGCGATGGGAGCAACTCTTCTGGAATCCTTCATGCCGGAGACAACAGAACGTATTCTTGCACAGTTAAATGCAGAAAAACGTACTCTGGAAGACCTTAAGACATTTGGACTGTATCCGTCAGGAAACAAGGTCACAGAGAAACCGGAGATTCTTTTTGCACGTCTTGATCTCAAGGAAGTACTTGCCAAAGTAGAAGAACTTCATCCGAAAAAAGAAGAGCCTGCAGAGGAAGTAAAAGAAGAAAACGTGATCGATATTGAAGCAAAATCAGAGATCACCTTTGACGATTTTGAGAAACTTCAGTTCCAGGTTGGTGAGATCATTGCCTGTGAAGAAGTTAAGAAATCCCGTAAACTTCTCTGCTCTCAGGTTAAGATTGGAAGCCAGGTGCGTCAGATTGTATCCGGAATCAAAGCTCATTACAGTGCGGAAGAAATGGTAGGAAAGAAGGTTATGGTTGTTACCAACCTCAAACCTGCCAAACTTGCAGGAATCCTCAGTGAAGGAATGATTCTCTGTGCGGAAGATGCAGATGGAAACCTGTCCCTTATGGTACCGGAAAAAGAAATGCCGGCAGGAGCAGAAATCTGCTGATCTGGCTGACTAAAATTGTGAAACAGATTATTCGGTTATAAATAAGACTGAGAACTCCAGGAATCATGATACGATTTCCTGGAGTTTTTTGACAGAAAAAGCCGGCTTTCTTGACGGAACTTCGGGGGATTTGTATACTATAGTTATAGCTTAAACAGAATTCTGTAAATCAATGACAGAAAGGGCAGCAAAAAATATGGAAAAGGGTTTTACACATTTTGACCAGAATGGAAATGCAGTCATGGTCGATGTTTCCGGGAAACAGGTCACATACAGGACAGCTCTGGCAACAGGGTATATTTCGGTAGGACCGGAGATCATGGAAGCAGTAACGGCAGGAAATGTAAAGAAGGGCGATGTTCTCGGAGTAGCAAGAGTAGCGGGAATCATGGGAGTCAAAAAAACTTCCGAGCTGATTCCGATGTGCCATCCGCTTCCGATACAGAAATGTTCTGTTGATTATGAACTGGATCAGGAAAAAAATCAGATCCATGTCTTCTGTACGGTAAAAACAGAGGGAAAAACAGGTGTGGAAATGGAGGCCCTCACAGGGGTTCAGGTAACTCTTCTGACAATCTATGATATGTGCAAGGCAATTGATAAACATATGGTTATGTCAGAGGTTCATCTGGTCGAAAAAACAGGAGGAAAAAGCGGAGATTTCCGTTTTGAGAACAGATAGAAAGGAAGGAAGAAATGAAACGAGTAGCGATCATCACATCCAGTGATACAGGATACCGCGGCGAGAGAGAAGACTTAAGCGGACCTGTGATTAAGGAAATCGTAGAACGTGAGGGATATGAAGTGGTATCTATGGATATCCTTCCGGATGATCAGGTAATGCTTGCAGGCAAAATGCAGGAAATCGCAGATAAAGAGTTTGCAGAGCTGATCCTGACAACAGGAGGAACAGGTTTCTCAGAAAGAGATGTCACTCCGGAGGCGACAGAAGAAGTAATCGAGCGCAGAGTTCCGGGAATTCCGGAGGCAATGCGGGCATACAGCATGACGATCACAAAAAGAGCCATGCTCAGCCGTGCGACGGCAGGTATTCGAGGAAAGACACTGATCATCAATCTTCCGGGAAGTCCGAAGGCAGTCAGAGAAAGCCTGGACTATATCATCGATGCTCTGGGACATGGGATTGAGATCCTGACAGGGGAAGCAGGAAACTGTGCACGGAAATAAGAGGAAAATACCGGGGTAATTGGTATTTTGGTCAGATTACGATGAACAGCAATATACAAAACAGGAGGTTTTTACAATGGGGAAAGTAATTGCAGTATGTATCAGCAAAGAAAAAGGAACACAGAAATATCGTATACCGGAAGGAGAGTTCATAGAAGAATGGGGACTCAGAGATGATGCACATGCAGGAAAATGGCATCGTCAGGTCAGCCTGTTATCTTATGATAAGATCCAGGAGTTTCGTGCAAGAGGTGCGGAAGTTGAGGATGGAGCCTTTGGGGAAAATCTGGTAGTGGAAGGTTTTGATTTTGCAAACCTTCCGGTAGGAACCAGATTCCGCTGCAACGATGTGGTTCTTGAGATGACGCAGATCGGAAAGAAATGCCACCAGGGCTGTGCAATCTTCCAGAAGATGGGTGACTGCATCATGCCGAGAGAGGGCGTTTTTACGAGGGTACTCCATGGAGGAATCATCCATGAAGGTGACGAGTTGATAATCGAGGAGTAGTGAATGGAAACGCATATGATTTTTGAAACACATGCTCATTATGATGATGAAGCGTTTGAGGCAGATCGGAAGGAAATTCTGAACTCCATGCAGGAATATGGGATTGGCAGGATTGTTAATGCCTGTGCTTCAATAGAAAGTCTGAAGAACACAGAGCTTCTTATGGAGAAATATCCGTTTGTTTACGGAGCATTTGGAATTCATCCGGATGATGCAGACAAGATGACACAGGAGACTCTCGATGAGATCCGAAAGCTTTGTCAGCTTCCGAAGGCAGTGGCTGTCGGAGAGATTGGGCTTGATTATTACTGGCACAAGGAAGAAGCAGAGCATGAGCTTCAGAAGAAAATGTTTCGTGCGCAGATGGAGATTGCAAGGGAAGAAAAAATGCCGTTTATGATCCACAGCAGGGAGGCCGCAAAGGACACTCTGGACATTGTGAAAGATTATGTGCGAGGCGGAATGTATGGTGGGATCATCCATTGTTTTTCCTATGCAAAGGAAATGGCACGGGAGTATCTGGATATGGGACTTTATCTGGGAATTGGCGGTGTGATCACATTCAAGAATGCGAAGAAGCTGAAGGAAGTTGTGGACTATGCTCCGCTCAGTCAGATCGTTCTGGAGACAGACAGTCCGTACTTAAGTCCGGAGCCGAATCGAGGGAAACGAAATGACTCACGAAATCTGATATTTGTGGCACGGGAGATTGCACAGATCAAGGGAATAACAGAAGAAGAGGTTATTGCCGTAACAGAAGAGAATGCAGAGAAGTTGCTGCTGAGATAAAAATACCCCGGAAAATGACAAATCTGTTTGCTGGTCAGACAGTGTCGTTTTTCGGGGTATTATATTTGGGATGAATCATCTTATGGATGATCAATAATCCTCATCATAGGAGTCATCATAGGAGTCGTCATATGAATCGTCATAGGAGTCATCATAAGAGTCGTCGTATGAATCGTCATAGGAAGAATCATCATAAGAAGAATCATCATAGGATCCATCATCGGAACTGTCAGAAGAATCGTCCGAGCTGTCGCTGCCGGAGGAATTTCCCTGTCCCGCAAGATAGTCTTCTGCGCTGACAGACCAGGTATCCTCTACGACATTTCCATTAGAATCGATCATATTGAGTTCGTAGTCAAAGGATACATCAAGGAGATCTGTTCTGGTAGATGGTTCAACATTCATGGACATAATCTCTTTGAACTTGGCCTGAAGGTTTGCAAGGGTAAATTCATCGCCGATGATTTCTTTGACGCCGTGCTGGGAGGCAAGCTCCTCAGTGTAATCTTCAAGCATATATGGGTTAAAGACGCCCTCATCTTTGTTGTAGTGCATGACCATTGGCTTGACGGTCGGATCAAGGATGTCGATGGTGGTCACACCGTTTTTGACAGATTTCTGAATGGTGAAGCTTGCCATTCCCTCCAGAAGTCCGGTAAGAGTCTGCTGGGTGGAAACAAAGTTTCCAAGGGAATAGAAGATCAGCATATTATGTCCCTGGTCATCAGACATACGACCATATGGCTGGAGAATGTGCGGATGACCGCCGATCACAACATCAACGCCCTGCTGCATGAGGAAAGTCGCCCATTCTTTCTCATATTCGGTAGGCATAGCTTCTTCTTCCTTACCCCAGTGTGCAACAAAGATCAGCACATCACTGCTGGCCTTGGCTTTCTGGATCATGCTGGAAACTTTGGCCTTATCAAAGAGATCGATCATATATTCCTTGCCTTCACCGGCACCACCGTTGTTGGTTCCGTATGTATAATCCAGGAAGGAAATCTTGATTCCGTTTACTTCAAGTGTTTTGACGTTATTGGCATCTTCCTCTGTAGGATGAATGCCGAGAACCGGAATGTCCGGATAGTTAGTACTCCAGAAGTTAAAGGTTTCTTCCATGAAATCAGAGCCGTAATCATCGATGTGGTTGGTTGCGGATTCAATGACATCGAAGCCTGCTTTGATCAGAGCATCTCCGACTTCGGTAGGTGTGGCGAAAGACGGATAGGAGCTGACAGCATCGTGTTCTGTGGTAAAGACAGTTTCCTGATCTACCATTGCGACATCCGCTGCCTGGATCTCATCCGTGACCTTTTCGTAGATCTTGTCGTAGTTCCAGGTTCCGGAATCATTCTCGCCGGACTCGATGAGGCTTCCATGATAGAGATTATCACCGACAGCGATAACGCTTGCTGTGGAAATCTCTGGTTTTTCAGCCGCCTTTTTGGCAGCCGCCTTCTTTTCTTCGGCGGCTTTCTGTGCTTCTATTTTGGGTTTCTCGATTAAGTTGTAATCAAGCTGCCGGAATGCAATGACAAGCAGTACCAGCAGGATAATGGAACAGGTAAGACCAATACGGGAATTCATCTGTTCTCTTAGATTTAATGGTATATTCTTATTTTTTTTCATAACTGGATTCCTTTCATTTTTTCATTATAGCAAATAAAAACCAGTAAAAAAAGAGATTGTTAAAAAAATTACTTTGTGTTTCAAAATGCTTTACGTTATAATAAAAAACAAAGAGGGAGAGGAGAAGGCTGATGAACTCATACGAAACTGTAAATGATGTTCTGGTAAAACTGTTTAATGAGATTATGGATGTGGAAGAACGTGCACTGATCACATCAGAATACAAAGATATTTCCGTGAATGATATGCATGTCATAGAGGCGATCGGAATTCGGGAACCCAAGAATATGTCCACGGTGGCACGTGCAGTTTCTGTGACAGTGGGAACTCTGACGATCGCGATTAACCATCTGGTCAAGAAAGGGTATGTAGAACGTAGCCGAAGTGAAGAGGATCGAAGGGTCGTGCTGGTATCTCTTTCTGAGAAGGGTGAAAAGGCATATTTTCATCACAGAATGTTCCATGAGAAGATGGTCATGGAGATTCTGGACGGTATGGATGAGAAAGAAACAGAAGTGCTTACAGGGGCGCTGACAAAGCTTCAGAAATTTTTCCGCACTTACGGAAATGAAAAATAAAACGAGAGCAGACATATCAGACAGAGGATATGCCTGCTCTTTTGTCATTCTATTGCATATATTTTTCCAGAACTGGAAACTGCACCGGGCCGATTGTCAGAACCTTGCGGTGAAATTCCCGGACATCGAAGGAGCTGCCGGATTTTTCCTGCTGTTTCTTTTTCAGATCAAGGAAGTTCAGATAACCGAGATAATATTTAAGATAGTTACAGGGAGTTTCAACAATATACTGATAGATCTCACTGGCGATCTTTGTATCCCGGATTCCGAAGACCTGCAGAAATCGTAAAGCAGCGGTCTGATTCCAACCCTGATAATGAATGCCCGTATCAAGCAGAGAATAGATACAGAGATTGATACAGCGGTTTTTCCACATCAGGGCGGTGAGGTCGGAAGCCGCTTTGTCTGTGAGAAGAGAAGCAGCATACTGATATCCGTAGGATTCGACATAAGTTGCCCAGCCTTCGACATAGCCGCCGGAAGTGATCAGGTAGCGGATATCAGCAGGCTGTGTCCTTCCGAAAAAAACAGTCTGATACAGGTGCCCCGGAAATCCTTCGTGAGAAAGAGTTGTAAAAAGCTCCAGGTTGGAGTGGCTGTTGGCACGGTTGATATAAATTACATTGGGACTGCCTGTATCAAGCGGTGGGGTAAGATAAAATGCCGGACTCAGGAAATCTTCCATGGATTTGTGGACATAGCGGACTTCATAATCAGTGGTACTAAGCAGTGGAAAATCCTTCTGCATAGCTCGCCCCAGATACTGAAGGGCAGATTTTGGCTTAAAATCATTGAACTCAACACCCTTTGTCAGTTTTGGGAGAAGTGAAGGCTGTTCCTTCAGCATCTTCTGAACGGTGTCCATATCCTCGGAAAGCTGAGCGGCAAGACGCTGCTGGATTTTTTCCACAGAAAGATAACATCCGGTCTGAGACTGCAGAAGATAGCGGTAATATTCAGTTCCTCCTTCAAAATGCTTTAGCCCGCGGCTTGTGCTGCCACTGTTTTTGAGTTCGCTTAATCCGGTCATCAGCTCCTGATAAGCGGGGATGACACCGGTGAGCAGGATTTTTTTGTGACAGTTGATTAGTTTTGTCTGTTCCTTTTTGGAAAACCTGCCATAGGATGTAAGTTTCCGGGAAAAAACATCCAGCATGTAATTGTTCTCGGGATCTTTGATGAAGGCACTGCACTGCTCCAGAATACGGTTGAGAGTTGTATCACTCATAAAATATCCTGCTTCGGATTTTTGGCGTTCATAGGCGAGGAGACTCTGAAAATATGGTTTTATGGAGGTCAGAAGATTCAGGTAATCCGCAATATCCTGATCTTCATAAAAAGCATATTCTGCCAGAAGGACAGGCAGCTGTGCCTGGATGCCAAGACTGGGGCTTAAGGGTTCGTCCAGAAGAGGATAATCTCTGGATGAGAGCTGTGTCTGATAATAAAGGAGCAGCATATCCCGGGTGATCTGATTTTCGCGATTCAGTCGGGAGGCGGAAAAGCCTTTCAGCTTCTGAAGATATTGTTCATATTTCTGATATGTACGGTCCATGTCGGCAGAAATTGTTCCGAGAGCGGGAGAAGGGCGGGAAATTTGTTTCTTTTCAGGATAGGCAAGAGAGTAATGGAGGGTCAGCATACTTCCGGAAACCTCTTCCTGAAAGATGTTATCGGTCAGGGATCTGAATGCATTGTCATCAGAGATTACATGACCGGAGATCCAGCCCATAAAAAGTCCGAAGAGCAGGACAAAACTCAGAAAAAGTGCAATCATGAGCGGAGAACGGGGTCTGCGAAGAGAAAATTTCATAGAGGCCTCTCAAAAGAAAGGTTTTTACTATCTTATTGGAAAACGCAGGATTGTATGCTAAACTGAGTGGCAGGAGTTAAGAAAGAGAGGTCGATTTGATGGAAGAAATATATGATCTTGTAATTTTGGGTGCAGGTCCGGCAGGGATCTGTGCAGCAATCTATGCGACAAGAGGTAAACTGAATACTCTGTGGCTTGAGAAAAAATTCGTACAGGGCGGACAGATCGTAGATACTTATGAGGTGGACAACTATCCGGGACTTCCGGGAATCACAGGGCTGGACCTTGGAGAGGCTATGGTAAAGCATGCAGAAAAACTCGGAATCAGTCCGAAAAGGGAGCCTGTTCTCTCTATAGAAGATGAGGGTGAGATCAAGGTGATCCGCACAAAGAAAAATCATTACAGAACGAAGAGTGTGATCCTTGCCTGTGGTGCGGTGCATCGTCAGCTTGGGATTCCGGGAGAGGAAGAGCTGAGCGGAATGGGTGTGTCCTACTGTGCAACCTGTGATGGAGCTTTTTTCCAGGGAGGAACGGTCGCAGTTGTCGGCGGCGGAAATGTGGCTGTCGAGGATGCGATTCTTCTTTCCAGAACCTGCAGAAAAGTGTATCTTGTTCACAGAAGAGGAGAACTTCGGGCGGATAAGGTGCTTCAGGACCGGCTGTTCAGATGCCCTAACGTGGAAATGGTCTGGGACAATGTGCCGGTTTCTATCGAAGGAACGGAAAAGGTAGAAAGCTTAAAAGTCCGCAATGTCAGAACCGATGAAGAAAAAACGATCGCCGTTGACGGAGTTTTTATTGCAGTTGGCATTCTCCCGAATACAGAGAAATTTAAAAATCTGGTGGCTCTGGACGAGGGAGGATATATCATTGCAGGAGAAGACTGTGTAACAAGTACACCGGGCATTTTTGCAGCAGGAGATATCAGGACCAAACAGCTTCGTCAGGTTGTAACAGCGGTTGCTGACGGTGCAAATGCGGTGATATCGGCAGAAAAATATTGTGATGTTTGAACAGACTTCTGTTTTTGAGGCGGCTCAGATGTTTCCCGCGTGGAAGGAATTCTTCCGGCGCCTGAAAGCGCTCATGCGATCCGGGCAGCTCTGGATGAAGCAATGAAATGTAAAGAGACTGGAGAAGAAAAGACTATTGTGTTTGGACTTACCGGAACAGGATATTTTGATATGTTTGCTTATGGAAGATATAATGATGGAGAAATGAGTGATTATATTCCCACAGATGCAGAACTCCAGGCTGGATTTGATGGAATTCCAAAAATTTAAATCGTAAGATTGCTTCTGTGGGAGTCCCGCAGTAAGTAAAATAAAAACCCGTACCCGGCAGCCGTGACAACATGGCAGCCGGGTATGAGTTTAATTTCTGATTATTTTTTTGCAGAAGCGTTGGGAATATGGCATAAAGATCTGTGCGACAGGACCTACGATAAAGGCACAGATAATAGTTCCCAGTCCAAAGGTTCCTCCAAGCAGAAAACCTGCGATCACAAAGAAGCAGTCTGTCAGGATGCGCACGATACCGAAAGGTTTGTGACTTTTGTCGCTGATGACAATGGCAACCAGATCATTGGGACCTGTTCCCGCTTCCGATTTGATCACTATGGTCATGCCAAGAGCAAGGATGATACATCCTGCTACAAGGACGATGATGCGCACTGCTATGGGCAGAGAACTGTTGATACAGTCTCCAAGCAGGACGGTAAAAAGATCAATAATAGGTCCGCCAAGAAACATACAGATGATCGTTCCAATTCGTATGTAGCTTCGGTCAATGAAAAGCAGCACCATAATGATCAGAAAACAGATCATCATGTGAGTTCGTCCGTGGGTCCAGTTAAGAGCTGCCGGCCATGGGACACTGCGGAAGATTCCCTGCACAAGGACATTAAAGGGGTCAGTTCCCAGATTTGCCTGAATAAAAAAAGTTACACCCAGGTGAGCAACAGACAGACCGAAAACCAATAAGATAATTTGGTTGATTTTTTGTTTTGGCGTCATAATGTGTAGTTCCTTTTTCTTTATCTTATCAATATTTTATCATATCGGACAAGCTTATAAAAGCAGAATATCAGGAAGGTAAGTTTTACAAAATATGAATTTGCAGGTATAAAATAAAAATAAATAAAAAAGAAAAAAAGGAAATTATTCCAATAAGAGACATGATTTTGACAGTTTCTGCAAAATGGATAAGTTAAAGGCGTATAATGAAAGAAAAATATTATGTCAGGAGGAAGAGAAAATGAACTACAAGAAATTGACAGCAGTATTTATGGCATTGGGAATAGCAGCAACGTGTTTTTCCGGATGCGGACTGACAGAGGGGAATGGAGGAACATCTGCTTCGGAACCGACCAAGGCGGCGGCCACAGCAGCACCGAAGGATACAGCTACGCCAACTCCAAAAGCCACAGCAGCACCAAAACCTACGAAAGCAGCTGCGCAGACAGGCTCAGGGTCTCAGTCCGGCAATACAGGAAACACATCTTCAGAAGCGGAAAAAGAAATTACATATATAAACGGAGTTTTAACAGATTCCGATGAGGACAGTGTAACAATCGAGTATGGATCTGACGGGGATTTTAATCAGACAACTTTTGATATCAGTAATGCGGATATTCAGATAGGCGAAAACAAGAAACAGGGGGGACCTTTAGCGGCAAATCTGAATCTTAAAATTGGATATTATGTGGAGAATGGAGATTACATTGCTGTTTCTGTATATGGAGACGGAAGTGAAAGTATGACCCCAAGCTGGGTTTATAATTATGAAATGAAGTCCGTCAGCGGAAATGTAAGATATAACGATGACTCTACCATGACAATAGAGACAGGCTCTGATGGAGATTTCTATGAAATGACTTTTGACATCAGCAGTGCAGAGCTGGATATTCAGGTAGATGAAGTGATCGGAGTCAGTGGTCTTAGAACAAGCCTTAATGTAGATGTAAATTATTATGTGAAAGATGGAGTGAACATTGCTACTTATGTATACAGCGATGGGACAGAATATTTTTCACCCAGTCAGCTGTATAATATGGAACAGAGAAATACCCAGGCAGAAGAGGATACGCAGGAGTATGAAGAATCCGGGGATGCAGATTATATAGACGAGGAAGAGGAAACTTCTGAGGATTATTAACAGGGAGGGCAGAATCAAAGGAAAATCATCATTTACAACAGGGGAAAGAGAAAAATGAGATACAAAAGAATGACAGCAGGATTCATAATGCTTGGGATATTGCTGGCAGGTCTTCCGGGATGTGGACAGTCCCCGAATAATAAAGAGACCTCCTCTTCTGAGAGCAGTGCTGCCGACGAACCAGAATCGGAAATCATATATATAAACGGAGTCCTTACAGAATCTGATGAGGACAGCGTAATGATGGAATATGGTTCGGAAGGCAATTTTACACAGACTACCTTTGATATCAGCAATGCCGATATTCAGATAGGAGAAAGCCGGAAACAAGGCGGACCACTGGCAGCGAATCTGAAACTGGAAATTGGATATTATGTGAAAGACGGAAAGTACATTGCTGTTTCTGTATACGGAGATGGAAGCGAAAGTATGACGCCCAGCTGGATTTATAATCATGAACAGCAGACTATGAAGGGAAAAACAGAGGAATAAAACAGATATTAAAAAGGAGCTGCTGCATATGCAGCGACTCCTTTTGAGAAACAGAAAATCAGACACCTGCAAGTCTGGCAAAAGTGTCACGGCCTGCAATTCCGTCAGCAGATAACCCCTGAGAAGTCTGGAATTTAATAACTCCCTGTTTTGTAGAAGGTCCAAAAGAACTGTCAATTCCACTGTTCAGTGTTATATTATGTGCGTAAAGGCCAATTTGTAATACACCCACATAGAGATTATTAGCTCCTTCAGAAAGTACATGGGCGGCGCAGGCATTAGATGTGGAGAGCGTTTCAAGTTTTGTGTAAACAGAAAAAACTGATATAAGATATGTCATTAGTTATCGAGGACAGAACCTGTTTTTCAGGGTTCTGTCCTTGTTTGTATTATAATACAGTTTTAGGGCATGTCAAGCAGGACTGGCTGTGCCAGCCCTGCCTAGCATGCATTCTGCTTATAACCTTTCCAATCTTTCTTCGAAGAAAATTTCCAGCTGAGAATGGATCTGTCCCCAATCCTGACGGTGTCCCGTCCATTTCTTGGTGATATCTATCATGGCCAGATACAGCATTTTCAAGAGACTGTCATCAGATGGAAATACCGTCTTGGATTTGGTGACTTTCCGGAGCTGGCGGTTAAATCCTTCAATCGTATTCGTGGTATAGATCAGACGTCTGACAGCTTCCGGATACTTAAAATATGTTGAAAGATTTGCCCAGTTATCTTTCCATGACTTTGCAATCTTAGGGTATTTCCCACTCCATTTTTCGTCAAAGCTGTCCAGTTCTGCCAATGCAACTTCTTCTGTAGGAGCTGCATATACACGCTTCAGATCTGCCATAAGTGGTTTGATCTCTTTGTAAGAAACAAATTTCGTGGTATTCCTGATCTGATGGATTATGCACTGCTGGATCTCGGTCTGGGGAAATACTGCTTCAATTGCCTGTGGAAAACCGGTCAGTCCATCCACACACGCAATCAATATATCTTCTACACCCCGGTTTTTCAGGCCATTCAGGATGGAGAGCCAGAACTTGGCACTTTCATTTTGACCAACATACATTCCGAGGACATCCTTACGTCCTTCCATATCAATCCCAATCGCAATGTAAACAGCACGTTTTACAATCCGCCCCTCATTACGGGCA
>NZ_WWVR01000021.1 GCF_009883055.1 Blautia sp. BIOML-A1 | reverse complement strand
CATACACACTTTCTAATGGCCTTTCCTGCCATTCTTTTACTATTGGCAGGATCTTATCAGTAATCCGGCTGACAGTATTCGTATTAATATTATTGTCATCTATTGTGACGAATAATTTATATTTTAATTCTTCGGTATTACAATGCTTGATTTTGTCGTTTTTTATTTATTGTTTAGGAACTTTTGTAGGAGAACAGTTTTCGGATAAAGATCTAAAAATTGTTTCTATGTCATATGTAATATCTGCAACAATAGTAGCCTTTTCGATATATGTAGAATATTTTTCCGTTGGATTTGATATTACGTCACGTCAATATGCGTACGCATCAAAAAATTCAATATCGCAAATTATATTTACAGCTATTGTTATACTTATGTTTATCCATTTTGATAAATTTAGAATTTTCAATTTGCTAAAAATAGTAGTCATACTTTTTGAGGTGATTTTGCTGATGTTTTTAAAATCAAGGGCTACGATTGTTGGATTTGCAATATGTTTACTTTACATTATTTTAGGAAAGCAATTCAATCGTAAGATAAAATATTTATTAACGGTAGTTGTGGTAATTGGCACATTAGCTTTACTTATGAATGAAAATTTATTTGATATGTTCGTGGGTAATATATTGTTTGCAGGAAGAAACGCTTCTAGTTTAGATTCGCTAACATCTGGAAGAGTTTCTATTGTATCAGAATTTCCAACTTTAATAGAAGGACATTGGTTGACTGGAATAGGTTCTTTGTATTTTGAATGTTTCCCTTTATCATGTATATTACAATTTGGCATTATTACAGGAAGCATTATAATTGGAATAGCATATTTACCAGTTATAAAAAGTTTAAAACTTGACAGAACAAATGTTTATTCCTCGATACTTGTCATTGTATGTATAGGTTATGGAATAAATAGCATATTTGAGGGATTAGCTCCTATAGGACCAGGTGTTAAATGTTATTATATGTGGTTAATGTATGGCATATTGTTTGCGCGTGGTATAGAAAAATATGCTTAATAAGTAAAAGGAAGTTCAAATGAGTAAACTTAAAAAAAATTTAGGATATCAGACAATATATCAAATATTAAATACATGTATCCCGTTAATTACATCACCGTATTTAGCGAGAGTATTAGGAGCTGAAAAGCAAGGGGTTTTTTCATATACACAATCTATCGTTAATTATTTTACATTATTTGCAATGCTTGGTGTAGTGAATTATGGAACGAGAACTATTGCAGATTGTGGGAAAGATAGGGGAAAAAGAAGTAAGACGTTTTGGAATATATATATGCTTCAATTATGCTGTACAGTAATTTCAATAAGCGTGTATGCGTTTTATTTAACCCAGATATGTTCTCAAAATATATACATAGCTTTTTTACAAATTTTTTACTTATTAGGATCATTGGTCGATATCAACTGGCTATTTTTTGGAGTAGAGAAATTTAAGATAACTGTGTCAAGAAATATGGTTATTCGAATTTGCTCTGTAATATTGATTTTAATGTTGGTTAGAAAGCCGAGTGATCTTTGGATATACACAGTAATTATGTCTGGTAGTACGTTTCTTAGTAATGCAATACTTTGGTTTTTTGCATCAAAAGAGATAGAATTAAAAGCTATTAAAAAGATTTCATGGTTTGAAGTTGCTAGCCACATAAAACCTAATTTAGTTTTGTTTGTTCCATTGATGGCAATGTCAGTTTATCACATTATGGATAAAACGATGTTGGGCTTATTAAGTACTTATAAACAAGTAGGCTATTACTATAACGCTGATAAAATTATTAACATTCCAATAGGCATATTAACGGGTGTTGGGACTGTTATGTTACCGAGGATGACTTCTTTAAATAAAGAAGGAAAATTAGAGGAAGCAAGAAAACTTTTTTTACTTTCTATTGAATTAATCATTGTAGTTGCTGTAGCAATGGCATGTGGAATTTCTGCAATTTCAAAAGAGTTTACACCGTTCTTTTTTGGGAAGGGTTATGATGAATGTATCAGATTAATTATTGCGCTATCCCCGGTTCTCGTAATAAAAGGTCTTTCAGAAATTGCTCGAATGCAATATTTAATACCAAATCATAAAGAAAAAATATTTATAGAGTCTGTATTTTGCGGTGCAGGTGTCAATTTTGTGGTGAATTGGTTTTTAATATCAAGGTTAGGAGCATTAGGAGCAGTTATTGGTACATTAGTGGCAGAATTGGTGAGTTGTGTTTGGCAATATATAAAAATGAATAAATATATTTCATGTTTAACTACAATTTTTAAGTCTGAGTTGTGAAGCTGATGAGGGAAGAGGGCCTGTTGACTTTAAAATTAGCCGAGGACAAGATATAACGGTTATAGAAGTAAAATTGTCTTCTAATGGTCAGTATATGCATGGATATGACACACAGGTGGAGGAATATGCAAAAGCTGAGCAGACGGACAATATGGTTTATGTATTGGTTGATGTTGGAAATCCAGGAAAGGTAAAAAAAGTTCTTGATCGTTATAATCGAGATATAGATGAAGGTAAAAAAGTTCCAGAAGTAATCATGATAGATTCGACAAGTAAGGAATCTGCAAGCATTACATAATAGGAATTAAAATATGTATGATAAATATTCAAAGAAAGAGAGTGTGAATAATAATGGGAACATATGATACTGTAAAATGGAAAGAAAATGGAAAGTTAAAATTGTTAATTATTGTAGGAACCAGACCAGAGATTATCCGTTTGGCTGCTGTAATTAATAAAACACGTAAGTATTTCGATGTGATTCTTGCCCATACAGGACAGAATTATGATTATAACTTAAATGGTGTATTTTTTAAGGACTTAAAGCTGGAGAATCCGGAAGTATATTTGAACGCTGTTGGAGCAGATCTTGGAGAAACTTGTGGAAATATTATTGCACAGAGTTATAAGCTGATGGCAGAGATTAAACCAGATGCAGTGCTGGTTCTTGGAGATACTAATAGCTGTTTGTCAGTGATTGGTGCGAAGAGATTGCATATCCCGATTTTCCATATGGAGGCAGGTAATCGTTGCAAGGATGAATGTCTTCCGGAAGAAACAAACAGACGTATTGTGGATATTATTTCCGATGTGAATATGGCATATTCTGAACATGCTCGTAGATATTTGGCAGATTGTGGTTTACCAAAAGAGCGTACTTATGTAACTGGTTCGCCTATGGCAGAGGTATTGCATAATAATCTGTCAGAGATTGAAGCATCAGACATTCATAGCAGACTTGGCTTGGAAAAAGGAAAATATATTTTGCTGTCAGCACATCGAGAGGAAAATATTGATACAGAAAAGAATTTCTTATCTTTATTTAATGCAATCAACAAGATGGCTGAGAAGTATGATATGCCAATTTTATATTCATGCCATCCAAGAAGCAAAAAGAGAATTGAATCCACTGGATTTAAACTTGATCCGAGAGTAATTCAGCATGAACCACTTGGGTTCCACGATTATAACTGTCTGCAGATGAATGCGTTTGCAGTAGTGTCAGATTCTGGAACATTACCGGAAGAGAGCAGCTTTTTCACATCGGTTGGACATCCATTCCCGGCTGTATGTATCCGTACATCAACAGAACGTCCGGAAGCATTGGATAAAGCGTGTTTTATTCTTTCAGGGATTGATGAAAAAGGATTGTTACAGTCTGTAGATACTGCAGTTGAAATGAACCGAGCAGGAGATTATGGTATCCCAGTTCCAGATTATATTGAAGAAAATGTTAGTTCAAAAGTTGTAAAGATTATTCAGAGCTATACAGGTGTTGTTAATAAAATGGTTTGGAGAAAAGAAGTGTAAATGGAGTGTTGCACAGATTCTATAACAAATGGAATAAGGATGTGAGTTGTATGAATATTTTAGTAACAGGTGCGAAAGGCATGGTAGGCACTGCCTTAGTAAATAATTTAAAAAATATCCGGGATAACAAAAATAGGACAAGACCGAATATCTCAGTAGAAGATATCTATGAGTATGATCTTGATTCAACGCCAGAAGAATTAGATCAGTATTGTCAGAAGGCTGATTTTGTATTTAATCTGGCGGGAGTAAATCGCCCTGAAAATCCAGAAGATTTTATGAAGGGAAATTTTGGATTTGCTTCTGATTTAATGAATACATTAAAGAAATACAATAATAAAGCAACAATTATGCTTTCTTCATCAATACAGGCTACGCTTGCAGGACGTTTTGGAAACTCAGAGTATGGACGTTCAAAAAAAGCAGGCGAAGAATTGTTTTTTGATTATGCAAATGAAACAGGAGCTAAGGTTGCCGTATACCGTTTCCCTAATTTGATGGGACATTCAAGACCAAAGTATAATTCCGCAGTATCAACTTTCTGCTGGGCAGTAGCAAATGATGAAGAATTTATGGTAAATGACAGTAGTACAGAATTGGAATTACTGTACATTGATGATTTAGTAGAAGGCATGTTTGATCTGATGGAGGGCAAGGAGAAGCACTGTGAATTTGATGGTGTGGAAACGGTTATAAAAGAAGATGGAAAATATTGCTGTGTTCCAGTGACACATAAAGTTACATTGGGAGAAATCGTGGACTTATTGCAGCAATTTAAAGAACAGCCAACGACACTTATGATGCCAAAAATGCCAGAAGGTTCTTTCGCAAAGAAATTATATAGTTTATATTTGACATATTTGCCAACAGAAAAATTCAAATATGCTTTAAAAATGAATGTGGATGACCGTGGAAGTTTTACAGAATTAGTGCATACTCAGGATTGTGGTCAGGTGTCAATTAATATTAGCAGGCCGGGAATTACAAAAGGGCAGCATTGGCATAACTCCAAATGGGAACTTTTCATCGTTGTGGCAGGTCATGGATTGATTCAGGAACGCAATATTAATACAGGAGAAAAGGTGGAATTTGAAGTAAGTGGAGATAAAATTGAGGCTATACATATGATTCCAGGCTGGACACATAATATTATCAACTTGAGTGAAACAGAAAATCTTGTGACTGTTATGACATGTAATGAGATTTTTAACCCAGAAAGACCGGATACATTTTTTGAAATAGTTTAGGAAATATAAAGTATGATTTCAATGGAGGGGTTATGAGTAGATTGAAAAAATATGAGCAATACGAAGGCATTTTAAAAGAGGTTTATCATTTATCCAAAATAAGAAAATCTGAAGAAAAAGTAGATGTGATAGACAGAATAAAATCTGGTCAGCCATATAGTGATAAAGTATATGACTTCCTGATGCAAACAGATTTGGATACTGTGAAATTTGTTCAGACAGTTATGTATTTAGGGCGGGATTATAAAATTCCAGAAGAGAATGAATATGAAATTGAAAGACGAATGGAATTAGCGGCAGAAGGAATTAAAGTAGTACCTAAAAAACTGGAATCAGTAGCTGAGCCAGATATGTTGATTGACGAATATATGGCTGATCTGACAAAAGCGAAGGGATGGAAAAGCCAAGATATTGAAGCCTATCAAGTCAGTAGCAAGAGTACTTTGGATAAATATATGGAAAGAGCTTTTAAAATATTAGGTATTTAATTTCAGGGAATTTAAGGAGAGAAACGATATAATGAAGATTGCAGTTGCGGGAACCGGATATGTAGGGCTTTCTATTGCTACATTGTTATCTCAAAATCACGAGGTAATGGCAGTTGATATTGTCCCGGAAAAGGTAGAGAAAATCAATAAAAGGATCAGTCCAATTCAGGATGAGTATATTGAAAAATACTTAAAAGAAAAAGAGTTAAATCTGACAGCTACGTTAGATGCGGAGGCTGCATATAAGGATGCGGATTTTGTAGTTATTGCTGCACCGACAAACTATGACAGCAAGAAAAATTTCTTTGATACATCAGCGGTAGAAGCTGTAATCAAGCTGGTTATTGAATATAACCCAGATGCAATTATGGTAATTAAATCTACAATTCCGGTAGGGTATACCGCAAGTATTAGAGAAAAATTCCACTGTGATAATATTATCTTCAGTCCGGAATTTTTACGAGAGTCAAAAGCATTATATGATAATCTGTACCCATCCAGAATTATTGTGGGAACAGATGTTGAAAATGCTAGACTTGTAAAAGCTGCGAACACGTTTGCTGGATTGTTACAGGAGGGTGCGATTAAAGAAAATATTGATACTTTGATAATGGGATTTACAGAAGCAGAAGCGGTAAAACTATTTGCCAATACATACTTGGCTCTCAGAGTTTCATATTTTAATGAGCTTGATACTTATGCAGAAATGAAGGGACTGAACACGCAGCAGATTATTAATGGGGTGTGCCTTGATCCGAGAATTGGTTCTCATTATAACAATCCGTCATTTGGTTATGGTGGATATTGCTTACCGAAAGACACAAAGCAGCTTCTGGCAAATTATGCAGATGTTCCTCAGAATATGATGTCTGCAATCGTTGAGTCTAATAGAACAAGGAAAGATTTCATAGCAGATCGTGTTTTACAGAAAGCAGGATATTACGCTTATGGAGATGAGAATACATATGATGCTTCTATGGAAAAAGAGGTTGTGATTGGTGTATATCGTCTTACTATGAAATCAAATTCAGATAATTTCCGCCAGTCTTCTATACAGGGAGTTATGAAGAGAATCAAAGCTAAAGGGGCAGCTGTGATTATTTATGAGCCAACATTGGAAGATGGAAGTACTTTCTTTGGAAGCAAGGTTGTGAATGATCTGGACAAATTTAAAGAACAGAGCCAGGCAATTATTGCTAATAGATATGATAGTTGCTTGGATGATGTGAAAGACAAAGTATATACAAGAGATTTGTATGGCAGAGATTAAATAATATGTAAGAAGATATTTCAGGGAATGGGAGAAAATATGGGAGAACTTTATAAATCATCATTTTACAATAGGTTTTATGAAGTGGGCGGTCGATATTGGATTTTTAATACGTTAAATCAAGGGTTATTAGAGGTGCCAGAGCAGAGTTTCCGATTGCTGCAAAACAATAAGTTCGATATCGAAAAATGTGACCAAGATATGGTGGAAGATATTAATGAATTGATAGAAAATGAATTTGTTGTTTTTGAAAATTATAATGAATTGAAAACTATTAAAAATCTGTTCCATAATGATAAATACAAACGAGATTATATGTCTGTTACAATTATTCCCACGTTGGAATGTAATTGCGCTTGTTTTTATTGTTTTGAGAGGCAACATCATATAAAGCAAGAAGATAGTTTTGATTGGAATAAAGTAACAGAAGGAATTCTTCATTATATTGAGGAAAAACTTCCATATGTAAAAACACTTAATATTGCATGGTTTGGTGGCGAACCCTTATTGAAAATCAAGGAGATAGATGATTTAAGTGAAAAGTTAATTGCATTGACAGAAAAATATGGGGTGGATTATACAGCTTCAATGACTACTAATGGCACTCGGTTAAAGTATATTCCAGACGTGTGCAATAGATTAAAGAAAAATAAAATTTCTAATATTCAGATTACATTAGATGGAGATAGAGAACATCATGACCAAACAAGAAAATATGCAAGTGATGGTCAAGGTACATTTGAAGATGTTGTAAAAGCCATAAAAATATTATATTTAGAGAAATTTAATGTAAGTGTTAGAATTAATCTGAATAAAAAAAATATACATACCATTTCAAATGTTTTTGATGTTTTGGAATATGAAGATTTAAAGAAAGTGAAACTATATTTTGGACAATTATTGGATTATTCGTCTGGAAATACTTCGGAAATCTACATGAATATAGAGGAATTTTCAGATACGATTGTAAAATTATATGAGGTATTGAAGGATAGAGGATTTCCTTATGGTATGGATGATCATTATCCAACAGCAGCAAGAGCTTGTATGGCCTGTCGTCCAGACTCAGCAGTGATTGATTGCAACGGAAATATTTTTAAGTGTAGAACACAAACTGGAGAACTGGATAAAAAGATAGGAAATGTGTTAAATCTAGAGAATCAAACTAGAAAAGAAGCAATACAGGAAATAAATTGGGCAGAGTGGTCACCATTTGAATATTCAAAATGTACAGAATGTCAATTTTTACCATTGTGTATGTGTGGTTGCCCATATACGTTATACGATAATAATTCTACTGAGCCTATTTGCGTAGAGTGGAAATATATTACAGATTATTTTGTTGTCGAGAAAATAAAGGAGGCAATAATAAATGAGCAAGATTAAAAAAATTGTTGAACCTAAGAAATTCTTGAAGAATCAGAATATCAAAAAAGAGAATAAAGGCGAGTATCCATATTGCTATTGTCCTGATTGTAGATGTGAGGAATGCAATAACTAATTAACTTTTTTATTAATAGGCGATAGAATTATTATAAACAGGCTTATCAAGGTGTTTCTTTGATAAGCCTAAGTATGGATATATGGAGTGGTTTGATGAATTTATATGAAGGAGTTGCAAAATACTACGATATAGAAGAAAGTGAGTATCAACAAGAGGATATGGATTTCTATATTGAGTATGCACAAAAATGTAAAGGTAATATTTTAGAACTGGGATGTGGAACTGGAAGAGTGAGCCTACGGCTTGCATCTTTGGGATATGATGTTACTGCTTTAGATTTATCAAAAGAAATGATTCAGATAGTAGAAAGAAAGAAAAATGAACAAAACTGTAATTTGGAAGTTATTTGTGGAAATATGTCAGATTTTCATTTAAATAAAAGGTTTTCATTAATATTGACACCAGGGAGATCATTTCAAAGTTTATCTGAGCAGAAGGATATTATAAGTGCGTTGAGTTGTATATACCAACATCTTTTTCAGGGTGGGTTGTTTATTTTAGATTTGTTTCAACCGGAAACATTTTTGAAGTATCAATGTAAAGATGATAAAACTATATTTTCAAAAACGGTTGGAAATGAAAAAATAACAATGAAGTATGCATGTAATCTTATTGACAAAAAAAATAAGATTGTTCATACCACACATACATATGAAATAGAAAAGGATAATAATTTTCATCAAACTCAAAAAGCGTATATGGAACTTAGATATTATGAATATAAGGAAATAGTAACGTTATTAGAAAGTGTGGGTTTTAAGATAAAAGAGAAATATGGCTGGTATGATAAGTGTTCACTCGAAAAAGGACATGAAATTATTATAGTGGCAGAAAAATAATTTGTTTTGTTAATATTGAAAAAGTAATTGTAAAAACGGGGAGATAAAAATAAAATGTGTGGAATAGTTGGTTTTACTGGAACACAGCAGGCAGCACCTATTTTATTAAATGGTCTGTCTAAATTAGAGTACCGAGGGTACGATTCGGCTGGAATCGCTGTGCGAGATGGGGAGCGTCTGGCACAGGTGGTTAAAGCCAAGGGAAGATTAAGCAATCTGATTGAAAAAACAGATGAAGGAAAAGTATTGATAGGAACATGTGGAATCGGACATACACGTTGGGCAACACATGGCGAGCCAAGCCAGATTAATGCACATCCGCATGTATCTGGAAATTGTACAAGATCAGGTTCTGGAGAAGTAGAATCAGAAGTGGTTGGCGTACACAATGGTATTATTGAAAATTATACGGAACTTAAAGAAAAATTATTAAAGCATGGATATACTTTTTACAGTCAGACTGATACAGAGGTAGTAATTAAATTAGTGGACTATTATTATAAGAAGTATAATCTCGGACCGATTGATGCGATTGCCAAAACGATGGTTCGTGTGCGTGGTTCTTATGCCTTGGAACTTATGTTCAAAGATTATCCGGGAGAAATTTGGGTAGCAAGAAAAGACAGTCCAATGATTATTGGAGTGACAGACGGCGAAACCTATGTAGCTTCTGATGTTCCGGCTATTCTGAAATATACCAGAAATGTTTATTATATTGGTAATCTGGAATTTGCTAGATTGACACCCGGAGAAGCTCATTTCTTTAACCTTGATGGGGATGAGATTGAAAAGCAGACAACAGAAATTAAGTGGGATGCTGAGGCAGCCGAAAAAGCAGGATTTGAAGACTGTCACTGGCAGATGGTGATCTTGGTAAAAATAATAAGGATGAGAGCAATAGTATTGAAAACCAGAGATTGATTTTACAGAACTTTGTAGAATCTATGGATGAACTGGATGGGGATGTTACAGAATATGTCGATGATGGGCATACTGGAACGAACTTTAACCGTCCGGCATTTCAGGCAATGGTGGAAGATGCAAAACGTGGGAAGATAGAGGTTATTCTTGTAAAAGATTTATCCAGAATCGGAAGAGATTATATTGGTGTGGGAGATTATCTGGAACAGATATTCCCAATCTTAGGTGTACGTGTGATTGCAGTCAATTCCCAGTATGACAGTAATAATTATATTGGAAATACGATGGGTTTGGAGATGAGCATCAGTAAGGTTTATCAGGCTTCTACTTCTGAGCTGTACGGCAAGGTGGAGGAGGTTCCTCAGCGTGAGACAACGCCGTTTCATCCATATTCCCCATATGCGGTTGCGAAGCAGTATGGTTTCTGGATGGTGAAGGAGTACCGTGATGCTTATGGCATGTTTGCTGTAAATGGAATTTTGTTTAATCATGAATCGGAGCGTCGCGGCGAAAACTTTGTTACCCGTAAGATCACTCTGGCTGCGGGACGTATTGCGGAGGGACTTCAGGATCATCTGGAGCTTGGAAATATGAATTCTCTTCGTGACTGGGGTTATGCAAAGGACTATGTCGAGTGTATGTGGCTGATCATGCAGCAGGACAAGCCGGAGGACTTTGTGATCGCAACGGGTGTTCAGCATACCGTGCGTGATTTTACGGAGAAAGCGTTTGCAGCCAACGGTATCACGATCCGCTGGGAAGGCTCCGGTATCGAGGAAAAAGGTTATGATGTGGCTACCGGAAAAATGCTTGTATGTGTCAATCCGCAGTGGTTCCGTCCGACAGATGTTGACAATCTGTGGGGAGATCCGACCAAGGCAAAGACGGTTCTTGGCTGGAATCCGCAGTCCACGACCTATGAGCAGCTTGTTGAGATCATGGCCAGGCATGACCGGGAACGTGCAAAGCGTGAGAAGGCCATGAAGGCTGTTTTATAAGAAAGAAGGCAGAGGATAATGATGGAAAAAAATGCAAAAATCTATGTTGCAGGTCATCGTGGAATGGTAGGTTCTGCGATTGTACGTGAGCTTAAACGTCAGGGATATACGAATATTGTTACCCGTACACATAAGGAGCTTGATCTGATTCGTCAGGATGCGGTGGAAGCGTTTTTTGCAGAGGAAAAGCCGGATTATGTTTTTCTTGCTGCTGCAAAGGTCGGAGGTATTATTGCAAATCAGGAAGCACTGGCAGATTTTATGTACGATAACATGACGCTGGAGATGAATGTTATCCATTCTGCATGGAAAAACGGATGTAAAAAGCTGGAGTTCCTTGGTTCTTCCTGTATCTATCCGCGCATGGCGCCTCAGCCGATGAAGGAGGACTGCCTTTTGACAAGTGAACTGGAAAAGACCAATGAGGCCTATGCACTTGCCAAGATTTCCGGGCTTAAGTACTGTGAGTTTCTGAATCGTCAATATGGTACGGATTATATTTCTGTCATGCCGACCAACCTGTACGGACCGAATGACAACTATCATCCGACGCACAGTCATGTCGTGCCTGCTTTGATCCGCCGTTTCCATGAAGCGAAGGTGAATGGTTTAGAAAGTGTTGTCTGCTGGGGAGATGGTTCTCCGCTGCGTGAGTTTTTGTATGTGGATGATCTTGCAAACCTGTGTGTGTTCCTGATGAATCATTATTCCGGTAATGAGACTGTCAATGCCGGTACGGGTAAGGAACTGACCATCCGGGAGCTGACGGAGCTGGTGGCAAAAGTGGTCGGATATACTGGCAAGATCGAATGGGATACTTCCAGACCGAATGGTACACCGCGGAAGCTTCTGGATGTTTCCAAGGCAGCGAAGCTTGGCTGGACTTACAAGACGGAGTTAGAAGACGGACTGCGCCTGTCTTATGAGGACTTTCTGCATAATCCGATGCGCGCAGAACGATAACAGGCTGCTGTGATCGATAATGTATTTTGGCCGCATTTGTAGAGATATGGATGCGGCTTTTTATTTTTATACATCGTGTGGTTATATTTTATGGAGGAGTTTTGTTATGAATATAGTTTTATTATCGGGTGGTTCCGGCCAGCGTCTGTGGCCGCTTTCCAATGATATCCGTTCCAAGCAGTTTATCAAGATTTTTCATAAGGAGGATGGTTCCCTGGAATCTATGGTGCAGCGTGTATATCGGCAGATTAAGACGATTGACATGGATGCTACGGTTACGATTGCAACTTCAAAGTCGCAGGTATCTGCAATCCATAACCAGCTCGGGGAGAACGTGGGAATCAGTGTGGAGCCGTGCCGCCGTGACACCTTTCCGGCGATTGCACTTGCAGCAGCTTATCTGAAGGATGTGCAGGGAGTCGGGGAGGAGGAATCTGTGGTTGTCTGCCCGGTGGATCCTTATGTGGAGGATGACTATTTTGAAGCATTGAAGGCATTGGGCGAGAGAGCACAGAAAAGCGATTCGAATCTTGTCCTGATGGGGATTGAGCCTACCTATCCGAGTGAAAAATATGGCTACATCATTCCGCTTGGCAAGGAAGCAATAAGCAGGGTTTCTATGTTTAAGGAGAAACCGACACAGGAAGTGGCAAAGGAATATATCGAAAAGGGTGCGCTGTGGAATGGTGGTGTGTTTGCCTTCAGACTGGGCTATGTTCTGGAGCGGGCACATGAGCTGATCGATTTTCTGGATTATGATGATCTGTTCTGTAAATATGAGACTCTGAAAAAGATCAGTTTTGACTATGCGGTTGTCGAGCATGAGCCGGAGATTGAAGTTATGCGTTTTGCAGGTATATGGAAGGATCTGGGTACGTGGAATACGCTGACGGAGGCCATGGACAGCCGTGCAGTGGGTGAGGCTCTGTTCAATGAGAATTGTGAAAATGTCCACGTTGTCAATGAACTGGATATTCCGATCCTCTGCATGGGGCTGAATGATGTGGTCATTTCCGCGTCACCGGAGGGAATTCTTGTATCGGATAAGGAACAGAGCTCCTACATTAAACCGTTTGTGAGTACTCTGGATCATCGTGTGATGTTTGCTGAGAAGTCGTGGGGCAGTTTTAAGATTATTGATATTGACAGTGAATCCATAACCATCAAAGTGACGTTGAATCCGGGTCATAAGATGAATTATCATAGTCATAAGAATCGAGATGAGGTCTGGGTCGTTATTTCGGGTAAGGGAAAAACGGTCGTAGATGGTATGGAGCAGAGTGTCAGGGTAGGAGATGTGATCACGATGGCTGCCGGATGCCGCCATACGGTGATCGCTGAAACGGAACTGAAGTTGATCGAGGTGCAGCTTGGGGAAGACATCAATGTTCATGATAAGCAGAAATTTGAACTTGAGTATTGAGAAATGGAAGGAAGCTTTTGATGAATGACGGAAATATGCCTCTTTTGCTCAGACCGTCCGGAAAGGACTATCTTTGGGGCGGAAGCAGACTGAATGATGAATTTGAAAAGGGAATCAATCTGTCACCCGTGGCAGAGACCTGGGAATGTTCTACGCACCCGGACGGTCCGAGTTATGTGGTCGGTGGTGAGTTTGCTGGTATGAAGCTGGCAGAGGTGCTGCGAAATCACCCGGAGTATCTGGGAGAGCGTCACAGAGGAATGACGGAGCTTCCGATTTTGATCAAATTTATTGATGCAAAAAAGGATCTCTCCGTTCAGGTGCATCCTACGGATGAATATGCATGGGAGCACGAGAAGGGACAGCTGGGAAAGACGGAAATGTGGTATGTGCTGGATGCCGGCAGAGATGCAAAGCTGGTGTATGGTCTGAAGCGTGACAGCTCCGAAGCGGAGGTGCGAAAAGCTATTGCAAATGGGACACTTATGAATTATCTGCAGCAGGTTCCGGTCAGAAAGGATGATCTGTTTTTTATTGAGGCGGGTACGATCCATGCAATTGGAGCTGGTACGCTGGTGGCAGAGATACAGGAGAATTCAAATCTGACTTATCGGCTGTATGATTATGACCGCACGGGAAAAGACGGCAAAAAGAGGGAACTTCACATTGACAAGGCTCTGAAGGTAGCGAATCTGAAAAGCAGTACGGAACCCCGGCAGCCGCTTCGTGTGCTGAGATATCGTCAGGGAGTTGCCTTGGAACTGTTGACGCGCTGTAAATACTTTGAAGTATATCGGATGCTGATAAATACTGAACGCCGCCAGAAGGTGCATTATCGTGCAGATGAGATTGCCTTCCGTGTGCTTTTGTGCGTGAATGGATGCGGTACGATCTCCTGTGAGGATGGAAGCATGGAGTTTTATAAGGGGGACTGTATTTTTGTCCCGGCGGATTCTGAAGTGCTTACCATCAGTGGACAGGCGCAGTTTCTTGATGTGAGAGGATAAGAATGAGGAGATGGAAATGGATTACAGGAAAGAATATGAGCGTTGGATGAAACAGGCAGCGATGGATGAAGATATCGTTGAAGAATTGAGATCAATGGATGATGCAAAGATGGAAGATGCTTTTTATCGGGATCTTGCTTTTGGTACCGGCGGCCTGCGTGGTGTGATCGGTGCCGGAACAAACCGTATAAATATTTATACCATAGCAAAGGCTTCGCAGGGGCTGGCTGATTATCTGAAGAAAAATTTTGAGGAACCGTCTGTGGCAATCGGTTATGACAGCCGGATCAAGAGTGATGTGTTTGCCAGAACTGCTGCCGGAGTGTTTGCAGCGAACGGTGTCAGAGTCAGTATCTGGCCGGTTCTTATGCCGGTTCCGACCGTCTCTTTTGCAGCAAGATATCTGCATACCTCTGCGGGTGTGATGATCACGGCATCGCATAATCCATCCAAATATAATGGTTATAAGGTTTATGGACCGGATGGCTGCCAGATCACAGTGGAGGCAGCGGATAACATCCTGAAAGAGATTGAGAAGCTGGATATTTTTGCGGATGTCAGAAACAGTGATTTTGAGACAGGAATTGCAAATGGCAGCATTCAGTATATTCAGGATGAGGTATTTACCGCGTTTATAGAGCAGGTGAAAAGCCAGTCTGTTTTATTTGGTGAGGAAGTTGATAAGAATATTGCGATCGTATACAGTCCATTGAATGGAAGTGGCTTAAAACCTGTTACCCGTACCCTGAAAGAGATGGGATATACGAATATTACGGTGGTGAGAGAGCAGGAGCAGCCCGACGGAAGATTTCCGACCTGTCCGTATCCGAATCCGGAAATTAAGGAAGCAATGGCACTGGGGATAGAATATGCCAAAAGATGCAATGCAGATCTGATGCTGGCTACAGACCCGGACTGTGACCGTGTGGGGATTGCGGTTAAGAATCATGCGGGAGAGTATGAATTGCTGACGGGGAATCAGACGGGGATGTTATTGTTGGATTATATTTGCAGCCAGCGTCAGAAGCACCATAAAATGCCCGCAGATCCGGTTATGGTCAAAACCATTGTAACGATGGACATGGCACAGCAGATCGCAGAGCATTATGGATTGCGTACGATCAATGTTCTGACGGGCTTTAAGTTTATCGGTGAGCAGATCGGCAAACTGGAAGAGCAGAAGAAAGCCGACAGTTATGTCTTTGGCTTTGAGGAAAGCTATGGTTATCTGACCGGCTCCTATGTCCGCGACAAAGATGGCGTGAACGGTGCCTGCATGATCTGTGAGATGTTCAGCTATTATGCTACGAAAGGCATTGGTCTTCTGGATAAACTGGATGAATTGTACCGGATGTATGGATACTGTCTGAATACCCTGCACAGTTATGAATTTGATGGCAGTGCCGGATTTGTCAAAATGCAGAAGATCATGAAGGCGTTTCGTGGTGATGTTGAGAAATTTGGTAATAAGAAGGTGCTTAAACTTCTGGATTATGCAGCAGGTCTTGATGGCCTTCCGAAATCCGATGTATTGAAGTTTCTGCTGGAAGATAACTGCTCCATTGTAATCCGTCCGTCTGGTACAGAGCCGAAACTTAAGATGTATATTTCTGTCAGCGCAGAAGATAAAGAGACCGCTGAAAAAACAGAAGAGGAAATCTGCAGGAGTGCAGAAGAGTGTCTGAATGTACCAAAAATGGATATAAGAAACCCCCGTTGAGAAATCAACGGGGGGCTTGGTTGTTTTGTTAAACGGCAGAACTTACCTGCTCTGGTTTTAATGTGGAGAGTTTGCTTCCAACTGCTGCTGCAATGAAAATCCAGATAAACATTTTGACTGGGAAGCAGAGGAAGAGAAGCATGGTTACTGCCAGCGGTTTTTTCATAATTCCGCCGAGAAGTGATGCGGTAACGATTGCAGCTCCAAATACCACATGTCCCCCGTCCGGCCCGCAGGTCAGCATTGCCATGCCGTATCCCATACATACTCCGGCAAAGATGACAGGGAAAAAATGTCCTCCCTTTAAACCGAACTGAATACACAGATTTGTCAGCAGGAGCTTGAGAAACGCAATGCCAATAAGTGCCAGTGGCAGATAAGAGGTATAGGTTTTCATAAGCGTTCCCATCTGTTCTTCTCCGGAAAACATAAGTGCAGGTAAGAAGGAACCCGTGACTCCAAGGCATATACCTGCAAAAATCTCTTTGACAACTGCCGGGAATCTGCTGGAAATACTTCTGGTCAGTTTGTGTGTTGCCTGATAGAAGCAGGCCAGGATAAGACCACACAAAATATACAGAATCATAAGCAGATAGTCTTTTCTCTGGATTTCCACCATATCAAAGGATGGAAATCCGGAGAGCCCTGCACCAAAAAGTGCAGATAAACCTGCATAAATACCAGTGCCTGCAGCCAGCGCGATTCCGTAAAGAAATAATTTGGAACCCTTTGTTAAGGCGGCAAGATCTTCCTCAGAGTTTTCTTCTACTTCGAAAATGCCGAACAGAGGTGCATGAAACAGCACACTCATGGAGACTGCGGCACCGATCTGTGAATAATTTCTGGTATTCTGTCTGGCATATTTCAGGTTGTCTCCGGCCCAGTAGCATAAACCTACGATGATTCCGGTAAGTCCGGCTTCGGGACCTACACTGCTTCCCATGAGTAATGGCAGCAATGCTGCAACCATCATTACAAGCATGTTTTTGTATTCGTATCTTTTTTCTGTTCTGACTTTTTCCATAACGGTTTCCAGATCTTCGGGATAGTCTCCGAATATTTTTCGGAAAATACCGATAATTGCCGCACAGGCTGCACAGATAAGAATCGTATAATAGGGAACAGAGGTTTTTCCGGGAAGCCATTTCCATAGAAATTCAGTTCCGACTGCCATTATTTTCAGCAGGATCCATACCAGTGCACCGGCAACAGCACCAATGAGTGCACAGAACAGCCACAATTCAAGCTGATTTTTTAAAGATACGTTTTTGGGGTTTTTTGCGTTATTCATACAGTTATACCCTTTTTGTCAGCTTTCTGCCTTTCCAAAATTGATTCCAAGTACGATCATATTGATACCCTGCATGAAAACAGAAAAAGCGATCATATATCCTGCAGAGATCATGGTAAGCACAGGATGGGTAAATGAAATGATGCTGACAATCACGGATAAAACACCGCACACAATGCTCAGGATACCTTTTCCTTTAGAAGTTTTATATACCTTTGTGCCGCTGACAATCTGGAAAATACCATAAACCAGAATACTTGCACCAACCAGATAAGCAGCCATTACATCTGTGATGAAACGCTGGATGCCGCTGAATAATAAGATAATACCTGCAAGTCCTTCCAGAACACCGAGAATACATCCCCCGATCTCTTTCTTTTCTTTGGATAAAGAAAGGATTACAAGTTCAATACCATTTACAAACAGAAGGATTCCCAGGATCCAGCCGATCGTGAGAAAAGTCCTCATTGGCCTTACAAGAGTGTAAATTCCTAACAACAGTGTTAAAACTCCGGTGATCAAAGTGATGTATTTCATTGCTTTATTATCTTTCATACTGTTAAGCTCCTTTCATATTGCAAGTGAAACCGTTTTATACTATACTTCAATTAATTTCAGACAACAGATTATTTCATTGGAGGACAGGGGCATGAAAAGAATTAAAGTATTAGGCAGTGTTTTAAAACGGACTCGCGCAGATAAAATTATCATTGGTTTTATTGTGTTTATTTTTGCTGTCGCAGCAGTGATCCAGCTGGTTGAACCGGACATTAACCGATACGGAGATGCGCTGTGGTATTGCTATGCGGTGATCTCCACTGCCGGATTTGGTGATGTGGTTGCGGTTACTTTTATTGGAAAAATGTGTTCCGTTCTTCTGACGATCTATTCGATTTTTGTAGTTGCCATTGCCACCGGGGTAGTGGTTAATTTCTACACCCAGATGGTGGAATTGCAGCGAAAAGAGACACTTGCCATGTTTATGGATCAGCTGGAAAGACTTCCTGAGCTTTCCAGAGAAGAACTGGAGAATATTTCCAGAAAAGTGCGCCAGTTTCGGTAGCTGTGGATCTTACTGATTCTTGGAAGAATGATCTTCTTCCTGTTTGCTGCGTACCTGTGGAATCAGAGAAGCTGCCAGCTTTCCTCTTCCGCGGTTTCGCAGATACAGAATACCGATGATAGAAAATACGACTGCACCGATAAAGTTTACGATCAGATCTTTCATGGTGTCAACAATACCGATATCAAGATAGCCGCCCAGATTCCAGGTCTCGCCGTTAACGACCAGAGACTGAACATCTACATGGATCGGAACATTTGCACCGGTAGGATTCAGCTTCACAGAGTTGATGGCCGGTACGATCCAGTCTTTCTGCATATCCATTCCAAAGAACCAGTCCATACTGAATTCAAAGAATTCCCACATAACACCAACAGTCATTGAAAAACAGAATGCAAAAAAAGCTACAAAATACGGTGACATTTTAATGGAAAACCTGTCACTGCGGTTAAAAAGATCAATCAGTGCAAATCCGATGGCAGCCATCAGAAAGCCGTTAGTAGTATGTAAAATGGTATCCCAGATGGGGATTTTTACATAAAAGGCATTGATCTCGCCAAGAATCTCTGCTGAAAAGATAAAAATCAGAATGACTGTCTCCAGTCCCGGTGGTATTGTGACACTCAGTTTCCTGTCCAGAAACTGTGGAACCATAAAAAGGATCAATGTTAAGATTCCCAGAAACATATTGTGGTAATTTCCCAGAAAAAACTGACGTACAACGGATAAGATCACCAGGGCGGTAAGCACCATCTGGATCTTTGTTCTGTTCTTTTTCAAACCTGAATCAGTTCTCATTTTCTTTCCCTCCTTTCTTTGTATCGTTATCCTCGCTGTTTTTATTTTAACATAAATACATTTAAACAGCAATGACTTTGTGAATTTAAAACGAGTAAACGCATGTAAATCTTAAATGCTTTTTTAATATATTAATTTAAACTCAAAAAACAAATAACAATTAAGAGTTTAAAATGAAATTATGAAAAGTTTTATTGTATTTTGACGAAAGTTATAGTAACATAAAAGTCAGAAAATTATTAATGAACAGAAAGCAGGTACTTTTACATGAGATATAATGTACTTCATTTTTTTGAACGTAAGAATATTGATATAGCTAATATTCTTTATCTTACACGTCAAAATCCACATACAAAAATTACATTTTTTGATGGAAAAGAGATCCTGACTGCAATTCCGGTGAAAGAGATTGCAATTTATCTTCCGGATGAAGAATTTGTGAATATTACAAAAGGTATTCTTCTTCGAAAATCACAGATTGTAAATATTTCAGATGACGGATTATATACTATGACAGATGGAAGTGTATTTCAGGGACGAAAAAGGAATATCAGTCAACATAAACAGCTTAGACAGGCGCTAGGATTGTCCAAAGAACAGGATGCAAAAGCAGAGAAAATGAGCCCCCTTGAATTGTTGGAAAAATGTAGTATTCTCAATGACATGCCGCTTGCTTTTTGTGTTATTGAACTTGTATTTGATGCGAACGGCAGGGGCGTAGATTTTGTATTTCGTTATTGTAATGAGGAGATGGCTGTTGTAGAGGGAATTCCGGTTTCAGAAATGCTGAATAATTCGTTTTATGAGGTGTTTAAAAATGGAGATAAAAAATGGCTGGTTATTTATGCCGACGTAGCTTTAAACGGAACAAAGGTCATTTTACATGATTACAGTCCGGAAATCGGGAAAGATCTGTCTATTTATTGCTTTCAGCCGCATCCGGGGTATTGTGCATGTATATTGATTCCGAGCTGAATGTAATAGACCCGGGTGAATGGGAGTATCTGAAGGTATCCGGGATGAACCTGAAAACCCCCGTTGAGAAATCAACGGGGGTTTTTATGCCCATTTTCAGGGATACATAGATCTTACTATATTTATCAGTCTCTCTTGAAGATGTCTCGTGTATACACCTTGTCCTTCACATCATCGAGGCAGGAATCATATCTGTTTGCGATGATCGCCTGGCTTTTCTTTTTGAATTTGTTCAGATCATTTACAACCAGGGAACCGAAGAAGGTGTCTCCGTCCTTTAATGTTGGCTCATAAATGATCACAGAAGCACCCTTGGCTTTGATTCGTTTCATAACGCCCTGAATAGATGACTGTCTGAAATTGTCTGAATTAGATTTCATAGTTAAGCGGTACACGCCGATAACACAGGTTTTCTCCTGATCCGGAGCATAATCTCCGCGATTATAATAATCATAATATCCTGCCATATTCAGTACCTGGTCGGCGATAAAATCTTTTCGTGTACGATTGCTTTCTACGATAGCAGAGATCATATTCTGCGGTACATCGTTGAAGTTTGCGAGAAGCTGCTTGGTATCCTTTGGCAGGCAGTATCCGCCGTATCCGAAGCTTGGATTGTTGTAATGTGTTCCGATACGTGGATCCAGGCAGACACCCTCGATGATCTGCTGTGTATTTAATCCTTTTGTCTCTGCGTAGGTGTCGAGTTCGTTGAAATAAGATACACGAAGAGCGAGATATGTGTTTGCAAACAGCTTAACAGCTTCGGCCTCGGTGAATCCCATGAACAGAGTATCTATATTCTCCTTGATCGCCCCCTGCTTAAGAAGGGCGGCAAAGGTATGAGCCTGCTCTGAGGATTCCTCATCACAGGATACAATGATTCTTGACGGGTAAAGATTGTCATAAAGAGCCTTCGATTCACGGAGAAATTCCGGGCTGAAGATGATATTTCTGGTATTGTATTTCTTTCTTACGGAAGCGGTGTATCCCACCGGAATGGTTGATTTGATGATCATGGTTGCAGCCGGATTAACCTTTAATACGAGTTCGATCACCGCCTCTACAGCTGAGCAGTCGAAGAAATTCTTCTTGCTGTCGTAGTTTGTCGGTGCAGCAATCACAACAAAGTCCGCGTTTTTGTATGCTTCCTCACCGTCAAGTGTAGCAGTAAGGTCGAGGTCTTTTTCCGCAAGATACTTCTCAATATAGTCATCCTGGATCGGAGACTTCCTGTTGTTGATAAGATCGACTTTTTCAGGGATGATATCGACAGCTGTCACATGGTTGTGCTGAGAAAGAAGGGTGGCGATAGAAAGTCCTACATAACCGGTGCCGGCAACGGCGATATTGTACCTTCTGTCAAGAACCGGTTTGTTTACAGCAGGCTTATCGTCTTCGAATAAGTCGACTACCTCAAAACCAAGTACTTCAGCGATAGCCTGAAGCTGATCGATTGACGGGGTGTAGTCAAGACTTTCCAGACGGCTGATCATGCCGCGGTTGATATTGGTCATCTCGGCGAGCTGTGCCTGTGTGAGTTTCTGAGCTTTTCTTCTGGTGATAATGGTATCGGCCATTTTTGTAATAGATAATTTCTTCATGATTCCTCTCCAAATCTTAATCTTATAAATTATTATGAAAGTGTCAATTGCATTTGATATGATAAGGTGTAACTATTCAGAAGGTAGTATCCCGCGAGGCGTTTTGGCATATTTTTGCCAAAATCCCGAGACATACAAGGCAAAATGCCATCACCGAAGGTGATTTGGAATGCATTTTGACTCGTAACTGTGAGGGTACTGAACAATTACGATAAGGTGAGCATAGCAGATAGTAATTGAAATGTCAATTATAATAGAATAAATAAAAAATATTTTTTGTAATAGAATAAATAATGTCGTTTAAAATAACATAAAACTGTAGAATGAAAATAAAATATCTCTGCAAAAAAAATATGTGAAAATGCAATAAAAAAGGACAATAATATAAAGACATTGAAATCATCATCGGATTGTGCTATTATAAGCTAGAATTTTTTTACTTTTAATATGCATTGAAGGAATAAGAGGAGATATATTTATGTGTGGAATCGTAGGATTTACAGGTGATCATCAGGCAGCACCGATCTTGCTGGATGGACTTTCCAAGCTTGAATATCGTGGCTATGACTCTGCCGGAATCGCAGTGCGCGATGGGGGGAAGGAGACCAGAGTTATCAAGGCAAAAGGTCGTCTGAAAGGGCTTGCTGAGAAGACAAACAACGGAGAATCTGTTCCAGGCACCTGTGGTATTGGTCATACTCGCTGGGCGACTCATGGAGAGCCTTCGGAGAATAATGCACATCCACATATCAGTGATGACGGAAATGTTGTAGCTGTACACAACGGAATCATTGAGAATTATCAGGAACTGAAGGATAAGCTACTTCGTAAGGGTTATACTTTCTATTCCGAGACAGACACAGAGGTGGCTGTAAAGCTGATCGATTATTATTATAAGAAATATGAAGGAACTCCGGTAGATGCGATCAATCATTCCATGGTTCGTATCCGTGGTTCTTATGCAATGGCAATCATGTTCAAGGATTATCCGGAAGAGATTTATGTGGCAAGAAAAGACAGCCCGATGATCCTGGGTGTTGAGAATGGTGAATCCTATATTGCATCAGATGTTCCGGCAATCCTGAAATATACAAGAAATGTTTATTATATAGGGAATATGGAGATGGCCCGTGTGCATAAGGGCGAGATTACATTCTATAATCTGGACGGTGAAGAGATCGAGAAAGAACTGAAGGTAGTCGACTGGGACGCAGAGGCGGCAGAGAAGGCCGGTTTTGAGCATTTCATGATGAAAGAGATCCATGAGCAGCCGAAGGCAATCCAGGATACTCTGAATTCTGCCCTGAAGGATGACAGAATCGATCTCACAGAGGTTGGACTTACAGAGGAAGAAATCAGGGATATTTCCCAGATTTATATCATTGCCTGTGGATCCGCCTATCATGTAGGTATGGCAGCACAGTATGTGATCGAGGATATGGCAAGGATTCCGGTGCGTGTAGAGCTTGCATCTGAATTCCGTTATCGTAATCCGATTCTGGATCCTCATGCACTGGCGGTTGTGATCAGTCAGTCCGGAGAGACCGCAGACAGTCTTGCCGCACTGCGTCTTTGTAAGAAGCATGGAATCCGTACGCTTGCAATCGTTAATGTAGTTGGTTCTTCTATTGCCCGTGAGGCGGATAATATCTTCTACACACTTGCAGGACCGGAGATTTCCGTTGCTACGACCAAGGCATACAGTACACAGCTGATCGCAGCTTATCTACTTGCAATCCAGTTTGCCAAGA
The DNA here is from genome assembly GCF_009883055.1 of Blautia sp. BIOML-A1. Classification (GTDB taxonomy): domain Bacteria; phylum Bacillota; class Clostridia; order Lachnospirales; family Lachnospiraceae; genus Blautia_A. Next base: position 32,216 of record NZ_WWVR01000021.1, on the reverse strand, counting down.
CCAGGGAGCAGATCACAGAGGAGCAGTATACAGGATATATTGAAGATCTCAAAACTCTTCCGGAGAAAGTGCAGAGAATTATTGATGATAAAGAAAGAATCCAGTGGTTTGCCTCCAAGCAGGCAAATGCACATGATGTTTTCTTTGTAGGACGTGGAATCGATTATGCGATCAGTATGGAAGGCAGTCTCAAGATGAAGGAGATCAGCTACATCCATTCGGAGGCATATGCGGCAGGTGAGCTGAAGCACGGAACCATTTCTCTGATCGAGGACGGAACGCTGGTGATCGGTGTTCTCACCCAGCCGGCTCTTTACGAAAAAACCGTCAGCAATATGGTAGAGTGTAAGAGCCGCGGTGCCTATCTGATGGGTCTGACCACATTTGGAAATTACAATATTGAAGATACTGCAGACTTCACAGTTTATATTCCAAAGACAGATCCTCACTTTGCTACCTCACTTGCAGTGATCCCGCTTCAGCTTCTGGGATATTATGTAAGTGTTTCTAAGGGCCTCGATGTAGATAAACCGAGAAACCTCGCAAAAAGCGTTACTGTAGAATAATAGTAACTATTCAGAAAAAAATAATGAATGAAATCAGGCAGAGGGACAATCATTGCTATGAATGACTGTACCCTCTGCTTTTTGGTGTTTTATAATATTCTGTAAAAAAGGAGAAGATACCAATGAGAACAAGAGAAAGCAGATGAACCGGTTGAAATTTCATATGGCGGTTTCATGATCCGGAATGCTTTTTCATCCAGTTCTGGATATATTCCATCTGCTCCCGGTCGGATAATTCCTGTGAAGCCGGATCGTTTCCGGCGGCAAGACAGCAGAAGAGTACAAGTATCTGCAGCAGAAAAAAGAGTATCAGAAAAATGATCAACATAAAAAGCCTCCTTCTGGTTTCTATGGCTTTCAGTATTGGCATTTTTTCAAAAATTATGCATCATTGTACTTTTTTGAATACATTAAAATAAGTCCATTTATCAGGAGTATATTCATGAAGCAGTCAGTTTATACCGGAAAAGGCATCGGTGTGGTACTTCTGGATACGGGAATTTATCCTCATATGGATTTTGGTGATCGTATTTATGCTTTTGCAGATTTTATTTCATATAGAACCTTTCCCTATGATGACAACGGACATGGAACGTGTGTTGCGGGGATTCTTGGCGGAAGCGGAGAGGCTTCCATGGGAAAGTATAAGGGAATGGCACCGGGATGTTTTCTGATAAGCCTTAAGGTGCTGGACCGTTTCGGAAATGGAAACAAGGAGGATATTCTGGCGGCGTTTCGGTGGATCGAGAATCACCGGGAGGAATACAAGATCCGGATCGTAAATATTTCGGTCGGAACAACATATAAGACCAGAAGTGACAAGGATGTTCTGGTCCGTGGAGTGGAGGCTCTCTGGGACCAGGGACTGGTGGTGGTTGCGGCGGCGGGAAATCGTGGTCCGGAGCCGGGCAGCATTACCGCGCCGGGATGCAGTAAGAAGGTGATCACGGTGGGCTCTAGTGATATGCTTCTGGGAAAGACGGCAATCTCTGGAAGAGGACCGACGTTTGAGTGTGTCTGCAAACCGGATCTGGTTGCACCGGGGCGGCGGATCATGGCATGTGCACCGGGAGTGGGGAATACCTATGCAATGAAAAGCGGCACTTCGATGTCTACACCGGTGATATCCGGAGCGGCGGCACTTGCCCTGGAAAAGGATCCGATGCTTACAAATGTGGATATCAAGATGATGCTGCGTGACAGCGCGGATGATCTGGGCCTTTCCAGGAATCAGCAGGGATGGGGGAAATTTAACTGTAAAAAGTTCCTTTCGCTGTAATTTTCTGGAAAATTTGTAAGATTTACTATGGTAAAGCCCGAAAGTATTGACGGACAGAGTTTTTTTCGCTACAATGTAACAAATCGCTGTTCAAAGCAACAGGAGCAGCGTATAGTAACTTACTGTGAACAGTAAAATAAATGCTACACAGAGAGGAGAAACTTATGACAAAAATTCAGATGACAACGCCGTTAGTAGAAATGGACGGAGATGAGATGACCAGAATTCTCTGGAAGATGATCAAGGATGAATTACTGCTTCCGTATATTGACCTGAATACAGAATACTATGATCTTGGTCTTGCACACCGTAATGACACAGATGATCAGGTAACGATCGATGCAGCAGAGGCAACCAAGAAATATGGTGTTGCAGTTAAATGTGCGACGATCACCCCGAACCATGCGCGTATGGACGAGTATGATCTCAAGAAGATGTACAAGAGCCCGAACGGAACGATCCGTGCGATCCTGGACGGAACGGTATTCCGTGCTCCGATCGTAGTGAAGGGAATTGAACCATGTGTACGAAACTGGAAGAAACCGATCACTCTTGCACGTCATGCATATGGTGATATCTATAAGAATACAGAGATGTATATTGACAAACCGGGCAAGGTTGAGCTTGTTTATACTTCAGAGGACGGAGAAGAGAAGCGTGCCCTGGTACAGGATTTCAAGGCTCCGGGAGTTGCCATGGGTATGCACAACATGGAGGCATCCATCGAGAGCTTTGCAAGAAGCTGCTTCAACTATGCACTGGATACAAAGCAGGATGTATGGTTTGGTGCCAAGGATACGATTTCTAAGACTTATGATGCCAAATTCAAACAGGTCTTCCAGACTATATTTGATGAGGAATTCAAGGAGAAATTCGAGGAAGCCGGTCTTACTTACTTCTACAGTCTGATCGATGATATCGTTGCTCGTGTCATGAAAGCAGAGGGTGGATTTATCTGGGCATGCAAGAATTATGACGGAGATGTTATGAGTGATATGGTATCTTCTGCATTTGGTTCCCTTGCAATGATGACATCTGTTTTGGTTTCTCCGAATGGATATTATGAGTATGAGGCTGCTCACGGAACGGTACAGAGACATTATTATCGTCATCTGGAGGGCGGTGAAACCTCCACAAACTCTGTGGCAACTATTTTTGCATGGACAGGAGCTCTTCGTAAGCGTGGAGAACTTGACGGAAATGCGGAACTGGCACAGTTCGCGGATAAGCTGGAGAAAGCAACTCTTACTACTATTGAGTCTGGTAAGATGACCAAGGATCTGGCACTGATCACTACTATCGAAAACCCGACCGTATTGAACAGCGAGGGATTTATTCTTGCGATCAGAGAAACGTTGGATACTCTTCTTAAATAGTAAAAATTAACCAGAGCAATACGGATATAAAGAAATGGGAAACCCACGGCATTACGCCAGGGTTTCCCATTTTTCGTAAAGTTCTTCAAGCTCTGCCTGAATTTTGTCTTTTTCGCGGCTGAGTTCTGCACAGCGTCCGACGTTGGTACAGACATCCGGAAGAACCAGTGTTTCATCAATTTCTTTGTCTCTGGTTTCGAGTTCTTCAATCCTCTGTTCTGTCTTCTTAAGTTCCGCCTCCTGCTTACGCTTACGTGCCTGTTCTTCTTTCTGCTGCTGCCAGGTAAGCTTTCCTTCGGATGCCGCAGGTGCTGCTTCATCGGAAGTGGTTTCTTCTATCTGCTGTATCGGAGCATATTTTTCAGTGAGTTCTTCTTTTTTCTCAAGGTAATAATCGTAATCACCGATGTAGTTGACAACGGCCTGATTGGTAAGCTCCAGGATCCTGGTCGCGGTCTGGTTGATAAAGTATCGGTCATGAGAAACATAGAGAACCGTACCGGTGTAGCTGTTCAGTGCCTCCTCCAGGATTTCCTTGGATGCGATATCCAGATGGTTGGTCGGCTCATCGAGGATCAGGAAGTTGGCCTCGGAGAGCATCAGCTTTGCGAGAGAGACACGACCGCGCTCACCACCGGAGAGGGAAGAGATCAGCTTAAATACATCATCGTTGGTAAAAAGAAAGGCGGCGAGCATGTTTCGGATCTCTGTCTCGGTAAGGGTCGGATAGGTGTCGGAAATTTCTTCAAAGATGGTTTTTTCCGGATGCAGTACGTGATGCTCCTGATCGTAATAGCCGATCTGAACCTTTGAACCTAGGGTGAAGGTTCCGGAATCAGCGGGAATAAGATCGTTGAGGATCTTGAGCATGGTTGTCTTGCCGGTACCGTTGTTTCCGATCAGGGCAACGCGTTCGCCTCGCTTGATCTGGAAGGAGATATCGGTAAAAAGAGTCTGCTCCGGGAAACTCTTGGAAAGCTCCTCCACGGTAAGAACGTCATTTCCACTGATGACTCTTGGTTCGAGAGAGAGGCGCATCTGGCTCTGTACCTCTGTCGGCTTCTCGATTCGCTGGATCTTGCCGAGCATTTTTTCACGGCTCTCGGCGCGGCGGATGGATTTTTCACGGTTGAAGGATTTCAGCTTGACAATGACTGCCTCCTGGTGCTTGATCTCTCTCTGCTGGTTCAGATAAGCCTTGTACTGTGCATCACGCAGCTGAGCCTTCTTTTCTGCGTAGGCAGAGTAGTTTCCACTGTACATACGGACCTGTCCGGCATCGATCTCAATGACCTTGGTTACAACCTTATCCAGGAAATAACGGTCATGGGAAACAATAAATACAGCACCTGGATAGTTCAGGAGATAGGTTTCCAGCCAGGCAATACTCTCCATATCCAGATGGTTGGTCGGCTCATCGAGAAGAAGAATGTCAGGCTTAGAGATCAGAAGCTTACCAAGTGCAACGCGTGTCTTCTGTCCACCGGAGAGCGTTTCAATCTGCTTGTTGAAATCTTCTTCGGTGAAACCAAGACCCTTGAGGACACCCATCAGTTCACTCCTGTAAGCGTAGCCGTTTTCGAGCTCGAATTCATGGGTCAGCCGGGTATAGGTGTTCATCAGACGCTCGAGCTCCTCGCCGGAGGCATGCTTCATCTGTATTTCTGCTGCACGCATGCGGTCTTCCATATCAATGATGTACTGCTTGGTTGAGAGCAGCTCCTCGTAGATGGTGCGGTGTCCCTTGATCTCCTGATACTGTGCGAGATAACCGATCTTCTTGTCTTTCATCAGAACGACCTGACCGGAATCTGCGGAAATTTCTTCCATTATAATACGGAGAAGGGTTGTCTTTCCTGCTCCGTTGTTGCCGATAAGAGCGGCTTTCTCACGCTCTTCTATATGAAAAGAGGCATCGTTCAGAATGACTTTTTCGCCAAAAGACTTATAGATGCTCTGACATGATAAGATCATAAATATTCCTCCAAAATCAATATACGCTATGATTATAAGGGGAAAAATTATCTTTGTAAAGGAAAAACCAACGAAAAAACAGCAAAAATTGCACAGAATTACCAACATAGATTGACAATAAAATGTCATTTCGTTATAATTAACAGGAAAGTATTAAGGGAGGGACAACGGTGGAGGCAAAACAGATATCAAAAGCTGTAATTAAGAGACTGCCCCGGTATTATCGCTATCTTGGCGAATTACTGGAAGACAATGTTGAGCGTATATCTTCCAATGATCTTAGTAAGAAAATGCGTGTCACAGCATCTCAGATCCGTCAGGATTTGAATAATTTCGGAGGGTTTGGGCAGCAGGGATACGGTTATAATGTAAAATATCTTTATACAGAGATCGGTAAGATCCTGGGACTGGATGAGGTACACCCGATGATCATCGTTGGTGCCGGTAATCTTGGACAGGCACTTGCCAATTATGTTGACTTTGAAAAACGTGGTTTTAAGTTACTAGGAATCTTTGATGTGAACCCGGTACTTGAAGGTATTGCTGTTCGCGGAATTGAGATCCAGATGATCAGCAATCTTCCATTTTTCTTAAGAGAGAATAATATTGAGATCGCAATCCTTACACTTCCGAAGAATAAGGCGAAGGATATGGCGGATATCCTGATCGAGAATGGTATCAAGGCGATCTGGAATTTTGCTCATATTGATCTGGATACTCCGGATGACGTAATTGTAGAGAATGTTCATCTTTCGGAGAGTCTGATGACTTTATCCTACAATCTCAGTCAATATCGACAGGAACATGTAGAAGAGCAGCATTCATAAAAAGAGGACAGTGAAAGGCTGTTACCCGGCTCCTTGCATTAAGGAGGCTGCGTAACAGCCTTTCTGTTGTTTTTGGAGAGGAGACGAAATGAGACGGATTGTGAACGGACCGGAAATGAAGACATTGGATCGTTATACGATTGACAGGATGGGTGTGCCGTCCTGCGTTCTGATGGAGAGAGCGGCACTGGCGGTCGTGGATGAGATGGAACGGCATTTTGCGGATACGAAGCAAAAAGAGCGGATCTTATGCGTCTGCGGAGGCGGAAACAACGGCGGAGACGGTGTTGCCATTGCCAGGATCCTGCACCTTCATGGATATGCTGCAGAAATCTATATGATGGGAAACCCGGATCATCGGACAGAGGAAACGCGCCGTCAGCTGGAAATTGCCGGAAATTATCAGGTTCCTCTGGTGAATAACCTGGAACTGAGGGAATATACTACTATAGTAGATGCCATTTTCGGCGTCGGACTGGACCGTGCGATCGAGGGACGTTACCGGGATGTGCTGAGTGCAATGAATCAGGCGTCTGCCTGGAAAGTGGCGGTCGATCTTCCGTCCGGCGTGAGCAGCAGCACCGGGGAAGAACTTGGGATTGCCTTTCATGCAGATCTGACAGTGACCTTTGCTTTTGGCAAAACGGGCTTATGTCTTTATCCCGGGAAGATGTTTGCAGGAAGGGTTGTCACGGCGGATGTCGGCATCTATGAGAATCCGGAGCTTTTGCCGGAGAAAGGGGTTCTGGAGAAGAAAGATCTCCGGAAAATCCCGAAGCGTATTGCGAATGGAAATAAAGGTACCTTTGGCAAGGTTCTTATTGTTGCAGGAAGTAAGGGGATGTGCGGTGCCGCATATCTCTGTGCAGAGGGAGCGTTTGCCGCGGGTGCCGGGATGGTGAAGATCCTGACAGATGAAGAGAATCGTATTCCGCTGCAGACGCTTCTTCCGGAGGCGATGTTTGCGGATGATTCCAGTGGGGAAGATACATGGTCTGATGCGGCACGCTGGTGTGATGTGATCGTGATCGGACCGGGGCTTGGACAGTCAGAAAAAAGTACACAGAAAACAGAATCTTTTCTCTCTTTCGCACAGAGAATGGGGAAACCTGTGATCCTGGATGCGGATGGACTGAATCTGCTTTCGAAGAACCCGACGTGGAAGAAATATTTTCATGGCAGTCAGGTGATCTGTACCCCGCACCTGGGAGAGATGAGCCGGCTGAGTGAGGAGTTTATGTCCAAAAAGCCGGAATCCAGTCGGTCTTTATCTGAAAAACAGGTATCCAGGTTATCAATACCGGAAATACAGAAGGATCTTATTGGAACGGCTGAGAAGTTTGCCATGCAAAACGGTGTGGTCTGTGTGTTAAAGGATGCGTCGACGGTCATCACAGGCCCGGAGGACGATTTTTGCTGGATCAATCAGAGCGGAAATCCGGGAATGGCGACGGCGGGAAGCGGAGATGTCCTGTCGGGAATTTTGGCAGGTGTTTTGTGTACGTTCCTTTCAGAACATGACGGCAGAGTGAAACTGGCGGAGATGGCGGCCCTGGGTGTTTTTCTTCATGGGCTTGCAGGAGACAGGGCGGCACAGGATAAGGGCACTTACGGAATGAAGGCCGGAGACATTGCAAAAGCCGCGGCGAAGGTCCTCAGAGAACGGGAAAATATGTTAGAATATATTTGATAAGAATATTTGCGATATGCAGTGAGGAGATAAAGGATTATGAAGAAATTCGAGAGAGTAAAAGCGGTTGTATCATTAGATGCGATCGCACATAACTTTGCGGAAATGAAGAAAAATATTGCAGAGGGAACGCAGATCGTTGCGGTGATCAAGGCAGATGGATACGGACATGGGGCAGAGGCAATCGCCCGTCTGATCGAAGACTATGATTATATCTGGGGATTTGCGGTTGCAACACCTGAGGAGGCACTTCAGCTTCGTACCTTCGGCGTCAAAAAACCGATTCTGATCCTGGGGATTGTTTTTGAGGAATATTATACAGAAATGATCGCAAAAGAGATTCGTCTGACGGTCTGTACTTATGAGATGGCACAAGAACTCTCAGAGGAAGCAAAGCGTCAGGGAAGAAATGTACATATTCATATTGGTCTGGATACCGGAATGAGCCGGATCGGATTTGCAGACAGGCAGGAAAGTGTCGCCCAGATCAAAAAGATCAAAGAGCTTCCGAATGTCGAGATTGAGGGAATGTTCACTCATTTTGCGAGAGCGGATGAAACAGACAGAAGTCCGGCTATGGATCAGCTGAAGCGTTATCTGAATTTTGCAAAGCTTCTGGAGGATGCCGGAGTTCAGATTCCGATGAAACACTGTTCCAACAGTGCCGGAATTATCCGTATTCCGGAGGCGAATCTGAATGCAGTACGGGCAGGTATCACGATCTATGGAATGTATCCTTCTAACGAAGTAGAGAGAGACAATCTGAAACTGATCCCGGCTATGGAGCTTAAGAGCCACATCGCCTATGTCAAGACTCTGGAGCCAGGGGCTGCGATCAGCTATGGCGGAACCTTTACCGTCAAGAAGGAAATGAGAGTGGCAACGATCCCGGTCGGATACGCAGATGGATATCCGCGTTCTCTGTCAAATAAAGGCTGGGTGCTGATCCGCGGTAAGAAGGCTCCGATCCTTGGAAGGGTCTGTATGGATCAGTTTATGGTGGATGTCACAAAGATTCCGGAGGCGGATATGGGTGACGAGGTGACTCTGATCGGAAAAGACGGAAAGGAATTTATCAGCATGGAAACCTTCGGGGATCTGTCCGGACGTTTTTCCTATGAATTTGCCTGCGATATCAGCAAGCGTGTTCCGAGAGTCTATATCAGAGACGGCAGAGAATGGGGAGAGCTTACCTTCTTTAACTAAGGAAGATGATTCGTAACTGTGAGGCTGAGCAGTTACGAAATCAGATGGAAACACCACACATGTATACACGAGAAAAAAATGGAAATACTAATTCCAGAGAAAAAGAATGGGATGTTCCATAAGGGACAGTAACAGAAGAATCGGAGTGTGAATTGTGTGGTAATTAAAAGAGGAGATATCTTTTATGCAGATCTGCGGCCTGTGGTCGGAAGCGAGCAGGGCGGTATCCGTCCGGTGCTGATCATCCAGAATGATGTGGGCAACCGGCACAGCCCGACTGTGATCTGCGCAGCAATTACATCAAAGATGAATAAAGCGAAACTGCCGACACATATTGAGATCGATGCGTCTGCCTATGGGATCGAGAGGGATTCTGTGATCCTTCTGGAGCAACTGCGGACGATCGACAAACGAAGGCTGAAGGATAAGGTCTGTCACCTGGACCAGGCAATGCTGGATAAGGTGAATCATGCACTGGAAATCAGTCTTGAGCTTACTTTTTGAGCAGTTATCCTTGACGAATTTCATGGAAAGTGCTATATTTTATCAGTAATTACGCAGGTTTACCGGCTTTTTGAGCATGGTTTACAGGAAGATAAGAAATAAAAGGAGCGAGAAAAATGTCAGGACATTCAAAATTTGCGAATATCAAGCATAAAAAAGAAAAGAACGATGCCAAAAAAGGTAAGATCTTTACCGTGATCGGCCGTGAGATCGTTATGGCAGTCAAAGCCGGCGGTGCGGATCCGAACAACAACAGCAAGCTTCGTGATGTCATTGCGAAGGCAAAGGCAAACAACATGCCGAACGATACGATCGAGCGTGGAATCAAGAAGGCAGCAGGAGCTGATTCTGCTGACAACTATGAGCATGCTACATATGAAGGTTATGGCCCGAACGGTGTGGCGATCATCGTTGAAACTCTGACTGACAATAAGAACCGTACAGCAAGTAATGTAAGAAATGCTTTCACCAAGGGATATGGAAGCATCGGAACACAGGGATGTGTATCCTTCATGTTCGACCAGAAAGGTCAGATCATCATCGACAAAGAAGAATGCGAGATGGATGCGGATGATCTGATGATGACTGCACTGGATGCAGGTGCTGAGGATTTCAGTGAAGAAGAGGACAGCTATGAGGTTCTCACTGCTCCGGATGATTTCAGCGCAGTAAGAGAGGCACTCGAGCAGGCTGGCGTACCGATGCTTGAGGCACAGGTTGCCATGGTTCCTCAGACTTATGTAGAGCTTACCGATGAGAAGGATATCAAGAACCTTCAGAGGACTCTGGATCTCCTCGATGAGGACGATGACGTCACAGATGTCTGGACGAACTGGGACGAATGATCTGAGAGAGTACGTATAACAATCTATATTTTTGCACAGAATACCTCCATGAATGATACATGGAGGTATTTTTATGTCTGAGAGAAATAAGGATGAGAAGCAGAAAGAACTAGATTGTCAGGAGCAGCAGAATGCACAGATCAGGGAAACGGGAGAGGCGGTTCTGGATCAGAATCGACTGGATCACAGGATTGAACTTCTGACAGTCATTGGAGAAGTGGAAGGGCATGAGACGGCTCCCTCACAGAGCAAGACGACCAAATACGAGCATGTTCTTCCGAAGCTTGCGATGATTGAGGATGATAAGGAGGTTGAGGGGCTTTTGATCCTTCTGAATACGGTCGGCGGAGATGTGGAGGCCGGGCTTGCCATTGCGGAAATGATCGCATCCTTAAGTATTCCCACGGTCTCTCTGGTGCTCGGAGGAGGACATTCCATTGGAATTCCCATGGCTGTATCGGCGGATTATTCCTTTGCTGTTGCAAGTGCAACGATGGTGATCCATCCGGTACGGTCAAGCGGCATGTTCATAGGAGTGGCACAGACCTACCGAAATATGGAAAAGATCCAGGACCGTATCACAGGTTTTATCGCTGCCCATTCCAGGGCATCCAGGGAACGTTTGGAAGAACTGATGCTGGATACCAGTCAGCTTGTAAAGGATGTAGGGACTTTACTGGAAGGTGAGGAAGCGGTAAAGGAGGGGCTGATCGATGAAGTGGGCGGAATCAGGGAGGCACTGATGAAGCTTCATCAGATGATAGAGACAAACAGAGAAAAATCCGGAGAGAAATTGTAGAAACATATAGAAAAAAGAGTGCATAATTAGTGTGTTTTTGAATATTCCCCTTGTATTAGAAGGAATTTTAGCGTATTATTAATAAAGGATTGAATGAATATACGCTAGGAGGGGAACAATGTATAAGATTTTAAAAGCCGAAACACTGGCAGCTAAGATTCATCTTATGGTTGTACATGCACCGCGTGTTGCAAGCCATTGTCAGCCAGGACAGTTCATCATCGTCAAAATGGACGAGAAGGGTGAGAGAATCCCACTTACAATCTGCGATTACGACCGCGAAGAAGGAACCGTAACTATCGTGTTCCAGGAGATCGGAGCATCTACAATCAAGATGGCTCAGTTAAAAGCAGGAGATTCTTTCCGTGATTTTGTAGGACCTCTGGGATGTCCTTCTGAATTTGTTCATGAGGACATTGAAGAACTCAAGAAGAAAAAAATGGTATTTGTTGCAGGAGGTGTTGGTACAGCACCGGTTTACCCGCAGGTAAAATGGCTTCATGAGCATGGAATCACAGCGGACGTGATCCTTGGCTCCAAGACCAAAGACATGGTGATCCTTGAGAAGGAACTTGCGGCTGTTTCCAACCTTTATGTTACAACAGACGACGGTTCCTATGGCCGTTCCGGTATGGTAACAAAGACTCTGGAAGACCTTGTCACAAACGAAGGCAAGCATTACGATGTCTGTGTTGCGATCGGACCGATGATCATGATGAAATTTGTCTGTCTGCTTACCAAGAAACTCGGCATCCATACAATTGTCAGCATGAACCCGATCATGGTTGATGGAACAGGTATGTGCGGAGCCTGCCGTCTTCAGGTTGGCGATGAGATCAAATTCGCCTGCGTAGATGGACCGGAATTCGACGGACATCTCGTTGATTTTGATCAGGCTATGAAGAGAAGCCAGATGTACAAGACCGAAGAGGGACGTGCATTACTGAAGCTTCAGGAGGGTGATACCCACCACGGCGGATGCGGACATTGCGGAGGTGACGAATAATGGCAGATGCAAAAATGTTAAAGAAAGTTCCTGTAAGAGAGCAGGATCCGAAGGTACGTGCAACAAACTTTGAAGAAGTTTGTCTTGGATATAACCAGGAAGAAGCAATGGAAGAAGCACAGAGATGCTTAGGCTGCAAGAAACCGAAATGTGTGGAAGGCTGTCCTGTATCCATCAATATTCCAGGATTTATTGAACATATCAAAGATGGCAACATCGAAGAAGCCTATAAGGTGATCGGTTTATCTTCCGCTCTGCCGGCGATCTGCGGACGTGTATGCCCACAGGAATCCCAGTGTGAAGGCAAGTGTATCCGTGGAGTCAAGGGTGAGGCAGTTTCTATCGGCAAACTGGAGAGATTTGTTGCTGACTATGCTCTTGAGCATGACATTAAACCAGCCGGAGCAGAAGTTAAGAACGGACATAAGGTTGCAGTTATCGGTTCCGGTCCGTCCGGACTTACCTGTGCAGGAGATCTTGCAAAAGCAGGCTATGATGTAACTGTATTCGAAGCTCTTCATGAGCTCGGCGGCGTTCTTGTTTATGGTATTCCGGAATTCCGTCTTCCGAAGCAGAAAGTCGTTAAGAAAGAAATTGAGAAGGTTAAAGAACTCGGCGTTAAATTTGAAACAAACGTTGTTATCGGTAAATCCACAACCATCGATCAGCTGATCGAGGACGAGGGATTTGAAGCTGTATTTATCGGCTCTGGTGCAGGTCTTCCGATGTTCATGGGAATTCCAGGAGAGAATGCAAGCGGTGTATTCTCTGCAAACGAATACCTGACAAGAAGCAACCTGATGAAAGCGTTTGATGACTCTTATGATACACCGATCGCAGCAGGCAAGAAGGTTGCTGTTGTCGGTGGTGGAAACGTTGCCATGGATGCTGCAAGAACAGCATTAAGACTTGGTGCTGAGGTTCACATCGTATACAGAAGAAGTGAAGCAGAGCTTCCTGCACGAGCAGAGGAAGTTCATCACGCAAAAGAAGAGGGAATCATCTTTGATCTTCTTACCAACCCGAAAGAAATCCATGTTGACGAAAACGGCCATGTAAATGGAATGAAGGTTGTCAAGATGGAACTGGGCGAGCCGGATGCTTCCGGAAGAAGACGTCCTGTTGAAATCCCGGGATCTGAGTATGATATGGACGTAGATACCGTTATCATGTCACTTGGTACCTCCCCGAACCCGCTGATCTCTTCCACAACCAAGGGTCTGGAAGTCAACAGAAGAAGATGTATTGTTGCTGAAGAAGAAACAGGTAAGACATCCAAGGACGGCGTATATGCCGGTGGTGATGCCGTTACAGGTGCAGCTACAGTTATCCTTGCTATGGGAGCAGGTAAAGCCGGTGCCAAAGGTATCGATGAATATCTCAAAAATAAATAATATCTGAACATATTGGAATTCCCTGTCGGTTCTTAAGTGGGCTGGCAGGGAATCTTTTTTTCTGAAAACTCTGGACATTTTCACAAACAAATGTTTGGAAACTTGTAACTTGAACTGAAATATGTTATACTGACCTGAACTGATAGCTGTTATAAGGACGCAGGCTGCTGTGAACGGAGTGAACCGTAGCGGACGCAGCAGTATGTAGTATTAAAGGAAAAGGAAAAAGGTATGACAGTCTTATATATTATTTTATTAGCGATTGTACAGGGGATCACAGAATTTGTTCCGGTGAGCAGTTTTGGGCATCTGTGCATTCTGGAGAATTTTTTTGGAATGGATCATGATGCGGGAGTCCTTCTGGAGGCAATGCTGCATTTGGGGACTCTGGGTGCGGTATTTATGACTTTTCAGAAGGATATCCGCCATATTCTATATGAGATCCTGGATATGATCCTGGACATTGTGGGAAACGCTCATCTGTATATACATAACAGGAGGACGGGGAAGCAGCTTCATTATGCGAGGATTATCAGCAACACCTATCGTAAGTTTGCTGTACTTCTTCTTGTTTCCATGATCCCGACCGCTCTTCTCGGTTACACAGCAAGAAGGCTGGTCGTTCTGGCGGCGGACTCTGTACTGATCCCAAGTGCCGGACTGCTTGTCACAGGAATCGTTCTTCTTGTGATCGACCTTGCACGGACCGGAGGAACCAAGGCCGCTAAGGATGCGAATCTTTCGGATGCGATGTGGATCGGACTCTGCCAGGGTATTTCCGTATTTCCGGGACTTTCCAGAAGTGGTCTTACGATCAGTGCCGGTCTAATGAGTGGCTTCAGCCGCACGTTTGCAGTGAAGTATTCTTATATTTTGTCAATCCCGGCAATTATCGGATCACTGATCATGGAACTTGGACAGTTTGGTTCACCTGCCATGACAGTGGGACTTGGATTTGCCTATGTGTTAGGAATGATCGTTTCAGGGGTAACTGCGTTTTTTGTGATCCGTTATTGTCTGAAACTTGTCCATAAGGGAAGATTTCGCGTATTTGCGATTTATTGTTTTGTGATCGGTCTTGTAACGCTGATCATAAATCATATGCTTTGATTGGTAACTATTCATAAGGTAGTATCCCGCGAGACATTTTGACTCGTAACTGTGAAGGTAATGAACAGTTACTTTGACTGAAATTTTAGTAGGAGGGTGCCCTAAATGGCAGCAAAGAAACAGAACAACAGAAGAGGAACCGCCAAGACTACTTCCAAGAAAAAAAACACCAGGAAGAAAACTGCAAAAGACCAGGGAGTTGCCAGTGGATTCCAGACAGAGATTATTTTATGGATTTTCTTTGCCGCTTCAATAATTCTTATCATCAGCAACCTGGGTATGGGAGGAACTGTCGGAGGCAGCATCAGCCAGGCTTCATTCGGGATCATGGGGCTTCTGGCCTATCTTTTCCCGGTGCTGCTTTTTGGATGTGCAGTGTTTTTTATATCCAACAGAAAGAATCCGCTTGCATACAAGAAGCTTCTGGCAGGACTGGTATTCTGGATTTTTCTGTGCGGACTGGTCCAGCTTCTGACAGAAGGCTATATGGCGGAGACGACATTTGCTGAATATTACAGGATTTCTTCCAGTTATCATACAGGCGGTGGTGTGATCGGAGGTGCGATCTGCATTTCAACGACGTCTGCCTTTGGTACCGTCGGTGGCTGTGTGATCATTTTACTGGTTCTGCTGATCACACTGATACTGATCACGCAGAAATCTTTTTTTGGTTTTATTTTCCGTGTCTGGGATGCTGTCTGTGCAATGGCCAGAGACAGACATGCACTATATATGGAAGGTCAGCCGGAGCGTGACCTTAAGAAGGAGCTCCGCCAGCAGGAGCGCAGGATGCGCAGGGAACAGCGGCGTGCAGAGAGAATGAAAGAGCTGGAGGAGGCACTTGCCGAAGAAGAGGAGACGGAGCCTGAGAAACAGGAATTTCTGGCGGGAACGAAACTGACACCTCCGTCTGCTGAGCGGGAGATGAAACCGGTTCCGGCCGAGGAAACAGCATCTTCGGAAGAAAGAGTGGAGATGGAAGAGAGCAGCCAGGGACAGGTCGAATTTAAGATACATCGTGCGGAAACATCTGATGTTCCTGTGCAGGAAGAAGAAGAGAAGCCTTCTTTCCCTGTCTTTGCCAGATCAGAGACTGAAGAAGAGAATCTGCCGCAGGAAGTGGAAGAGATACCTGTTAAGGAAACAAGTGAAGCACCAATGGACAGAACAGAAGTGACATCTGCAGATGATGCGGAGGATGCCTATGAGGATGCGGACTGGCAGGAGCAGTTAAGAAATGAAGTCCGCCCTGAACCAAGAGAAGAAGCACAGACTGCCGGGAAAGAAGCTGAGGAATCATCTCCGGCATCGCAGAAGAAAAATCCGAAATCCTCAAAGGAGGAGATTCAGAGCGGCATCACCAACATTCAGAAGGAGATCACCTCCCAGGCCGAGGAAGTGCCGGTGGAATACCATTATCCGCCGCTTAAGCTCCTTAAACGGGGAGACGGCAGATCCCAGGGAGATTCCGATGAGCATCTTCGCAGGACTGCAAAGAAACTGCAGGAAACCCTGCATAATTTCGGGGTAAATGTCACGATCACAAATGTAAGCTGCGGTCCGACGGTCACCCGTTATGAATTACAGCCGGAGATGGGTGTTAAGGTAAGCAAGATCGTGAATCTGGCAGATGATATCAAGCTGAATTTGGCAACGCCGGATATTCGTATTGAGGCCCCGATCCCGGGCAAGGCAGCTGTGGGGATCGAAGTTCCGAACAAAGAAAATCATGCGGTCATGCTCAGGGAGATCCTGCAGTCACAGGAATTCCAGACGGCAAAATCAAAGCTGTCCTTTGCCGTAGGTAAGGACATTGCAGGCAAGCCGGTGGTGACAGATATCGCCAAGATGCCGCATCTTCTGATCGCGGGTGCCACGGGCTCCGGTAAGTCGGTGTGTATCAATACTCTGATCATCAGTATTCTCTACAAGGCATCACCGGATGAGGTGAAACTGATCATGATCGACCCCAAGGTGGTCGAGCTGAGTGTCTATAACGGAATCCCGCATCTGTTTATTCCGGTTGTCACAGATCCGAAGAAGGCAGCAGGCGCCTTAAACTGGGCAGTATCTGAGATGATGGGCCGATATAATACATTTGCGGAATACGGAGTCCGGAATCTTGGAGAATATAATCGCAAGATTGCGAAGATGGAGGTTCCGGAGGGAGAGGAACCGAAGAAACCAATGCCTCAGATCGTGATCATCGTCGATGAGCTTGCGGATCTTATGATGGTTGCACCGGGTGAGGTGGAAGATGCGATCTGCCGTCTGGCACAGCTTGCACGTGCGGCGGGCATCCATCTGATCATTGCAACGCAGAGACCTTCTGTCAATGTCATCACAGGTCTTATCAAGGCAAATATGCCTTCCCGAATCGCATTTTCTGTTTCATCCGGGGTCGATTCCCGGACAATTCTGGATATGAACGGTGCCGAGAAGCTTCTCGGAAAGGGTGATATGCTGTTTTATCCGCAGGGATATCAGAAACCGGCGAGACTGCAGGGTGCTTTTGTCTCTGATGAGGAGGTAAGTGGCATTGTGGAATTTCTTGCAGATAAGAATCCCAAGGTGAGTTATAACACACAGATCGAACAGCAGGTAAATACGATCAGCCTGTCGGGAGGTTCTTCCGGCGGTAGTGACGCAAATGACGTATATTTTGTAGATGCAGGTAAATTTATCATTGAGAAGGAGAAAGCTTCGATCGGCATGCTTCAGCGAATGTTCAAGATAGGCTTTAACCGGGCTGCAAGGATCATGGATCAGCTTTCGGATGCCGGAGTGGTCGGGCCGGAGGAAGGCACAAAGCCACGTAAGGTACTGATGTCAATGGAAGAATTTGAGACTTATATAGAGGAACACAACGTATAATGGAAATCCGAATTTTAACAGTTGGAAAGATCAAAGAAAAATATTTAAATGACGGAATTGCGGAGTATGCAAAGCGTCTTGGGCGGTACTGTAAGCTTACATTCTGTCAGGTACCGGACGAAAAGACACCGGATAAAGCTTCTGATGCACTGAACGAGCAGATCAAGGCAACGGAAGCTGAGCGGCTGATGAAACACATACGCGATCAGGATTATGTGATCGCACTTGCAATTGATGGCAAGATGCTGGATTCTGTGCAGCTGTCACAAAAGATCGGTCAGCTTGGCGTGGAAGGAAAGAGTTCGATCGCTTTTGTGATTGGAGGTTCTCTTGGACTTGGGGATCAGGTGCTCAGACGAGCCGATTTTAAGCTGAGCTTTTCGAAGATGACTTTTCCGCATCAGTTAATGCAGATGATACTCCTGGAACAGATCTACCGAGGATACCGGATTCTGAACCACGAGCCTTATCATAAATAATCTGTAATTGTTCAGTACTATCATAGTTACGGATCAAAATTCTATCTACAAGAGGAGGAAACAATTATGACAACAGAACGCGTAGAAAACATGGCAGGCGGTACAGGACATGTGCTGATCAAACGTCTTCTGGACGAGAAACAGTTAAACGGCAAATGCAAAATGTATGCAGAGGTTACGCTGGAGCCGGGATGTTCTCTTGGATATCATGAGCATCATAACGAAAGCGAGACTTATTATATCCTTTCCGGTAAGGGAATTTACAGTGATAACGGAACTCTCCGCATGGTAAATGCCGGAGACGTTACCTTTACACCGGACGGCAAAGGCCACGGATTGACAAACAGCGGCGATGAAGACCTTGTTTTCATGGCACTGATCATTCTGGATTAACAGGAGGAGATGTCCGATGGCGGCAGAATTAAATACTGAGAAATTTGAAGATTTTATAGCAGAATATCCGATTTATGAATATCGCCTTCTGGACACCAAGGATCTGTCTGTGGCAGAGCGGGTGAGGATCGTCTGCAAGCAGGAATGTGAACGATATGGGACAACCTGGGCCTGTCCGCCAGCGGTTGGTACGCTCAAAGAGTGCGAAGCCCGCATCCACAGTTATGACCGGGCCGTCTTTTTTTCCAGTGTTGCGGAAGTTTCTGATCTTATGAATATGGAAGAAATGCTTGCAACAAGGGATGCCCATGAAGAACTGACTACGAAGGTAGCGGAATATCTGAAGGGAGAAGGCTTTTGTACCTTCACGCTTTCAACCGAATCCTGTGACATCTGTAAGGAATGTGCCTATCTGAAGGGAGAACCCTGCAGACATCCTGAGCGGATGCATCCCTGCCTGGAAAGCCATGGCGTCGTGGTGAGTGAGATCGTAGAGCAGAAGCAGATGGAATATAATCTGGGAGGCAATACAATTCTGTGGTTTTCCATGGTTTTGTTCCGCTAACCTGCATAAAGTTAAGATAACTGTTCAGTATCCTCACAGTTACAAGTTAAGATTCTAAACAGAAATCTCCGGCATATATTTAAAAGAAAAGCCGGAGATTTTTGTGAAAAAGAAACATCAGTGGAAGGAAAATCTGGCAGAGGCGCTGGAGGTTCCGAGGGATCTGGCTTTGAAGGAATCTGTATTTACTGTCACCGGGAACAGCCGGATAAGAATAGAAAATTATCGCTGTATTCTTCGTTATGAGACACAGGAGCTGGTGATCCTGACGTTTTCGGGGAAACTGATCATTCATGGGAAATCACTTCGGATCCTGTGCTACACACCGGAAGAAATGCAGATTCAGGGAAGTTTATCAGAAATAATCCTGGAACAGTAGAGGTGTTTATGGAAAAACTGATCTATTTTTGGAAGGGTTATATCAAGATCCGGATACGGGGAGAACAGACGGAGCGTTTCCTGAATCTCTGCAGGGGAAGAAATATCTGCGTCAGAAAGCTTTTGCGTCATCCTGACGGAGAGCTTACCGGGATCATTGCAATCAGAGATTTCTTCCTTCTTGGACCGCTTCATCGTAAGACCCGGGTCAGAATACATATTGTCGAAAAACATGGAATGCCCTTCTTTTTTTACAGAAGTAAAAAGAGAAAGGCTTTTTTTCTTGGTATTTTACTGTGGATCGGTCTTTTTATTTTTTTATCGGGACATATCTGGAATATCCATGTCGAGGGAAACCGCCGATGCAGTACACAGGAAATCCTGGATTTTCTGGAAGAGCAGGGAGTCGTGCATGGTATTTCAAGGAAAAAAGTAAACTGTGGCAGGCTTGCCGAGGCACTGAGGGAAGAATATCCGGAGATGACCTGGGTTTCGGTAAAGATGGAGGGAACCAGCCTGAGTCTGGAGATCCGGGAGGGGATCCTGAGCGAAAGGAAGGAAGAGACTACGCAGAACGCTTTTAGCCTGGCAGCAGAAAAAGACGGAAAGATCGTAAAGATGATCACCCGCGCAGGTGTACCGCTTTTTCATGTGGGAGAGGTATGCAAAAAAGGAGATATCCTGGTATCGGGTGAACTGGAATTAAAAAACGACAGCCAGGAGGTTTATCAGTATCAGTATGTAAAGGCAGATGCGGATATCTATATTCAATATAAACAGGCATATTATCATGAAGTACCACTTGCATACCAGGTGGAAATTTTTACCGGAAAAGAGAAAAGAGGTGTCTTTTTTCGGGCGGGAAACTGGTGTCTGGCCATTGGAGAGAAGGCAGAAAAAGGGTTTGAGCGTTCCATAGAATATCACCCGTTTCAGGTGACGGAGAGCTTTTTTCTGCCGGTTTCTTATGGAAAAATCATCCGGAAAGAATATAAAAAAACTGCCAGAAAGTACACGGAACAGGAAGCAAAGCTTCTTTCCTGGGAGATTTTACAGGCTTATGAGAAAAAATTAATGGAAAAAGGGGTTCAAATATCTGCAAATAATGTTAAAATAGAGGTTGACCATGAGACCTGCATCAGTAAAGGGTCTTTGGAAATTATAGAAAAAACCGGAAGGGAGGTTCCCATTGAGAGAAGGGAGCAGCCCGAAGAAAGGACAACAGAGAATGACTGACAGCATTATTGAGTTACACACTCAGGTACCCGCAGATCTGGAAGGAAATGTATTCGGCCAGTTTGACGAACATCTGAAGCTGATCGAGCGTACATTGAATGTGACACTGATATCCAGAGACGGAATGCTCAAGATTCTGGGTACAGATGGAAGCGCAACTCAGGCGAAGAAGCTGATAGAGGAACTGGTAACGCTTGCGGGCAGGGGAAACACCATCACCCGGCAGAATGTGACATATGCATTATCCCTTGCGATGGAAGCGAGAAATCAGGTACTTACAGAGATAGATAAGGATTTTATCTGCAACACGATCCAGGGACGTCCGATCAAACCCAAGACACTGGGTCAGAAGGAATATGTTGAGCAGATCCGTAAGAAGATGATCGTATTTGGAATCGGACCGGCGGGAACCGGTAAGACGTATCTGGCGATGGCAATGGCGGTAACAGCCTTCCGCAATGAGGAGGTCAGCCGGATCATTCTGACCAGACCGGCGATCGAGGCAGGGGAGAAGCTTGGATTTCTTCCGGGAGATCTTCAGAGCAAGGTAGATCCATATCTTCGTCCCTTGTATGATGCTCTGTATCAGATCATGGGAGCCGACAGCTTTGCCAAAAACATGGAGCGCGGGCTGATCGAGGTTGCACCGCTTGCCTATATGAGAGGACGTACACTGGATAATGCGTTTATTATTCTGGATGAGGCACAGAATACAACACCGGCACAGATGAAAATGTTCCTGACCCGTATCGGTTTTGGTTCCAAGGTAGTCGTAACCGGTGATGCCTCTCAGAAGGACCTGCCAAGGGATGCTGTGTCCGGACTTGATGTTGCGGCCAAGGTACTTAAGAAAATAGATGATATAGGATTTTGTCAGCTTACCAGTAAGGATGTTGTCCGTCATCCGCTGGTACAGCAGATCGTACAGGCCTACGATGATTACGAAAAGAAGCAGAAGCCGGTAAGACGAAGTACGGCGAGACGCAGTGAGGAGAAGAAAAAATGACCATTCAGATTGAGTATGAAACAGAACGAAAACTGGAAATACCCTATGAGAAACTTGCAGAAAAAATAGCTTCCCACATTCTGGAACTGGAGAAATGTCCGTATGAGATCAGCGTGAACCTGGTTATTACAGATAATGAAGAGATTCGCAAAGTAAATGCAGAATTCCGCCTGATCGATTCGCCGACAGATGTGCTCTCTTTCCCGATGATCCCGTTTGAGAAGCCGGCAGATTATTCGGTGATCGATGATCAGGATGAATATTTTGATCTGGATACCGATGAACTGCTCCTTGGAGATGTGATGATCTCTGTAGACAGAGTTTATTCTCAGGCACAGGAATATGGACACAGCATCGAACGTGAATTCAGTTTCCTGTTTGCACACAGCATGCTCCATCTTCTCGGATACGATCATATGACACCCGAGGAGGCTGCCGTAATGGAGCAGAAACAGGCCAAAGCCCTGGATGATCTCGGGATTACCAGATAATCTGTCTTTCTCAGGGCAGCAGAAGGATACGACAATAAATTATACTTGGAGAGATACGAAACAATGAATTACCGTGAGATGTTAAAGGATAAAAAACGAATTGTGGTGAAGGTAGGTTCCTCTTCTCTGATCCACAAAGAGACAAACAAACTGGATCTGCGTAAGCTTGAAGTGCTGGTTCGTGAATTAAGTGATCTTCACAATCAGGGCAAGGATGTAGTACTGGTAACTTCAGGAGCCGTGGCAGTAGGAGCTTCCGCACTTGGATTTCATGGAAAGCCGGCAGAACTTAAACAGAAACAGGCATGTTCGGCCGTTGGACAGGCAAAGCTTATGATGATCTACCAGAAGCTGTTTGCTGAATACAATCAGGTGGCAGCACAGATACTGATGACCAAGAGTACCATGGTCAACAATCTGAACCGCAGGAATGCCAGAAATACCTTCGAAGAGCTTTTGAGCGTCGGAGCGATTCCGATCGTAAATGAGAACGACTCTGTTTCCAGCTATGAGCTGGAGATGATGGAGTCCTTTGGCGACAATGATACCCTGTCAGCCGTGATCACAGGCCTGATCGGAGCGGACCTTCTGATTCTGCTCTCCGATATTGACGGACTGTTTACAGATGATCCGAACAGCAATCCGGATGCAGAATTTATTCATGTGGTAGAGAAGCTGGATGAGAAACTTCTGAGCATGGGCAAAGGACCGAAGAGTAAAGTCGGAACAGGGGGAATGGCAACGAAGCTTACAGCTGCCGAGATCGCGACGGCAGCAGGCGCGGACATGGTCATTGCAAATGGCGCGGATTTCCACATCATCCACAAGATCGTGGAGGGCCGTGACTATGGAACTCTGTTTGTCAGTGATAAGAAGGAAGAATTTTTCCTGATCGACTACATCGAAAAATTACTGTAACTATTCAGAACTGCGAGGGTAATGAACAGTTACAGATTACTTAAAAAGGAGATACCACAATGGGAATGGATAATACAAAAATAGACCGCATCAATACTCTGGCACACAAGGCCAAGAGTGTAGGACTTACAGAAGAAGAAAAGGCTGAGCAGGCAGAACTGCGTAAGGAATATATTGCAGCGGTCAAAGGTAATCTGAAGGCACAGCTCAATAACATCAGCATTAAGGAATCCGATGGATCTGTCACAAACTTAGGTGAAAAATATGGAAACAAAAAAACTCATTAGAAAGCAGATTTTTAAGCTCAGAAAAGAATGTACCGATGAACAGGTGGAAACCTGGAGCCGTGAGATCGCAGCCAGAATGGCCGCACTCCCTGAATTTCGAAATGCACAGAGGATCCTTGCCTATGCGGATTACAATCATGAGGTTATGACTGGTTTTATGATCGAAGAAGCATGGAAGCAGGGAAAGGAAGTAGCGGTTCCGAAGGTTGTCGGACAGGATATGGTATTTTATAAGCTGACGGATTTTGCACAGCTTGAGAAGGGATACTTCGGGATCCCGGAACCTGCACGCGGTGAGATCATTCAGTGGGAGGATGCCATGATGATCATGCCGGGAGTGGCATTTGATCCGCAGAACCACAGGGTAGGCTATGGAGGTGGCTTTTATGACCGCTTTCTTGAGAAGCATCCGATGATAAAGAGGGTGGCTGTGGCTTTTGAATTCCAGATTCTGCCCTCTGTTCCGACGGAACCGACGGATATTTCTCCGGAGTTTATCGTTACCGAAAATACAATCTATTCACTTACAAAATAAAAGACATATTTCCGAAGGAGGTTTTGGCCATGAATGAAAGGTTACTGCAGCTTGGAAAAAACGCCAAAAAAGCTGAGACAGAGCTTCGAAACATAACAACAAACAAGAAGAATGAGGTCCTTGAGGCTGTGGCAGAGCATCTTGTAGAGTGTACCGAACAGCTGCTTAAAGCAAATGCAGTCGATGTCGCACACGGACGAGAGAATCAGATGCCGGAAGGTCTGGTGGATCGTCTTCTCCTCACAAAGGAAAGAATCGAGGGAATGGCAGAGGGACTTCGCCAGCTCGTTTCCCTGGAGGATCCGATCGGTGAGGTAACAGGAATGAAAAAACGCCCGAACGGTCTTCTGATCGGGCAGAAAAGAGTTCCGCTTGGTGTTGTGGGAATCATCTATGAGGCACGTCCGAATGTTACGGCAGATGCGTTTGGTCTTTGTTTCAAGACAGGAAATGTTGTAATTCTCAAAGGCGGCAGTGACGCAATTCATTCAAATAAGGCAATCGTGGACTGCATCAGAGAAACCTTACGTTCTCATGGAGTGACAGAAGATGCCATCCAGCTTATTGAGGATACCTCCCGTGAAACGGCAGCAGAATTCATGAAAATGAATGAATATGTCGATGTTCTGATCCCGAGAGGTGGAAGAGGACTTATCAAGGCAGTGGTAAACCAGAGCACCATCCCGGTGATCGAGACCGGAACCGGAAACTGCCACATTTATGTAGATGAGAGTGCAGATCTTACGATGGCGGTCAATATCATCATGAATGCCAAGACGCAGAGAGTCGGTGTCTGCAATGCCTGTGAATCGCTTCTGGTCCATGAAAATGTGAAAGAAAAACTTCTTCCGGTTCTTGCAGAGAAGCTGAAAGAGAAGCATGTCGAAATGCGTGCCGATAAGGAATCAAAAGAACTGATGCCGGGTGCGGTTTCTGCGACAGAGGAAGACTGGGGAACGGAATATCTGGATTACATTCTTTCGATCAAGGTTGTGCATAATGTAGAGGAAGCAATCGCACATATTAATCAATATAACACAGGCCATTCTGAGGCGATCATCACAGAGAATTACACGAATGCACAGAAATTCCTGGATGAGGTAGATGCGGCAGCAGTATATGTAAACGCTTCTACCAGATTCACAGACGGATTTGAATTTGGTTATGGAGCTGAGATCGGGATCAGTACACAGAAACTTCATGCGAGAGGTCCTATGGGTCTCCTTGCTTTGACAACAACCAAATACATTATCTATGGAAACGGCCAGATTCGACAGTAAAGGCAAAAAAGGTCGAACGATAATGACCGGAAACAGGCATCGTTGATTTGACATTTCACAGAGGCGTGTGTATAATGAAATACAGTTTATTATTACAAACTTTAACTGAAAAGAAGCGTTTTGACGATGCTGCATATTTATTTACAATCGACAATACGAAGTTTACATATTTGTGATTGTGAAATGAAGACACATGGGAGGATTTAAATTGAGACGTAAACAGTTATATGCAATGATCCTGGCCGGAGCACTTGCAGCCGGAGGAGTACCGGTTACTGCAATGGCGGCAGATACTGCGGCAGAAGAAGCAGGAGATCTTGGAGCTGGTGAGAATACAGAGGAATCTGCGGCAGAAGAACAGCCAGCAGAGGAGAATAAAGAACCGACTGAGGCACCTGCAGAGCAGCCGGCGGAAGCACCAGCTGAGTCCAATCCTGCAGAAGCACCGGCCGAGCCTGCACAGGAAGAGAAGCAGGAAACAGAAACCCCGGCTGAGACAACGGAGGAGAACAAAGAACCGACTGAAGCACCGGCTGAGGAGCAGACCGACACCGGAATTGCGATTAATGAAGTTGATGCAGATGGAAATGTCACACCGAAATATTATAACAGCCTTCAGGAGGCGATAGATGCAGCAAAGGCCGCAACAGCGGAGTCATCTGCTACAGTGATCGAAGTTTCCAAGCCGATTGCCTTATCATCTACAGTTAACGTATCCGGCAGGAAAATCTCCATCTGTGCAGTTGGAGATATCTCCATTGCCCGAGAGACAGATTCCTTTACCGGAGATATGTTTAAGGTATCCGGTGAGAACAGTTCCCTGTCATTTGAAACAAAGGACGGAGGCAGCCTGACAGTCAGCGGTGCATTTACGGATGCAGCGGTGACAGCAGAAGGCTCTATCGTCAACGTGAGTGACAGTGGAAGCTTTGGATTATTTTCCAATGTAGTGCTCAGCGGAAACATCAGCAGTGCAGACGGTGCGGCTGTCAACTGTACAGGCGGACAGATTGTTCTGGCAGGCGGCACGATCACCGGAAACACCGGTGCCAAAGGTGCTGTCTACAGTGATTCAGCTGTTTGCGTTCAGGGAACTGTCGCAGTGAAGGATAATAAGATCGGTGATGCACAGGCAAACGTATATCTGGATGGGACAGCGGAGTTTGTTATCACAGATGAACTTACCGGTTCTGATATTTCTTTCACCCATGCCGGTGCGGCAGAGGGTACAGAGGTACTTGCCGTGGCAGAGGGTGTGACAGTTGTAGATTTTAAAACTGTGGCAGAACAATTCAGTTATGATACAGAGGAATATATATTGAATCCAGATACAGAGACAAACAAAGCAACACTTAAAAAGAAAGCAACAGAGCCGTCCGTGAGTCCATCCGTGAGCCCGTCGGTAAGTCCGTCTGTTAAGCCAACTACGACAGCAAAACCGACAACGAAGCCGACAGTGACCCCAACCAAGACACCTTCTTTCCTGAAGTATAAGAGTGGTTCACTGAAATGGACAGATCATACAACAGTTTCCCTGCAGATGTCTACCACACAGCACTGCAAATGGTATTACTTCTTTGTAGATGCAGATACTGATACAAAGGTGATCCAGAACATGTATGATGCAAGTCGTGCCACAAACGTAGCGAAAGCAAACACAAGTTTTACCGTTAAGGCAGAGAATGTTCCGGAGGCAGATACCTGGCTGGTTGTCTGTGCGAAACCTGATTCTGGCAAGGCCAAGATGAGTATTTTTAAATTAAATACCGCATCCTTTAAGAAGAAACGTCCGGGTGCGGCAACTACATCTACTCGTCCGGCACGTACCTATGCGGTTACTAAGAGTACGATCACAGGTCTGGAGAATCCACTGAAATTCACTCCTGGCACTTTCTATGAATTCAGCGTAACAGGTGCAGGACAGAATGACGAGAAGCCATATGTTTCCGGGGATGAGAGATGGATTCCGATGTACTGGAGTCTTTCAGAGAATCCTACGAAATCAGGTGAGAAGAATACCACATTCAGGATCGGTTCCCCGAAGGGTATTGCAGATGCCAAGACTTACAACATCTATGTATTCTTCAAGAAACAGATTTACAATGGATCAGAATGGCAGGATACAGATGTGATTGAGTCTGTGAAGACACAGTTCAGTTCACAGAAGCTTTCTCCGGAGGATCTTACAGTAACTCCGACCGGAGCTGCAGGCGATAATGGTTCTGGTGGAGGCGGAGACGGAAGCGGCAGTGGTGATAAGACAGATGCCGAGCTGACTGCAACGGAAGCAGCATCAGAGAAGGATGGCGGCTCCAGTTCCAAGTCAGCAGTTTCTACTCTCGATGAATCTCCGATCGGAGCCATGGTGGCACTGGCAGCACTCTCACTGCTGGCAGGAGGCTATATCCTGATCCGTAAACGTAAAAAAGATATCTGATAATGTACAAAACTGAATATTTTTTTGGAGGCAGGTTCTTTTGACCTGCCTCTTTTCATATATTAATACAGGGCAGATACATGATTCTGGATAAAGTTTTTTTACAAGAAATGGAGGGAAAAGATTATGCCAGATACACGTTCCTGTACATATGAAGATCTTTATTATGAAATGTGGGAGATGTCTCAGCGTTACCGCCAGATCGCACAGTTTCGGATCATCGGAAAGAGTCACGATGAAAGAATGATCCCCATGATAGAACTTGGAAAAGGAAATAGCTGTATTTTTTGTCTTTCGGGGCTTACCGGCCCGGACAGGCAGACACCGAAGTTTCTGATTCGGATGATCCAGGAATATACCAAAGCCTGGGAAAGCGGATGGAAGATAGAAGAAATCTACGATGTCAGGGAGGCTTTAGATAAGTGGCGACTGTGTTTCATCCCTCTTCTGAATCCGGATGGGTATGAGATTTATGAAAGGGATTTTCAGGCGATCCGCAATCCGATCTATCGGCAGATGCTTCGGATGCAGGAAATTCCGGCAAAAGAATATACGGGAAATGGACGAGGGATAGATTTACGCAAAAATTTTCCTACGCAGTACTATCAGCGCAGACAGGTCATGCAGCAGCCTGCAAGTGAAAATGAAACAAAGGCGCTGATCCGTATCTTTCAGGAATATCCAAGCAGCGGACTTCTGTCATTCAATCATTTCAGGAATCGCATTCTGTACTTTAAACAGTCCCGATCCTTTGCCGCGAACCAGAAAAGCTATCGTCTGGCCAGACATCTGCAGAAATGCAGCAGCTACTATATGGACAATCTGCCGGCGGGACAGGGAGATTTTTCTGTTGCCGGTCGTCCGGGAAGCGGTTCACCCGAGCAGTTTTATGCAGAAATCTGTCATAAACCATCGTTTCGGATTGAAACACTGAAAGAAGAAAGCGAGGATAAGGAGGAACAGAGACAGAACGAGTACCGGAAGATCCATACGCTTCCGCTTGAGTACCTGTTTTCTCTTTGATATAACGCTTGCACATATTCCGATTTTTTTGTAAAATACAGATAACTGTTCAGTATCTTCACAGTTATAAGGAAAAATGCCACCTTCTGAATAGTTACGAACAGTTTCAACAAGAATTGCAGATGCATAAACAGAATACATTCAGGTCGAACCGGTGTACGACCTGTATATGGATAAGGAGTTATCAAATGACAAAAGAATCACAGAAAACAAATACAATGACTGCCGAAGAAACTGCACGCCAGAATTCTTTTATCGAACTGGCACAGACTCTTAGTGCACAGAAATCCAACACACTTGGACGCCCTCTTACTTATTGTCTGACCACCTTCGGATGCCAGATGAACGAGAAACAGTCTGAGGTTGTGGCCGGGATCATGGACGAGATCGGATATCACAGACAGGATAGCGAGGATGCCGATGTGGTGATCTACAATACCTGTACGGTACGTGAGAATGCAAACCTTAAGGTTTATGGAAGACTCGGACATCTTCACAGCCTGAAGGACAAGAACCCGGATATGCAGATCGTGCTTTTTGGCTGTATGATGCAGGAGCCACATGTTGTGGAGAAGATCAGGAAGACCTATCCATTTGTAAACCTTGTTTTTGGTACGCACAACATTTTTAAATTTGCTGAGCTCTTTTATGAAATGCAGCAGTCTGAGCAGCAGATTGTAGATATCTGGGAGGGAACAGACCAGATTGTGGAAGACCTTCCTACAGAACGAAATTATACCTTTAAATCCGGTGTTAATATCATGTTTGGATGCAACAACTTCTGCAGCTACTGTATTGTGCCGTATGTCCGCGGACGTGAACGAAGCCGCGAGCCGGAGGCTATCATCAAAGAAGTAAAGCGTCTGGCTGCAGATGGTGTCTCTGAGGTTATGCTCCTTGGTCAGAACGTAAACTCTTATGGAAAGACTCTGGAAAATCCGGTTACATTTGCACAGCTTCTGGAAATGCTGGAGGATATTGAAGGTCTTAAGAGAATCCGCTTTATGACCTCTCATCCGAAGGATCTCTCCGATGAGCTGATCGAAACCATGGCTAAGAGCAAAAAAATCTGTCATCACCTTCATCTTCCGCTCCAGTCCGGCAGCAGCCGTGTTCTGAAGGTAATGAACCGCCGCTATGACAAAGAGAAGTATCTGGATCTGGTAGAGCGGATCCGCACAGCAATCCCGGATATCTCTCTGACTACGGATATCATTGTCGGTTTCCCGGGTGAGACAGAAGAAGACTTCCAGGAAACTCTGGACGTTGTCGCAAAATGTGAATATGACACAGCCTTTACCTTCCTGTATTCCAAACGAAGTGATACACCGGCAGCAGCTATGGAGAATCAGGTACCGCAGGACGTGGCAAAAGAAAGATTTAACCGCCTTCTGGCACTGGTACAGAACGAAGGACGCAAACGTTCCTCCAGATTCGAGGGAAGTGTGCAGGAAGTCCTTGTAGAAGAAGAAAGTAAGGAAAAGGGAATTTTCACCGGAAGAACCCAGTATAATCTTCTGGTACATTTTGCAGGAGATGAATCCCTTCTTGGCAAATATGTCAAAGTACATCTTGATGAATGCAAAGGTTTCTATTATCTGGGAACCCTGGAAGAGAACGAATGAAGATTTATCTTGCCCCGTTAGAGGGGATTACAAATTATGTATATCGAAAGGCTCTTTTTACCTGCTTCGATGGCTTTGACAAATATTTCATTCCGTTTATCCGTGCGAAACAGAATTTGAACTTAAGCGGGAGAGAAAAGAAAGACCTGCTGCCGGAGAATAATAAGGGAATGTATGCTGTTCCGCAGATCCTTACAAGAAAGGCAGAGGATTTTATCCGCACAGTGGAGCTTCTTAAGGAATATGGTTACAGGGAAGTCAATCTGAACTTAGGCTGTCCGTCAAAAACGGTTGTGACCAAGGGCTGCGGCGCGGGCTTTCTCGAAGATCCAGGGGAACTGGAACGATTCCTGGATACTGTTTTTGAGAAGTGCGATATGAAGATTTCGGTAAAAACCCGCCTGGGAATGGAGGATGCCTCGGAATTTTCTGAACTGATGAAAGTATATAATAAGTTTCCTCTGGAAGAACTGATCATCCATCCAAGGGTGCAGAAGGATTTTTACAAAAACACGCCAAATCTTTCTGCCTTTGCAGAAGCCTTTGTCCAAAGCAGAAATCCGGTCTGTTATAATGGGGATATTTTTTGTGTAGAAGATTATCGGAGAATCCGTGAGAAATTTCCGGAGCTGGGAGCTGTTATGACAGGCCGGGGAGTGCTGGCAGACCCGGCTCTTGCAAGAGAACTTCGTGGTGGAGAAAAACTTACGAAGTCAGAATTCCGGAAATTTCACGATCTGGTATATCATACTTACCGCGAGGAGGTTTCCGGAGACCGGAACGTGCTCTTCAAGATGAAAGAACTCTGGTTTTATATGGCACCACTGTTTTCGGATAACAAGAAATATCTCAAAAAGATCAAAAAGAGCGAGAAATGCGTGGTATATGAAAGTGCCGTGATGGAACTGTTTGGCAGTGAAAGTGCGGTGTTTGATCCAGGAAATTTAATAAGATAAAGAAATGGCAGATATGTTTCTCATTATAGAGATCATACCTGCCATTTCTTAGGTCTGTGGAAATCTTAATAGTAAGTTTCTTCCTGGACCAGATTTTCATTAAAAAGCTCAGAATCGGAATCCGAACCACCGGTATCATAATCGATCTGAGTATCACCGGAAGCATCTCCAGAAGTATCGGTATCCTGCGTGCCATCAGTAGAATCTTCTGTCGGATATGTGATCTGATCGGAAGTATCATAATCACCGGAATCACTGTCCTCGTTGGCATAGTCACCGGAAGCAGTGCTGTCGTAAGACGGATCCGAAGACTGGGAAGTGTCTGTCGTGTCCGGGGCAGGATCCGTAGTGGTGGTATCCTGAGTGCTGTCAGAGGCAGCGGTATCCGAAGAAGTATCGTAGTCATAATTGCTGTCCTGGGAATAGATAGTAAATCCGGTATCCTCGGCGTCAGACTCTGCCTGTGCCTGTGCCTCGGCAGCAGTTTCCGGCGCCTCCTTAAATGTACTAGTGCTGCGTGCCTTAAGGACACTGACATCCTTGGGGACGGCTGCGTAAATCAGAACCATCACACAGCAGAAGCATGCCGCCATGACCCCGATCCTTATCTCGTCTTTGTATCTCATAATCACTCATTCCTTCTTCATATCTGTTTTTCATAAGTATACCATGAAATCATAAAGTTTTGTAATAAAAATTATTCGGATTTTGGTTTGGTGTGAGTATAGTCTATATCTTCAGGTTATTTTTTTCAATTTCTGGTTGCACTTCAAACACAGACTTGCTGCCATGAATGGGAAGGGTGAATCAGATGTTTTTCTACGTCATATCATTACGTGTGGAATGCCTCAATTTTATTGTACTAATAAAATAAATAAGATCCGCTTTAACAAAGCTTAGCAAGAATTCTCCTACCTCTTCAGGTAGTGAGATGAATTGTGGCTCTGAGCATAAATGCTCAAAAGAATCTTGTAAATAAAGAGAAGAAACACTTGTTCTGGTGGCGGTTTTGTATTATAATAAAAGAACAAGATGTTCAAAAGCAATGATTGAAATCATTTATCAACATATAGAAATAAGAGGTGAGGAAAATAAACCGGGCAGTAAAAATAAGAATCTATCCAAATGCAGAACAACGTGTGCAGATAGAAAAAACA
>NZ_WWVR01000020.1 GCF_009883055.1 Blautia sp. BIOML-A1 | reverse complement strand
TTTTAAATAAAAAAGAAACCCCTTATCCCCTCATGAATGAGGGGCAGGGGAGCTGAAGTGTCGAAGACACTTTTTTACATGAGAAATAAATTATTCTGTTGTATTGCGGCGAATTAATATAGGTGTAATCTGTTTATGGATGGGTTCACCCAATGGTTTGGGAACACGCTTTTTCTGTTCCTCCATCTGCTGGACCAGAAGATCCATGGCAGTTTTTGCAATCACATCGATCTGCTGTCCGATGGTTGTGATCGGAAGGATTGCCTCGCTGGCAATCGGAGAATTGTCAAATCCAACAATCTCGTAAGTGGAAGGAAATGTCCCGTATTTTTGGAAAATTAAATTAAGAAACATATTAGCATAGGTATCGTTCGCAAGAAAGATACCTTTTTTTTGATCGGGGTATTTTGATTCTATCTTATTGAAAATCTCTCGGATTACATCTAAAAGCTCATGATAAGAATCACCTTTTACACTCAAATCTATATCATATGGCACATGATATTCTTCACAAGTTGCCTGAAAGGCCCGGATTCGGTCATAAGCCGGGGCGGATTTATTCACATTGACATTTATGTGAATTAATATATCACATTTATCTCGAATCAACAGAGAAGTAGCCTGAAGTGCTCCCATATAGTTGTCAGTATTGACGCTGCTGATATGCTCTGCTTCGCGTTCAATTGCGATGACAGGAATCTGGTAGGAAGCGAGTTTCTCAGATGGAAGAGTGTGACTTAAAACAATCAGTCCTTCAATCTGATAAGACAGAAGTTCTTCAATATACTGTTGTTCTTCTTCTGCGCCATGTTCGCTGACGAAAACAAGAAACTTATAATGATAATCACGGTAGCTGGAAAGGAGTTGTGTCAGCATCTCAGAATAATAGTGCAGGTAAAGATTCGGAACAATGATTCCAATAAATTCACTTTTTCCATTTGCCAGAACTTTTGCCAGCTTATTCTTTTTATATCCAAGTGTGTCAAGAGCCTGTGAAATCTTTTCCTGGTTTTCTAATGTAAGAGAATCAGGATGATTGAAGTATCTTGATATTGTAGTTTTTGAAAAATTGGTGTATTCCGCAATATCTGCAAAAGTTACCTGTTTCTTTTTACTCATAAAAGTTGAATCTCCTTCAATATGATGGCTGACGGTTAATAATATTTTTCAGTATAGCAATTTTGATGGAAAAACGCAACGATAAAATAACTGATTACGTAACCGGTTCTCATAAAATCAATGGAATGGAGGAAGAAGTGCATGAAAAGAATGCAAAATCAAGCAAAGTCCGTAAGCAAGCGAACGTGGAGAGAGAAGATGACTTATGTGAAGAAAAACTGGCAGTTATATCTTTTTTTCCTGGTGCCAGGACTTTTACTGACAATTATTTTTAAGTATCTCCCGATGGGAGGTCTTCTGATTGCTTTTGAAGATTACAATGTAATAAAAGGAGTTCTTGGTAGTCCCTGGGTAGGGCTTGAGTATTTCAGACGATTCTTATCTTCACCAGATTTCATGAACTATCTGATGAATACGTTGAAATTGAGTATCTATGGATTACTGTGGGGATTTCCGGTTCCAATCATTCTTGCATTGCTTCTGAATCGCATTCGTAAGACCGGAATTAAGAAGAAAGTGCAGCTTTTGATCTATATGCCAAACTTTATTTCAGTCATCGTGCTTTGTGGTATGGTTCGTATGCTTTTATCTCCTGTAGGCCCACTGAATAAAGTATTAGGAATCAGTACAAACTGGATGACAATGCCTTCTGCATTCCGGACAATTTACATTGCAAGTGGAATCTGGCAGACCGCAGGATGGGCATCTATCATGTACACAGCAGCACTGGCGAATGCCAGCAAGGAGCTGGAAGAAGCAGCCATCATGGATGGAGCGAATCTTCTGCAGCAGATCTGGTATGTAGAATTGCCGGCAATTAAGAATATCATTGTAATTCAGTTTATTTTGCAGGCTGGAAATATCATGAGTATTGGTTTCGAAAAAGCTTATGCTTTACAGACAGATATGAACCTTCCGGCATCAGAAATCCTGTCTACATATGTATACCGTATTGGACTTCTGAATGGAGACTATGGATATTCGACAGCAGTAGGTCTTTTCAATTCAGTTGTAAATGTTATCTTGCTGATCTTTGTGAACTGGGTTGTTAAGAAACTGAATGATGGAGAAGGATTATAGAAAAGAGGGAGAAGAGATGGAGAAAAAAAAGAGAAAATATTCAAGGACAGACAAAGTAATCCTTGGAATCGGATTTACTATTCTTGGTTTATTCGTCCTTTCTATAGCGATACCGATTATTTATGTAGTACTCGCATCCTTTATGGATCCTACTGTTTTGAATAACCAGGGATTGAGTTTTAACACTAAGGACTGGACATTAGACGCATATCGAAGAGTATTAGAGAACGAAATGATCTGGCGTGGATTTTTGAATTCCTTCCTGTATTCACTTGCATTTGCAGTAATTTCTGTTTTTGTGACATTACTGGCTGCGTATCCACTGTCAAAGAAGGAATTTGTAGGAAGAGACTTTTTCAATGTTATTTTCCTGATCACAATGTTCTTTGGTGGTGGAATGATTCCTACATTTATCCTGATCAATCAGCTGCACATGGTTAATACAGTGTGGGCAATCCTGATTCCAGGAGCATTTAATGTATGGAATATGATTCTTGCCAGAACTTATTATCAGTCAATCCCGACAGAATTAAGAGAAGCATCTGCGATTGACGGTGCAAATGAGATCCAGCATTTCTTTAAAATCATGCTTCCGGTATGTAAGCCAATCATCGCAGTACTGGCACTCTGGTCTTTTGTTGGAATGTGGAACAGTTATTTCGATGCAATGATTTATCTGAATGATGCAAATCTTCAGCCATTACAGCTGGTACTCCGTTCCATCCTGGTACAGAATACACCACAGCCTGGAATGATCGCTGATATTCAGAGTACAGCAGAAATGGCAAAAGTAGCAGAACAGCTGAAATATGCAACGATCGTAGTATCAAGTTTACCACTGTTAGTAATGTACCCATTCTTCCAGAAATACTTTGATGAAGGAATTATGGTCGGATCGGTAAAAGGCTAATAAGAAAGGAACGATACAGATATGAAGAAAAGAAAAGTAAATGCATTGCTTGCAATTGTACTGTCCCTGACGATGATGGTGGGAGTTGCAGGATGTGGAAAAAAGCAGCAGCTTGAGGCTGAAATTGATCCGGGTACACCTGTATCAGAGGTGCAGTTTCCATTAAAGGAAACTGCAGAGCTTTCCTTTATTACAAATGCACCGGCTACATCAACACAGGATCCGAATGAACGAGTAATTTTTCAGCGAATGGAAGAGCAGACCAATGTTCATATTGACTGGACTTGTTTTGTATCGGATCAGTTCTCTGATAAGAAGAATCTGGCGCTTGCACAATTTGGAAATTTGCCAGATGGATTATTCAATGCTGGAATGAGCGATTATGATCTGCTGCGTTATGCAAAACAGGGAATCATCATTCCACTGGAAAATCTGATAGATAAATATATGCCGAATTTACAGGCAGTGTTTGAAAAATATCCAGAATACAGGACAATGTGTACAGCACCGGATGGACATATTTATTCCTTCCCATGGATTGAACAGCTTGGTTCTGGAAAAGAAGCCATTCAGGCAATCGGAGACATTCCGTATATTAATAAAAAATGGCTGGATTATCTAGGACTTGAGATCCCGACAACAACAGATGAACTGGAACAGGTATTGATTCAATTCCGTGATCATGCAGAAGAGCTTGAAAAAGAATTTTCAATTGAAGGTGCTGTGATTCCAATGTCATTTATCATCAATAATGGTGACCAGGATCCGGCAATTCTGCTCAATGGATTTGGAGAAGGCTATGGAGATACAGGAGATCATTTCGCTGTAACGGATGAAGGAAAAGTTATTTATACAACCGTTCAGGAAGGATACAAAGAAGGAATTGAGTGGTTACATAAACTTGTAACAGAGGATCTGGTTGACCCGGAAGCATTTACACAAGAGTGGTCTACTTATGTCGCCAAAGGAAAGAATCACCGCTATGGTCTCTGCTTTACATGGGATATCGCCAATATTGATAATAATGAAGATTATGTTATGCTGCCGGCTCTGACAGGACCAGATGGTATGCGGAATATTACAAGACAGAACAACAGTGAAACAAGTGGATATGATCGTGGAAGATGTGTTCTTACATCCAGCTGCCGTAACACAGCACTTGCTGCTGCATGGATCGATCAGATGTATGCACCACTTCAGTCACCACAGAATAACTGGGGAACTTATGGAGAGAAGGATTCCTTTAACATTTTTGAACTGTCTACAAATAAAGAGGGTGGAGAAATGCTGAAACATATGGATCTGGGGGATCAGTCTCCGGTAGAAGTACGTGAAGCACAATCTGTAAATGGTCCTCTTGCAGTTCTGAATGAATATTATGACGTCTATGTAACACAGCCAGAGGATGCAAAATGGCGTCTGGACAATATGCATGAAACTTATTTACAGGATATGAACAGTAAATATGTTTATCCAAACGTATTCATGAGCATTGATGACACCAATAAAGTATCTCAGTATGATACAGATATCAAAAAATATGCAGAACAGAAGAAAGCAGACTGGATCCTGAATGGCGGAATTGAAAAAGAGTGGGATTCTTATCTGAAGAAAATGGAACAGTATGGACTTTCTGATTATATTTCAATTAAACAGAAATACTTTGATGAGTATCAGAAGTCGTTGAGTGAAGAAAAATAACGATACAAACAACAGGAGAATTTGCATGAGTGAGATGTTAGAAAAGGCTAGAAAATATGAAGTTGAACAGGGGCTGCAGATAAAAGCAGAGGATCGACCGGCTTTTCATGTGAGTCCATATGTTGGATGGATGAATGATCCAAATGGTTTTTCCTGTTATCAGGGAGAGTATCATTTGTTTTATCAGTATAATCCATATGATACACACTGGAACAGTATGCACTGGGGACATGTGGTAAGTAAAGATCTGCTCCACTGGGAATATCTTCCGGCAGCTCTGGCACCGGATGAAGATTATGATAAGATAGGATGTTTTTCAGGAAGTGCAATAGAACTGGACGACGGCAGACAGCTGCTGATTTATACTGCTGTAGATCAGGAGACGCTTGAAGATGGAACGGCAAGGGATATTCAGACACAGGCAGTGGCTGTTGGAGATGGAAAAAATTATAAGAAATATGAAAAGAATCCGGTTCTGACAGCCAAAGATCTGCCAGAAGGTGCAAGTAAAGTGGATTTTCGGGATCCAAAGATCTGGAAAGAAAAAGATGGCTACTTCTATTGTGTGATCGGAAGCCGTCCGGCAGATGGAAGTGGACAGATTCTTCTTTATAAAAGTGCAGATGGATTTGAATGGGAATTTGTCAGTGTACTGGCAGAAAATAAAAAACGTTATGGAAAGATGTGGGAGTGTCCGGACTTTTTTGAATTAGATGGAAAACATGTTCTTCTGACAAGTCCACAGGACATGTTGCCGGAAGGACTGGAGTTCCATAATGGAAATGGGACCTTATGTATCATCGGAGAGATGGATCCGGAGACACATACCTTAAAAGAAGAGACAGTACAAAGCGTCGATTATGGAATGGATTATTATGCAATGCAGACTTTGCTTGCACCGGATGGCCGTAGAATTATGATTGCCTGGATGCAGAACTGGGATACGACTGCCCATCGTTGTAATGACTCAAAATGGTTTGCGCAAATGAGTCTGCCGAGAGAAGTGTCTGTGAAAAACGGAAGACTTTATCAGACTCCGATCAAAGAACTCGATGCAATGCGTAAAGACAGAGTTGAGTACAACGATGTAGTAATAGATAATGATGCGATCACATTAGACAAAATCGAAGGACGAACTATAGATATGGAACTTGTGATACGTCCGGAAGATAAAGAAAATGTGTATAAGAAATTTGTATTACGTTTTGCACAAAATGAGAAGTTTTATACAGAATTAAGTTTCCGCCCGGATGAGTCTGTCCTGAAAATTGACAGAAAATTTTCAGGAACCGAACGAGCATTAGTTCATCAGAGAAGGTGTCTGGTAAATGGCGATGCCAATGAATTAAAGCTTCGTGTGATCTTGGATAGATTCAGTGCTGAAATATTTATTAATGACGGTGAGCAGGTTATGTCTGCTGTTATATTTACAGAACAAGAGGCAAAAGGAATTTCATTCTTTGCTGAAGGTGCAGCTAAAATCGATATAGTGAAATATAATTTGGTTTAGGACAAAAATTATATTGAAATTGAAGATGACATTCTGAAACTTTCTGTTCCGAAGAAAGCACCGAAAGTCGTTGAAGAAAAAGATGGTTATATCGCAATTGAAGGTTAACTTCCATTGCTTATTTTCCCCATATATATAGCCGGGATCCTTTCGGATCCCGGCCTTTTTGTGTGAAGAATTATGACTGGGCCAGTTCTCTGTCTTTGCCGATAAAGAAAAGGGCAATTGTATCAGGACCAACATGACTTCCGGTGCAGAAGTCGTAAGATGTGTTGATAAAATCACGTACGTTGATTTTTTCTCTTATTTTATCCATGATATAAAGAGAATCTTCGTAAGCGTCGGCATGTGCAATACCGATGATCTGTTCTTCAGGTTTTATAATATTATCACAAACCAGATTGATCAGAGTATTCAGGGCTGCTTTACGTCCACGGACATTTTTATAAGTTACAATATAGCCATCTTTGTTTCCTCTGAGAATAGGCTTGATTTTGAGAACATTTCCGATAGTGGCTATACTTCCCTTGATACGTCCGGTGCGGGAAAGGTATTTAAGATCTCCGACAGTAAAGACACCATTCATCTTGCCGACAAGGGGTTCTATAGAATCGGCGACTTCATCGACGGACATGCCTTTGTCACGCATGATACTTGCATAGATGGCAAGAAGTCCCTGAGCAAGAGATGCGTTGAGAGAATCTATCAGTCGTATTTTGCGGCCGGTTGTGTTCTGGCTTAATAATTCCTCAGCCGCTAATCTTGCAGAATTGAAATTTCCACTGATATTTTTGCTTAAGGACAAATACAGGACATCCTGATCAGCATCGAAGGCTTTCTGGAATTTTTCTTCAAAGGTCGCAGTGCTTATCAGACCTGTCTTGATCTCACAGCCTTTGCGCATGGCATCATAATATTCTTTGCCTTTTTCGCGTTCTTCTTCAGGTGAAAGATCAGGGTTGTAGCAGGTAACTTCTTTTCCGGAAATCAGATTCACAAAAGAAATTACATGAATATTATATTTTTTAGCGGTCACAGCCGGAAGATTGGCTGCGGAGTCAACAAAAATCTGAAACATGGTATATTTGATCCTTTCTGTGATATTCTATCTGAAACTGATACCAATGCCTACAGCACCGGGATCGGTATGGACGCTGACACTGGCAGAAATCGTTTTTTCTTCGGCTTTTTTAATAATGATCGTCTCCTAAAATATTAATTGATAACCGTGAAATGTTTGATTGTAAATAAAATGCTTTATAATAATGTGACAAATTGTAACACCAAATTTAAAATATTTCAATAGCTTATGCTGACCAGAATCACGTATCAAATCTTTACGTGCGTTCGACTTGAATTTATGCTAAAATAAGAGAATAAATAAGAATCAGGAGCAATAAGAAATGAACCAGAAAGATTTTAAAAACAAAAGTGAGATGCAGATATTCCTGTCATATTTTAAACCACACAGGAAGCTGTTTTTGCTGGATATGGTATGTGCTCTGGCAATAGCAGTAATAGATCTGGCATTTCCGTTTATTTCCAGGTGGTGTATGTACAAGCTGCTGCCGGATAATGCGTGGAGGACATTCTGGACGGTAATGGTCGTTGTGTTCTGTGCGTATATCCTGCGGTCAGTTTTTACCTATATTATTACTTACTGGGGACATACGTTTGGTGTGCGGGTGGAGACGGATTTCCGGCATGATCTGTTTCAGCACATTCAGGAACTGAGTTATGCATATTTTGACAATGCCCGTGTGGGGCAGCTGATGAGTCAGCTCACATCGGAGCTTTTTGACATTACGGAATTTGCACATCACGCACCGGAGGATATTTTTATATCGACAGTGACGATCATTGGTGCGCTGATCATTATGTTTACGATTCAGTGGAAACTGGCACTGGTGATCGCAGTGACGATTCCGATTTTTTTGCTGGTTGTGTGGAAATGTCGTTTCTCTATGCAGAATGCTTCGCGTAATGTCAAAAAAGAGATGGCATCTATCAATACAGATTTTGAATCCGGACTTTCCGGACTTCGTACAGCGAAGGCTTTTGCAAACGAGGAAAAGGAACTTAATAAATTCGACTCCGCGAATCTGAGTTATCGTGATTCCAAGGCGGATTTTTACAGGGCAATGGCACTTTTTAATTCGGTGATGGAATTTTTTATGTGCATTCTTTCTGTGATCGTGATTGCAGTTGGCGGTGCACTGATCATGTCAGAGCAGCTGAATATCATTGATCTGATCACATTCAGCCTGTATGTTTCTACATTTGTGAATCCGGTAAGGAAGCTTTCGACAACGGTGGAACTGATTGCAAACGGAACGGCCAGTCTTCACAGATTTGTGCAGCTGATGCGTACAGAACCGGCTTTGAAGGATGATCCGGATGCAGATGAGCTTCAGAATGTGGAGGGAAGAATTGATATTGAACATGTCGGGTTTGCCTATGAAGGAGATCAGGATGTGCTTCAGGATGTTTCTCTTCATATTAAACCAGGTGAAACGATTGCTTTTGTCGGCTCATCAGGCGGAGGAAAGACAACACTCAGTCAGCTGATCCCGAGATTCTATGATGTTACAGAGGGCAGTATTTCAATTGATGGTATGGATGTAAGGAAAGCAACGCAGGAATCTCTGCACAGAAACATTGGTGTTGTGCAGCAGGAGGTATTTCTTTTTGCGGACAGTATTGCAGAAAATATCCGATATGGAAAGCTGGATGCAACGATGGATGAGATCATCAGAGCCGCAAAGATGGCAGAAATCTACGATGACATCATGGAGATGCCAAAAGGGTTTGATACGAATGTCGGAGAGAGAGGAGCACTCCTTTCCGGAGGGCAGAAACAGAGGATTTCAATTGCACGTATTTTTCTCAAAAATCCGCCGGTGCTTATTCTTGATGAGGCAACCTCAGCACTTGACAGTGTGACAGAGGCAAAGATTCAGGAAACCTTCGAAAAGCTTGCGGTCGGAAGGACAACGATCATTATTGCTCACAGACTTTCTACAGTAAAAAATGCGGATAAGATTGTGGTGATCGAGCAGGGTCAGATCGTGGAAAAAGGAACACATGAGGAGCTGATGAGGGAGGCTGGTATCTATGCTTCTCTGGTCCATACACAGGAGTTAAAAGAATAAACAATATATATAAATACAAAAATATAAAAAATTTTAAAAATCTGCTTGCATTTTCTGGAAAATATGATATTATAGTAAATGCATTACAGATGCGGGTGTAGTTCAATGGTAGAACACCAGCCTTCCAAGCTGGATACGTGGGTTCGATTCCCATCACCCGCTTTTTTGCTACAATAAAATACTCCCTGACGATTCAGAACCTTATTTTTCATAAAAGGAACTGAAATGCCAGGGAGTTTTTTGGTTAAAAATGGAATTAGAAAAATTATCCTTCAATCACTTCTTTAATTGCATTGTAGAGTTCGTCATATGTCTCATATGCCGGGATTTCCGGATATTCGGATTTGATGGCATCTGTGCTCTTGAACAGGAATCCTGCCTTGCTTGCCTGGATCATGCCGAGGTCGTTGTGGCTGTCACCGCTGGCGATGGTGTCATATCCGATAGACTGCAGAGCTTTGACGGTTGTGTATTTGGATTTTTCGCAGCGCATCTTGAAATCGGTGATTTCACCGTTATCTGCGACAACAAGGGAATTGCAGAAGATTGTCGGATAGCCGAGTTTCTTCATCAGAGGACCTGCAAACTGAGAGAAGGTATCACTGATGATGATTACCTGTGTTAATTCTCTGAGTTTGTCGAGGAATTCTTTTGCACCCGGAAGCGGATCAATCCTGGAAATTGTTTCCTGAATTTCTTTCAGTCCAAGATTGTGCTCTTTCAAAATGTTGAGACGGTATTTCATTAATTTATCGTAATCCGGCTCATCTCTTGTTGTTCTCTTCAGTTCCGGAATACCGGTTTCTTCTGCGAATGCAATCCAGATTTCAGGTACCAGTACGCCTTCAAGGTCTAAACAAACAATTTCCATAATAATCCTCCGTTCTGAAACGACTTTAGTATTGTAATACGTTGACGCGTTTCTCTAAGTGTGTATTCAGGTATTATTATAACGGAAAGATCTCAAAACTTCTATATTAAATTTAGCGAAATGATAAAATAAAAAAACAGTCAGAATCACTATTGTATCTGAAAGTAAATCGGTGGTATGATAAACAGAAAATATCAGGCAATGAGTTATCCTCATTGCATCAGAGAAAGTTGGTAATTTGAAA
This sequence comes from Blautia sp. BIOML-A1, assembly GCF_009883055.1. Lineage (GTDB taxonomy): Bacteria > Bacillota > Clostridia > Lachnospirales > Lachnospiraceae > Blautia_A. The sequence goes on along the minus strand of NZ_WWVR01000020.1, from coordinate 55,813 downwards.
TGAAACAGGAAAATTATATAAAAGGAATGACGATGATCATTTTGTCAGCGTTTTTCTTTGCATGTATGAATGTAAGTGTGCGTCTGGCAGGGGATCTTCCATCTGTACAGAAGAGTTTTTTCCGTAATCTGGTGGCTGCTGTTTTTGCGGCAGCGATTCTGACCAGAAATCATATTGTACCAAGGGTGCAGAAGCAGTATCTGGGAATACTTTTTCTTCGATGTGCGTTTGGTACACTTGGAATACTCTGTAACTTTTATGCGATCGATCATTTGCTGGTAGCGGATGCCTCCATTCTGAATAAACTGTCTCCGTTTTTTGCCATCATTTTTTCGTTTCTGATCTTGAAGGAAAAAATCACACCGGTGCAGGGAGCCTGTGTATTCCTGGCATTTATCGGATGTCTGTTTGTTGTAAAACCAGGATTCCAGGATGCGGCACTGATCCCGGCACTTATTGGTGTCTGTGGAGGACTTGGAGCAGGAATTGCCTATACAATGGTGCGGGTACTTGGAACACATGGAATTAAGGGGCCTGTTATTGTGTTTTATTTTTCTGTGTTTTCCTGTCTGTTTGTACTGCCATATATGATTTTTCATTATGTGTCGATGACCTGGACCCAGATCGGAACGCTTCTGATGGCAGGTGCTTTTGCGGCAGGCGGACAATTTACGATCACGGCAGCGTATACATATGCGCCGGCAGGCAAGATATCGATCTTTGATTATTCGCAGATTATATTTGCAACACTTCTTGGATTTTTCCTTTTTGGAGAGATTCCGGATAAATACAGTTTCATAGGATACGGACTAATCATTCTGGCATCACTTGGAATGTTCCTTTATAACATGAAAGCAGCAGAGAAAAATTGATTCTCTGCTGCTTTTGCGTTATATGATCCTTGTGCAAAAGAATTATTGTTTTTCGCTGCGTAATTTCTCAATAAATCGCTGAAGATGTGACATTGCCAGTTTAAGATTCTCCAGAGAGTAAGCATACGAGATACGGATAAATCCTTCGCCGCATTTGCCGAAGGCAGAACCTGGAATGACAGCGACATGCTCTTCACGAAGGAGTCGTTCTGCGAATTCATCAGAAGTCAGGCCGAATTCTTTGATTGACGGAAAAACATAGAAGGCACCGAATGGCTCGAAGCATTCCAGACCCATTTCTTTGAAAGCATGCATCAGATAGCGGCGTCGTCCGTTGTAGGCTTCACGCATTTCCTGAACAGCTGTCTCACCGTTTCGAAGAGCCTCAATCGCTGCATACTGACTTGTAGTCGGTGCGGACATGATACCAAACTGATGGAGTTTAGTCATCTGTTTGATGAGCTCGGCAGGTCCGCAGGCATAACCAAGACGCCATCCTGTCATGGCGAAGGTCTTGGAAAATCCGTTCAGAAGAAGCGTACGCTCCTGCATTCCGGGAAGACTTGCGATGGATACATGTGGTTCATCATAGTAGGTAAGCTCTGCATAAATCTCGTCAGATACTACAATAAGATCATTTTCGATTATAACCTGAGCAATTTCTTCGAGATCCCTGCGCGACATGATGGAGCCGGTGGGATTGTTTGGAAATGGCAAGACAAGGATCTTGGTGCGCTCCGTGATTGCAGCACGCAGGTCATCAGCGGTCAGACGGAATTCATTCTCGGCTTTGAGATCGATGAATTTTGGTACGCCGTCTGCCATAATTGCACAAGGTTCATAGGCAACGAAAGATGGCTGAGGAATCAGAACCTCATCACCAGGCTCGAGCATGGCACGCATGGAAAGGTCAATCGCCTCGCTGCCGCCTACAGTTACAAGAATCTCTGTTTTTGGATCATAGGAAACATGATATTTATTCTGTACATATTTGCTGATCTCCTGGCGGAGTTCCAGAAGACCTGCGTTTGAAGTGTAATAGGTACGGCCCTTTTCCAGGCTGTAGATTCCCTCATCGCGGATATGCCAGGGAGTATTAAAATCCGGTTCACCGACGCCGAGAGAGATAACGTCATCCATTTCGCTTACGATGTCAAAAAATTTCCTTATTCCAGATGGCTGGATGGCTGCCACCTTGTCTGCGATAAGTTTTCTCAAGGTGTCACCAGCATCCTTTCGTCTTTGATTTTCTGATCAAAGATTGTACCATGATCTTTGTATTTCTTCAGAATGAAGTGAGTAGCGGTACTTAAGACAGAGTCCAGGGTGGAAAGTTTGTCCGTTACAAACTGGGAAACTTCTTTGAGAGTTTTGCCTTCCAGAATGACCATAAGGTCATAGCCGCCGGAGATCAGGTATACGGAACGGACTTCCGGATACTTGTAAATACGCTCGGCGATGGAATCAAATCCCTGACCGCGCTGTGGTGTTACGCGTACTTCAATCAAAGCAGTGACCATTTCGGAACTGGTCTTGTCCCAGTCAATCATGGTATGGTAGCCGCAGATAATCTTTTCCTCTTCCATTTTGCGGATCTCGTTTTCGACAACATCGGGTTCTGTACCAAGCAGAATGGCAATTTCTCTGGGATCCATTTTGCTGTTTTTTTCAAGATAGCTTAATATTTGTTTTCTCAAGATTATATCCTCCAAATTTAAGTCAGTAATCTGTGCCGGAGTGTTTCCGGAGATTAGTTCTATCATACCACGTTTGATAAAATTTTTACAGTAAAAACAAAAGGATATGCAAAATGATAAAAGTGGATTAAAACAGTAAAGTATATATTCTAAAATGATTGATTTCCATAAAAAGGATGATATAATAAGAGAAGCGTAACTGTTTACATAGTGAACGGTAACAGAGAAAAAGTCAGGAAATGATAAAGCTCAGGGAGGCAGAAGCAGAATGCAGATTACAAATGATATTTTATATGTAGGCGTAAATGACCACAAAGTAGATTTGTTCGAGGGTCAGTATGTTGTACCAAATGGAATGGCATACAACTCTTATGTGATCCGAGATGAGAAGACCGCAGTTATGGATACAGTAGATGCAGGATTTACGAAGGAGTGGCTGGACAATATCGCAGCAGTTCTCGGTGATGCGAAGCCGGATTATCTGGTAGTTCAGCATATGGAACCAGATCATGCGGCAAATATTGAGAACTTTATGAAGGTATATCCGGAGACAACAATTGTTGCAAACACCAAGACTTTTGGAATGATGAAGAATTTCTTCAGAGATATGGATCTTGAGGGAAGAACCCTGGAAGTTGGAAATGGTGAGTCTCTGACGCTTGGTAAACATGTTCTTACTTTTGTATTTGCACCGATGGTACACTGGCCGGAGGTTATGGTGACTTATGACAGTACAGACAAGGTACTGTTCTCCGCTGACGGATTTGGTAAATTCGGAGCTCTTGATGTAGAAGAGGACTGGGACTGCGAGGCTCGTCGTTATTATATCGGTATTGTTGGAAAATATGGACCGCAGGTACAGAAACTTCTCAAAGCAGCAGCAACTCTGGATATCCAGATTATCTGCCCTCTGCATGGACCGGTTCTGACTGAGAACCTGGGACATTATCTGGAGAAATATGATATCTGGTCCTCTTATAAAGTTGAGAGCGAGGGCGTTGTGATCGCATACTCATCTGTATATGGAAATACAAAGAAAGCAGTTGAAGTTCTGGCACAGAAGCTGGAAGAAAAGGGATGCCCGAAGGTTACAGTATTTGATCTTGCAAGAGATGATATGGCAGAGGCAGTAGCAGATGCCTTCCGTTATGGAAAGCTGGTTCTTGCATCCGTTACCTACAATGCAGATATTTTCCCGTTTATGAAGTTTTATATTGACCATCTGACCGAGAGAAATTATCAGAACCGTACAATCGGTCTGATCGAGAATGGAAGCTGGGCACCGAATGCAGCAAAGGTTATGGCTTCTAAATTTGAGAAGAGCAAAAATATCACATGGCTTGATACAACTGTAAAGATCATGTCTTCTTTAAGTGACGAAAATATTGAAGAACTGGATAAGATGGCAGAAGAACTCTGTAAATAAAATTATATAACAGCAACAGCCCCTGCGAGGATGGAGTCGCAGGGGCTGTTGTTGTCTGGAACGAAACGTTACTGTGAACAGTTACAACGAAACTACAATATTTTGACTTTTTACAGAATAACTATTGACAAATATTCTCAATTATCATAGGGTTAGTTCATACGTACTGAGAAAAAATATCAATAGACACAAGAAGAAAGAAGGAAGCAGATTATGACATCATTAAGAGAACTGCCCATCGGAAAAACTGCAACAATTCGTTCCGTTGGCGGTGAAGGAGCATTAAGGCAGCACTTCCTGGATATGGGTCTGATTCCAAAGGGAGATGTGACCATGGTGAAATATGCACCGATGGGAGACCCGATGGAGCTTCGTATCCATAGTTATGAACTGACACTGCGCCTTGCAGACGCCGAAAAGATAGAGATAGAGAATATTCGGGATGAAGTGAAGCCGTATGAGGGGAAGGCTGTGCACAAGAAAGATATTACCAAAGCGATTCCTCATCCGGGCCTGGGCGAGGGCGGTAAATATCATGAAAAGGAAAATGAACATCCATTGCCGGACAGTGAACTGCTTACATTTGCTCTTGCAGGCAATCAGAACTGCGGTAAGACAACATTGTTTAACCAGCTTACAGGTTCAAGTCAGCATGTGGGAAATTTTCCGGGGGTTACTGTAGACCGAAAAGACGGGATGATCAGAGGAAGAAACAATACACTTGTTACAGATCTTCCCGGAATCTATTCGATGTCACCGTATTCCAGTGAGGAGATCGTGACGAGGAATTTTGTTCTGGATGAACATCCGAAGGGAATTATTAATATTGTAGATGCTACAAATATAGAGAGAAACCTTTATCTGACCATGCAGCTGATGGAACTTGATATTCCGATGGTGCTTGCACTGAATATGATGGATGAGGTGAGAGAGAATGGAGGTTCCATTCTTGTCAACCGCATGGAGAAAATGCTGGGAATACCGGTTGTACCGATTTCAGCGGCCAAGAATGAAGGAATTGACGAACTGGTAGCCCATGCACTCCATGTTGCAAAATATCAGGAGAAGCCACAGAATATAGATTTCTGTGATGCGAATGAAGATGGTGGTGCAGTCCACAGATGCCTCCATGCAATCATGCATCTGATCGAAGACCATGCCCAGGCAGCAGAGATTCCGGTTCGCTTTGCGGCAGCGAAGCTGGCAGAGGGAGATCAGCTGATCATGGACAGTCTGAAGCTTGATCAGAATGAAAAGGAAATGTTGGAACATATTATTCAGCAGATGGAAAAAGAGCGAGGACTTGACAGAGCAGCGGCAATTGCCCACATGCGTTTTGATTTCATTGAAAGAGTCTGTGATGAAACTGTCGTGAAACCAAAAGAAAGTAAGGAACATCTTCGCAGTGTAAAGATTGACAGGATCCTCACGGGAAAATATACAGCAATTCCATGTTTTGTCGGAATCATGGGACTTGTATTTTTCCTTACTTTCAGTGTGATCGGTGCATTTTTCCAAAATCTGCTGGAGATGGGAATCACGGCACTTGGAAATTTTGTTGACAACTGGATGACATCGGCCGGGGTGAATGATGTACTGCATTCACTGGTGATCGACGGTGTGTTTAATGGTGTGGGAAGCGTGCTGAGTTTTCTGCCGGTCATCGTAACATTGTTTTTCTTCCTTTCTTTGCTGGAGGACAGTGGATATATGGCGCGAGTTGCATTTGTGATGGACAAACTGCTTCGTAAGATTGGGCTTTCCGGCAGAAGTATTGTACCGATGCTGGTAGGCTTTGGCTGTACTGTACCAGGTGTTATGGCAAGCCGTACACTTCCGTCAGAGAGAGACCGTAAGATGACAATTATGCTGACACCGTTTATGAGCTGTTCTGCGAAGCTCCCTATTTACGCATTTTTTGCAGCTGCATTTTTCCCTGGTCATGGCGCCATCGTGATGATCGCCTTATATTTTGGTGGAATCATAATGGGAATTCTGATGGCACTTCTGATGAGAAAAACTTTATTCAGCGGCGAGGCAGTTCCTTTTGTCATGGAGCTTCCAAACTACCGTATGCCGGGAGCAAAGAATGTAGGTCATCTGCTCTGGGATAAGGCAAAGGATTTCCTGCAGAGGGCATTTACAGTTATTTTTATGGCTACACTTGTTATCTGGTTTTTGCAGACCTTCAACACACATCTGAGTATTGTGACAGATTCGAAAGACAGCATTCTTGCTATGCTGGCAAGTGTTGTGGCACCGATATTCAAGCCGATGGGATTTGGTGACTGGAGGATTTCAACAGCACTGATTACAGGATTTATGGCAAAGGAAAGTGTCGTTTCCACCTTGTCTATTCTGTTTGGAAATACAGCAGTACTGCTAGATAGCATTACACCACTTTCGGCAGCGAGTCTTCTGGCTTTTTGTCTGCTATATACACCGTGTGTGGCAGCTATTGCTTCTATCAAGAGAGAACTTGGCAGTAAATGGGCGGCAGGTGTTGTGATCGGACAATGCGTGATCGCATGGCTGGCAGCATTGGTGGTTTATCTTGTGGGAGGATTGATTTTCTAACAGACAGTAGTTGTTTATTTTTGGAAACATTATTTCCGACAGCGGCTGACATTTAGAGCGAGCCCCATTTCACCGAGCAGGAAGACGATGGAAGTGCCACCGTAGCTTATAAAGGGCAGGGTGATTCCGGTGTTGGGTATTGTGTTGGTGACAACAGCGATATTCAGTATGACCTGGATTGCCAGATGTCCCATGATCCCGGCAGACAGAAGGGCTCCGGAAAGATCTGTGCTGTGCATGGAGATGACACAGAGCCTCCAGAGCAGCAGACCAAAAATAAATAGCAGAAGAATGGCTCCGATGAGTCCGAATTCTTCGCAGATAATAGAATAGATCATGTCATTCTGGGCTTCGGGTACGAAGCCCAGTTTTTGTATACTGTTTCCCAGTCCCCGTCCAAGAAGTCCACCGCTTCCAATCGCATAGAGTCCCTGGATAGTCTGAAATCCTTTTTCATATTTTTCTGGATTTCTCCAGATTGCCAGACGTTCAAGGCGATAGCTTTCGGCAGCCAGAAAAATGGTGATGAATCCAATGCCGGCACTGCCAAGAGCAAGAAACTGGAGATAGTGAGGTGAGGAAACAAATATCAGAATAACACCGATTCCAAGAATGATGATTGCTGTACTCAGGTTATTGGAGCCAACCAGACCGACGATAGGAAGAAGCGTAAACATAGTCCGAAACATAAACCAGAACCCGTCGATCTTTTTTCGAGAATTGTCAATCTGCCAGGTCAGAAAAAGAACAACAGCTACTTTGGCAAATTCTGATGGCTGGAAAGATAACGGTCCAAGGTTCAGCCATCGTTTTGAGCCATTGATCTCCTGCCCGAAAAGGAGTACAGCAGTTGATAACAGCATAGACAGGAAATATGCCGCCGGGGCAAGACGCACAAAGAAACGGTAACTTATATTTGAAACAAAGTACATCACGCCAAGTCCGAGTGAGGAGGCAAATAATTGTTTTTTGAAATAATAGGCAGAGTCATGAAATCGGACTCTGCCATTATATTCACTGGCACTGAAAAGAATAACAAGGCCCAAAACAGTAAGAAGCACTACCAGTGTCAGCAGGGTCATATCTGCCTGGAAAGAAGATTTTTCTCTGTTTTTTGACATGGCAGACTCCGAGATGGATTTTATTTAAAGTTATGGAAAAAATACAAAAAATATGCCTGCGGGATTACCGCAGGCTTTTTAGATAGATTTTCTGTTCTGGTGAGATCCGGTAGCTTTCAACGGCTTTTTGAATCGTTTTTCTGTGTACCCATTCTGAGAGTCGTCGTTCTTCCAGATATGGAATTGTTGCAGTCCATTGCTTTGCAAGAGCTGTTGCCAGATACCAGGCAATCATCATATTTACATAATATTCCTCTGAGGTTATATTGGCTGCCATTTCAAGATATTCCGGCTGAAAAGCATCATCCAGATAAAGTCTCATCAGCATACCGATTCCGTATCTAACAGTGTAAGTTTCACCAGATACGATCCAGTTCTGTATTTCCGACAGAAGTTCTCCGAGATGTTTTGCAAAACATTTCGGAGCAGGAAAATCACAGGTTGCCCAGTTATTTATGTATGGAAGAAATCTTTGGATCTCAGCAAGACAGGTCTCATAATCAGAAATAGAAGTAATGATCATCATATGCATATTATTTTCTTCATAGTATCGGTGCGGAAGCTGGGTAAGAAATTCCTCTGCACCTGGTGTTCTGGCAAATTCTTTTGTGAATTTGCGGAGAATCGGTGTCCGTATTCCTATGATGGTTTCTTTATCAATCCCCGGCATAAGTCTGCTGTGAAAATCCCGATACTTCAGATCCTGCATTTCAAATAATTGTTTTTCTAATTCTGTGATGCTCAGCATTTTTAGTCTTCAACAACCTCAAGTACGTCCATTGGGCATGCTTTTGCACAGATTCCGCATGCAATACATTTGGATGCCGGGTTCCCCTCAGTCTTAACGATCAGACCAAATGGACATGCTTCCGCACATTTGCCGCAGCCGGTACATTTCTTCTTGTTGATCATGTATACACCTTTTGCGTTCTGTGTGATAGCTCCTTCCGGACATGCTTCTGCACATTTACCGCACTGTGGGCAGGTCATTGGACGAATAGATTTCTTTTCTACAATCTCCAGACATGCAAGCTCCGGGTTGAAGGTTTTGTAGAATGCCTGAGAACAGGCATCAACACAGGCAAGACATGCCATACAGGTACTTCCTTTTTTTACTTTAAGTTTTTTCATTTGAATTCCCTCCGCGTGTTTTTTTCTTTTATTGTAACATTATTGATAATTTTACTCAATAAATTTTGTTTTTTTTATATATGAAATAATTTCTTGCCCCATATGTCTCGGGATTTTGTCATATCCATGACAAAACACCTCGCGGGATATTATTTGTGAACAGTAACTCTTGACTTCAAGTGCACTTCAAGTGATAATCTTGTATAAAAGAAAGTTGTAACTGTGAAGGTACTGAACCGTTACAGGAATACAAAAAAACACAGCGGGAGGAAAAGATATGTACACTGCATCAAAGGACAGATATACAACGATGGAATACAGCCACTGTGGAAACAGTGGACTGATGCTTCCAAAAGTATCGCTGGGATTATGGCATAATTTCGGTGACACTGCGAATTTTGAAAATATGAAGAAGCTTTGTTTTACAGCTTTTGATAATGGAATCACGCAGTTTGATCTGGCTAATAATTATGGACCGGAACCGGGAAGTGCCGAAAAAAACTTTGGCAGAATCCTGAAAGAAGATCTGGGTGTTTACCGTGATGAGCTGATCATCACTACAAAAGCAGGATATGAGATGTGGGATGGTCCTTATGGAAACTGGGGCAGTCGTAAATATCTTCTTGCGAGTCTTGATCAGAGTCTGAAACGTATGGGACTGGAGTACGTAGATATCTTTTATCATCACAGAATGGATCCGGATACTCCGCTGGAAGAGACGATGGGGGCACTGGCAAGTGCTGTGCAAAGTGGAAAGGCTCTGTATGTCGGACTTTCCAACTATGATGGAAAGACATTAAGTGAAGCAGCCGCAATCCTTAAAGACCTTCATTGTCCGTTTGTGATCAACCAGAACCGTTATTCTATCTTTGACAGAACTGTAGAGAAAAATGGCCTCAAAAAAACAACGGGTATTCTGAAGAAAGGATTGATTACATTCAGTCCTCTTGCACAGGGACAGTTGACGGATCGTTATCTGAATGGTATTCCAAAAGACAGTCGTATCAGGACAGACGGAAGATTTCTGAAAGAAAGCATTCTCGATGAGCACAGAATGGATCAGATCCGTAAGCTGAATGAACTGGCAGCACAGCGTGGAGAGAAACTTGCGGATATGGCTCTTGGATGGCTTCTTCAGAAGGAAGAGGTAACAAGTGTACTGATCGGTGCTTCAAAGCCTCAGCAGATTCTTGATAATATAAAGGCAGTCAGCTGTGCTCCGTTTACGAAGGAAGAACTGAAACAGATTGATGAAATCTCATTGAACTAAAATAAAAGAGTATAGTTTGAAATTAGAGGGAATGTTTGTAAGAATCCCCTGCATACACTGTAAAAACGGTGTCTTCGGGGGATTTTCCTTTGAAAGATTATATTGAAGAGCGGGCGGTGGAAGTTGCGTGTTACATAATTGAAACCCGTGCCACAGTGCGCCAGGCGGCAAAGAAATTTGGGATAAGCAAGAGTACGGTACATAAAGACTGTGCGGAACGATTGCGGACGATTAATCCTTCTCTGGCAGCAGAAGTGCGGAAGATCCTGGATGTGAATAAGCAGGAACGGCATATCCGGGGCGGACTGGCTACGAAAGAAAAGTATCTTCATATGGCGAGATGAAAAAAGCAGCTGGATTACAGCTGCTTTAATACATTGAGTAAACGGGCGTTGTCCTCTGGCATCATGATGCAGAAACGGATAAATTCTCCTTCCAGACACTGGAAAGAAGCACAGTCACGAATCATAAGTCCCTGTTTGATGCAGGCTTCGAAGACATCGAAAGAGGTCAGTCCCGGTTTCTGGATCTTGAGCAGGATGAAGTTGGCATAAGCCGGATAAACCTTATAGGTTGAAATCTCTTTTAGTTCCCTGTAAAGTTTTTCCCTTTCGGAAAGAATAAGATTTCTGGTAGCCTGAATATATTCCTGATCTTTGAGCATCAGTTCACCGGCATAGGCACCAAGGCTGTTTAAGGACCATGGAGTTTGTTTTTCTTTCATTTTGGAAAGGAAATCCATATTTCCGGTAATGCCATATCCGAGACGCATACCCGGGGCAGCATAAAATTTGGAAATACCACGCAATACCATGAGATTGGAAAATTCTCTGGTAAGCGGAACCGCGGTGATTTTGTCAATTTCCGGTGCGAATTCAACATAGGTCTCATCGATCATTACAAAAATATCATGATTGCTGCAGAAAGTGAGCAGTTTTCTGAGCTCTTCCTGAAAAATTGCAGAGGAGGTTGGGTTGTTGGGATTGCAGAGGATAAGAAAATCATAATTGTCAGCAAGTGTTTGGCAGAGATCATCAACATCCAGACAGAAATCCTGTTCCTCCCGCAGATGATAATATTCCTGCGTGCTTCCGGAGAAAGAAAGTTCGCGGGAGTATTCAGAATAAGTAGGTCCAAGAATCAGGGTATGCTTAGGTGCTTTTTCCTGAATCAACAGAGAAATCAGTTCGCTGGATCCATTTCCAGGAAGGATAAAATCAGCTGGAATATGGCAGTATTCTGAGATCGTATTACGAAGAGTTGTATAGTTTCGATCCGGATACGAAGAAAACAGATCAATATGAGAAGCAAGCGCTTCTCTGACATTGGATGAAAGGCCAAGGGGATTGACATTGGCTCCGAATTTTATGATATCTTCTTTATTTAAATGATAATAACTGCAGATTTTTTCTATATCACTTCCGTGGAAAACCATTTTGGTAGTCATAGTTGCATACTTCCTTACATTTTTTAGTTTAGTACTATCATAAAGCATTGAAGATATATCCGCAAGTAGATAAACTTGCTTTTCCGATGGATTTTGCATATAATAGATTTCATATTATCATAAAAGTAAAAAGACAGAGTGAGAAAACTCTGTCTTTTATTCAGCTAAATGGGGGATAGATATGCGATTAGAAAAAGTACAGGATGCGTTAAGAGCCAAAAATATTAAATACGAATATACAGAGGAAGACGGATGTGGAAGTCTGGATTTTATGTTTCGTGGTCTGAAATTTCATGTATGGGAATATCATGATGGAGTCTGGGGTGCAGAGACCAATATTTATGAGGCGGGAAGAAGCCAGGATATCGAGGGCGACTATGAAGCTGAGATATCTGCAGAGATTTTTTCCTGGCCGGATATGATAAATAATTAAAAGACAGGAGTAGGAAAACTATGAAACTAATGAATATTGCTGATGAGGGGATGCGGTATAAATCACAGCTATATGAATTGTATGAGATGGCTTTTCCGGAGCAGGAGAAAAAACCGCTTCACGTAATGGAACAGCTTGTAGAAGACGGTAAGATGGAAATGCTTGCAATAGTAGATGGAGATGAGTTTGTAGGACTTGCCATCAATATGCTTAGTGGAAATTGTGCACTGCTTGATTACTATGCAATCATACCGGAAAAACGAAGCGGAGGTTATGGAAGTAAAGGTTTGGAAGTTCTGCTTGTACATTTTAAAAATCAGAAATATATTTTTGAGATAGAAATTCAGGATGAACAGGCAGACAATGCACAGGAACGTAAACGAAGAAAAGCATTTTATCTTCGAAATGGACTGAAAGAGACAGGATTGTTTGCGAATGTGTATGATACGGATTTTGAAATTCTTACACCCGATGGAGAACTTACATTTCAGGAATATGTGGATTTCCTGAGAGAAGTGCTGGGTGAGGAGTATGTGCAGTTCCTGAATCCGACTTTACTTTCAGAAACAAAATAAAACAAAAGATAAAATAAACGGGGAGAATTATGGGAGAACATATAGTTTTAGTGTATCTGGTTGTGTGTCTGTTTGTATTTCTGGCGGGATTTGTAGATTCTATTGCAGGAGGTGGAGGGCTGATCTCTCTGCCGGCATATATGATCGCGGGACTGCCTGCACATACGGCAATTGCGACAAATAAGATCAGCAGTGCCATGGGAACGACGGTTTCCACTTTCTATTATCTGCGTCAGGGATTTATGAAATGGAAAATCTGCGTACCGGCCATTGTAGCTGCAATCGCGGGCTCTTCACTGGGTGCGAAGATTACTCTGATGATAGATGAGAAAGTTTTAAAGATAGCCATGCTGGTCGTACTTCCGGTCATTTTATTTTATGTGCTGAGAAGCAAAGCACTTCAGGAAAAGCCGGATTATGAAATAGTAGATAAAGTAACCCGAAATCTGATCATGAAGTGTATAGGAATTGCATTTGTAGTTGGAATATATGACGGAATCTATGGACCGGGAACAGGAACCTTTCTTATGCTGCTGTTTACAGCCTTTTGTCATTTATCACTGAATGATGCGGCAGGAACCACAAAGGCGATTAATCTTACTACAAACATTTCTGCACTTGCAGTATTTTTGTTCAATGGAGCGGCATATATTCCTCTGGGTGTTGCGGCAGGCTGCTGCAACATGGTTGGAAATTATCTGGGAAGTCATTGCTTTACAAGCAATGGAAGTAAAATTGTAAAACCGGTCATGGTGGTTGTGATCGTAATCTTTTTTATAAAAGTAGTGACGGAATTAATTGGATAAACAGAAGAGTAAGACCGGGGTGTTAATAGCCTCGGTCTTTTATAAATTCGTAGGTTCGTCTGCGATTGTTATGGTCATGATAGGCAAAATAGTTTTTCCTCATATCTGCGTACTGCGGCTTTTCTTTGAAACCATTTTTCGCATATTCGGAAATTTTCTGAAGTAGAGCTGTTCTTGTCGTGCAGCGTTCACCAAAAAGATCCTTCTCCATATCGATATAGCTTCCGCAGGTTTCGTTGTATTTCTCCAGATCAAACTGATAAAAGAGAATTGGTTTGCCCAGATAATATGCATCCCATGACACACTGGAGTAGTCCGTGATCAACATGGAGCATTTCATGATAAGCTGATTAAGCGGTACACTTCCAAATGGGATCAGCCTGATCTGAGAATCTTCTGTATGGAAAGAGGAGATATATTCCCGGAGTTTAGGATGAATATAAAAGATCAGTTCCGTATGGGAACTGTGCAAAAACTTCTGAAGCTCCGGATCGTTGAGAAGAGCTGTATATTCCTGGTAATATTGGCTCTGACAGAAAAATTCATCACTCTGGTCTTCCAGCCAGCTTCTCCATGTAGGCATGACAAGGATGGAGGGATGTGCAGGATCTGATTTATCTTTTAAAACATCCCAGCGGCTGAGTCCGGTTACAGGAATCTGTTCGGGCTTATAACCGAAATTCTCTTCAATGATGGATTTTTCCATTTCGGAAGAAGCAGTAAAATATGTCATGGAACTTGCACCTTTAGCTCCAAAAAGATTTTCCACCCGTTTCAGTGCCAGCACACCATGCTGGAGGAAATAGATATCGTGTTTATTGATCTCCCGGGAAATCAGATTTGGCATAGGTTTCCAGACGAATGCATGAAGCCGGCTATCTGATGCAACATATAATTCGGATGTGATCAGATACAGAAGGTGTCGGAAACTTAAAAAAGGAATAACATTGGAATGATATTTACGGGTATCCTTCCATTGAGGAGAAGATTTATCCAGTATGAAGAAAATGTTTTTTCGTTCTTTCTCTGGAAGGTATTTCATACAGTACTGAAAAAAATAAAAGCCGTTATCCTGAGCGGAGACACAGTATTTTTCATAAATAAGCCAGATATGGCACTTTTTCCAGAATGGATGCAGCAATTTGCCAAGCCCGAAAGCCAGAAGTTCTTTAAAATGAAAACTCGGGCTGTCACAGGAGCGCAGAGGACGGCTTCGAAGGATGAAACGATGTCCTGTGCTTCCCATAGGGAAAAACAGACAGCCATTTTGGGAAATACAGTAGTTTCCGAGGATGAGCTGTGTACGCAGTCTGGCACCGAGAATTACCGTCCAGGATTCTGAAGTCTTATCGGAACGAATCAGCAGATCCCAGTCATTTTCACCATTTTCCAGAACAGAAACATCCATCTGGAAAATCAGTTTCTGGGAAGTCCTGGAAATACACCTGAGAGGATGATGGAAATCCTGTGAAGAATTCTGATAATAAAGTTCTGCCCGAAGTTTCAGGTCAGGTTTTGGAAGCTGAATCGTAAGATATAGCTGAGTTTTATTTATTTTAATATGAGTGACATATAATATGTGTTCCATGAAAAAACTCCCTGTCATGTGAATTTTAATTGAAAAAAATTAGTAACTATTCAGAAGGTAGTATTCCGCGAGGTGTTTTGGAATGCATTTTGACTCGTGACTGTGAGGGTGCTGAACAGTTACAAAAATTATACAAAACAGACGGTTAATTTGCAAGACAGTACCTTCCATTGACAATGGATAAGAAAGTGAGATAGAATGATATTCAGTGATAACAGAAAAATGATGAGGAAGAACAGATGGAGAGAAAATTAAAGTTTACCAAAGCAAATACGGCTGCGGTGAAAGGAATTGCAATTATATTTCTGATTTTATATCATGGATTTTCAATAAAAAGCAGGCTCTATGGCTATCCGGTAAGCTTCTGGCCATTGTCAGAGACAACTGCTATGGCAATCTGCCGTGTGATGGTCCAATGTGTGGGAATTTTTGCTTTTCTGTCAGTATATGGTCTTACTTTGTCAATGAAAGCTCAGTATCAGGATTATGAATTTACAGGGCATGAGGCAACTTTGTTTGTGCTGAAACGTTATGTGAAGCTTGTCCTCTCTTTTACCATACCGTTTTTGTTCTGTATGGGAGTCACATATTTGACGCATACTTCTCGTTACAGCGATGGTTTTTCAATCAATCTGATCAATGCAGGAATGGATTTTCTTGGTCTGAGTCATCTTTTTGGAACACAGATGCAGATCAATACCTGGTGGTATTTAAGTCTTGAGGTTCTGCTGATTTTCTTTATGCCGTTTCTGGTCAGATTTTATAAAAGATATGGATGGCTGATGGTTTTTATGTTTCTGCTTGTCGGAAGTTTTATGCTGGAGAAGCACGTACATCTCACAAAATATTTATTTGTAGCTCCGCTGGCAGTCTGCTTTGCAGATCAGAACGTTTTGGAACGGCTCAAAGCATTTTGTATTGTAAAGAACAGGTTCTTGAATAAAATTCTGAAGCTTATTTTGTGTACCGGTATATTATATGTCCTTTGTAAGATGTTTAATATGAAATGGGGAACGGATCATTTTGAGTTCGTACTCAATGGCACGATACCGGTGCTGATCGTTTATATGTCATATGAGTTTGTGATTGAGATTCCGGGGATCCGCCAGATCTTGGAGTTTATAGGAAAACATTCTGCGAACATTTTTTATATCCATACGTTTATAAGAGCAGTATGGTGTAAGGAGTTCACATATTCACTTGGACATGCGGCAGTTATATGGCTGTTTATACTGCTGAGCAGTCTTGCAGTTTCAGTCATGCTTGGCTTTGTGCAGAAGTTAATACATTTTGATCAGTTTTCTGCATGGCTTACAAAGAGGATTCTTGGTTTTGCAGATCGGAATTTATAAGAAAAACGCAGTACGGAATCTGAGGCAGATCAGATTTCATACTGCGTTCTATTAATTTCAATGAAATTTTTTCTTGATTTCTTCACAGATATGTTTGCTGTGGTTGTTATCCTTGAATTGCAGATATTCCCTGCGCATTTTTTCATATTTTGGCTTCAGGTGGAAATCGTTCTGCACAGTTTCTTCCAGAAGATCCAGAAGCTGTGCTTCCGTTGAAGCTCTGTCTCCAAAGAGTTCCGTCTCCATATCAATATAGCTTCCATGAGCTTCATTGTATTTATCAATATCAAACTGATAGAAAATACTTGGTTTATCCTGATACAAAATGTCCCAGCATACACTGGAATAATCTGTGATAAGCATACGGCATCGCATCAGCATTTCATTTACAGCAACTTCGCCAAAGGAGATCAGATGTATGCGGTAGCTGATAGATTTAAAGTTGTCTGCGTATTCCTGAAATTTTGCATGCAGGTAAAAGTTGATCTCAAGGTCATATTTTTCCAGGATATTATTCAGACGGACGGAATTCAGAAGTCCCATATAGTGGCGGAAATAGTCACTTTCTTCAAAATCTTTATCTGGTACAGAATCGAGCCAGTTTCTCCAGGTAGGCATGATCAGAATCTCACGTTTTCCCTGAGACTTATCCTTAAGTACATCCCAGCGAGGGAGACCGGTATTGATAACTTCGTCCGGTTCATATTCAAAATTGTCGATAATGGTCTGTTTTTCTTTGTTCGTAGAGACAACAAAGAGATTACAGCCGCCTTTTTTGCCTTTTCCATAGAAATTGTCAACGCGTTTCAGGGCAATGACACCATGCTGGAGGAACACAAATGGTATTTTTTTGATATAGCGGTTAAAAATACTGTGTCGGGACTGCATGGCATACGTATGGTATCTGGAATCGGAACTTACAATAAGGTCTGCTGCAAGCAGGTAGATCATGTGCCGGATGGACATGAAATTCAGAAGTCGGTTTTTATAAGGCTCTACTTTGGAACGATCCGGAGAATCTTTGGTTATAATATAGTAGATTTTTTTATTAAGAAAAGCTTCTTCGTTTTGTTCCATGCAGTGTTTAAAGAAATAATATCCGTTATCCTGTGCCATGGAAGAGAATTTCTCACAGACCAGACAGATATGTTTACGTTTCCAGTAAGGTTTGGCGATCCGATAAAGAAAAACAGACAAAAATTCCTTAAAGACAATGTCCATTCCATCGTATTTTTCCCGCTGGCGATTAGTAAATGCAAGAGTACGTTTGCTTGTATAGTATGGGAAGAAATAAAAGTTATCAGCTGTCCTGTAAGAGAGAGTGGAAAGAAATTTTTGCTGTATTCTTTGCCATGCAGTCATATAAATCGGAATTTGAGAAATTTTCCCGGTGTCTGCATTTTGAACCAGGACGAAAATATCCCAGTACAGACTTTTCCATTCAACAGAACGCAGGTCGAGAGAAATACTTATTCGCTGAAGGTTCTGATGAGATTTTATATTTTCGGTGGTAAAATCGTAAACTGCAGCGTCTTCTGCAAGCTTACTGCGGAAAAAAAGTCCGGTTTTTATATATTTGTGTCTGCTCTGTTCAAGATCAAAAGATACTTTGAGGATTCCGTGGGTGATCTTGAGTTTATGATAGGCACAGATCAGAAGATTTTCCATAAAAAATTTTCGTGAGCATAACCTTATAATAAGAAGATTGTCGAATCCTGCGGTAAGTATGCCGATATATTCATTAGGTTCGGGAGAAGTATCCTCCGGGAAATAAATATCGTTGATGAAAATATGATAGTCCATATTTAAATTTCTGTCAGGATGCAGAGAATATAAAAGTTTTTGATTGTCGGAAGTTATGCAGTTTAAGGTGAGAATAAGTGTATGATTCTTTTTAAAACAAATAAATTCATGAAAAACGGACAGATTTAGCCGGAAAGTATCAGGACTAAGCTGGATAAAAGGAACGGAAACTTCTTCTTTGGTTTCAGGATCACGTGCAAGGAAACTGAAAGAAGAAAAAGCGGTTACAGAAAAATCACTGAACTTTAAAACAATCTCTGCAGATGAAAGATCGGAAACGCTGACAGAGATGCTGTTCTTGATCCAGGAAAAAGATGAATCGGATGTATGTGATTTAAGTTTCATAATTCCTCCATATAAAATAGCTCCGGCTACACTTTCAAATACAGGGCAGACGGAAGCAGTGTTGTTTTTTTGTAAGTAACATAATCATAACATAAAATTAATAAAAATTAAACATTTTTTGAAAGACAAAATATTAAAAAAACACTTGACATATAAAAAATGATATGATATTCTCTTACAGAACGCTGCCGAAGACAGTAGGTGCCGTAAGGCATAAGGATTAAAACGCCTACCGAGGACTTAGTATTCTATATAAGATTACATGAGACCTTACTGTCGTTATGCAGTAAGGCTTTTTTTATGACGCGGCGGTATATCAAAATCTATAAGGAGGTGTACCATTTATGGCAAAAGTAGAACTGAAACAACCAATCGTAGAAGAAATCGCAAACAGCATTAAAGACGCACAGGCAGTAGTTCTTGTTAACTACAGTGGTCTTACAGTTGAACAGGATACAATTCTGCGTAAGGAATTAAGAGAAGCTGGTGTTCATTACAAAGTTTACAAAAACACTATGATGAACCGTGCTTTTGCAGGAACAGCATGTGAAAGCCTTTGCCCACATCTGGAAGGAACAAACGCTCTGGCTATTTCCGATACAGATGCTACAGCACCGGCAAGAATCCTTGCTAAATATGCAAAACAGTTCCCGGCTCTTGAACTGATCGCAGGTGTAGTTGAAGGAAACTACAACGATCAGGCTGGAATCCAGGCTCTGTCCCAGGTTCCGTCCAGAGAAGAACTTCTTGGAAAACTTCTTGGAAGCATCCAGTCTCCTATCACAAACTTCGCTCGTGTGCTTAACCAGATCGCAGAGGCACAGGGTGGTGCTGATACAGAGGCAGCAGCAGAGTAAATCTGAATTCATCAGATTTACGGTACGCAGACGAAGCGTAGCGTAATTCGCAGTATACAGAAACTGCGAATCCTAAAATAATAAAATCTAATAAATGGAGGAAATTAAAATGGCAAAATTAACAACAGAAGAATTTATTGCAGCAATCAAAGAATTATCTGTATTAGAATTAAATGAACTCGTAAAAGCTTGCGAAGAAGAATTCGGTGTATCCGCAGCAGCAGGTGTTGTAGTAGCAGCAGCTGGAGCAGGTGCTGAAGCAGCAGAAGAGAAAGATGAGTTCGACGTAGAACTGACAGAAGTTGGACCGAACAAAGTTAAAGTTATCAAAGTTGTTCGTGAAGTTACCGGACTTGGACTGAAAGAAGCTAAAGCAGTAGTTGACGGTGCTCCGAAAGCTCTTAAAGAAGGCGCATCTAAAGCAGAAGCTGAAGACATCAAAGCAAAACTTGAAGCAGAAGGTGCTAAGGTTACTCTTAAATAATTCTGTTAAAGAAATAAGTGATGCGGGGACACCTGATGGTGTCCCTAAATTTTTGTGTAAAAAATTAAAAAAGTTGTTGACAGCATAAAATTGCTATGCTATAGTGAAGAATGCTATATTATGGCAAGATATGCCTGTTTATCTCAAACCGTAAACAGGGTCGTGTTATAAAATAAATAAAAAAACAGGGGTGAAACGTCAATGGAAAAAAACAGAATTCGTTCTGTAAAAACTGGAAAAAGCATGCGCATGAGCTACCAGAGACAAAAAGAAGTTCTGGAAATGCCGAATTTGATTGAAGTCCAGAAAGATTCCTATAAGTGGTTTCTCGATGAGGGCCTCAAAGAAGTGTTTGATGATATTTCTCCGATCGCGGATTATGGCGGAAAGTTCAGCCTGGAATTCATCGATTTCACGTACGATGCAAAAGATGCGAAATATAACATTGAGCAGTGCAAAGAACGTGACGTAACTTACGCGGCACCTTTGAAGGTTCGCGTACGACTGATAAATAAAGAAACAGAGGAAATCAACGAACACGAGATCTTCATGGGAGATCTTCCGTTAATGACAGAGACAGGTACTTTCGTTATTAATGGTGCAGAACGTGTTATTGTCAGCCAGTTGGTGCGTTCCCCTGGTATCTATTATGCAATTGCACATGATAAGATCGGTAAGAGACTGTTTTCCAGTACCGTTATCCCCAACAGAGGAGCATGGCTGGAATATGAAACGGATTCCAACGATATCTTCTATGTGCGTGTGGACAGAACCAGAAAGGTTCCGATCACTGTGCTGATTCGTGCCCTTGGTGTCGGCAGCAATGCAGAAATCGTTGATTTGTTTGGTGAAGAGCCAAAGATCCTTGCAAGCTTTGCAAAGGATACTTCCACAAACTATCAGGAAGGTCTTCTGGAACTCTATAAGAAGATCCGTCCAGGCGAGCCGCTGGCAGTAGATAGTGCAGAGAGCCTTATCATGGCTATGTTCTTTGACCCTAGAAGATATGATCTTGCCAAGGTCGGACGTTATAAATTTAATAAGAAACTTCATTTTAATAAGCGTATTGCAGGTCACAAGCTGGCAGAGGCTGTTGTAGATCCGTCTACAGGAGAGATTCTGGCAGAAGAAGGTGCCAACATTACAATTGAACTTGCAGATCAGATCCAGAACGCTGCCGTTCCATATGTATGGATTCAGGGAGAAGAACGTAAGATCAAAGTTCTTTCTAATATGATGGTAGATCTTGCAGCATATGTTGACTGTGATCCAAAGGAACTGGGTGTTACAGAATTAGTATACTATCCTGTTCTTGAGAAAATTCTGGAAGAGAATGATAATCTTGAGGATATCAAGGCTGCAATTGTCAGAGATATCCATGATCTTATTCCGAAGCATATCACAAAAGAAGATATCTTTGCATCTATCAACTATAATATGCATCTGGAATATGGAATCGGTAACGATGATGATATCGATCATCTGGGCAACCGTCGTATCCGTTCTGTAGGAGAACTTCTTCAGAACCAGTATCGTATCGGTCTTTCCAGACTGGAAAGAGTTGTACGTGAGCGTATGACAACTCAGGACACAGAGAATATTTCCCCACAGTCCCTGATCAATATTAAACCTGTAACTGCAGCGGTTAAGGAGTTCTTTGGATCTTCTCAGCTGTCACAGTTCATGGATCAGAACAACCCTCTTGGTGAGCTGACACATAAGAGACGTCTTTCCGCACTGGGACCTGGCGGTCTGTCACGAGACAGAGCCGGATTCGAGGTACGAGATGTCCATTATTCTCACTATGGCCGTATGTGCCCGATCGAGACTCCTGAAGGTCCTAACATCGGTCTGATCAACTCTCTTGCATCTTATGCAAGAATCAACCAGTATGGTTTCATTGAGGCACCATACCGCAGAATTGACAAAACAAATCCGGCCGAGCCGGTTGTAACAGATGATGTTGTTTATATGACAGCAGATGAAGAAGATAATTACCATGTAGCACAGGCGAATGAGCCGCTGGATGAAGAAGGTCACTTCATTCACAGAAATGTGTCCGGTCGTTTCCGTGAAGAAACACAGGAATATGAGAGACATATGTTTGATTACATGGACGTATCTCCTAAGATGGTATTCTCCGTCGCTACTGCACTGATTCCTTTCCTGCAGAACGACGATGCTAACCGTGCGCTGATGGGATCAAACATGCAGCGTCAGGCCGTTCCGCTTCTTACAACAGAGGCACCTGTTGTTGGAACTGGTATGGAAACCAAAACTGCTGTTGACTCTGGTGTTTGTGTTGTAGCTAAGAAGTCCGGTACTGTTCTTCGTTCTACATCTACAGATATCAGTATCAAGAATGATGATGGAACAAAAGATGATTATCATCTTACTAAATTCCTTCGCAGTAACCAGAGTAACTGCTATAATCAGAAACCAATCGTATTTCAGGGTGAGCATGTAGAGGCAGGACAGGTTATCGCTGATGGTCCTTCTACTGCAAACGGTGAACTGGCTCTCGGTAAAAACCCGCTGATCGGTTTCATGACCTGGGAAGGTTATAACTACGAGGATGCCGTTCTGTTAAGTGAGAGACTGGTACAGAACGATGTATATACTTCTATTCATATGGAAGAGTATGAAGCAGAAGCAAGAGATACCAAACTGGGACCGGAAGAGATCACAAGAGATGTTCCGGGTGTCGGTGATGATGCACTGAAAGATCTGGATGAACGTGGTATTATCCGTATCGGTGCAGAAGTTCGTGCCGGTGATATCCTGGTTGGTAAAGTTACTCCTAAGGGAGAAACAGAACTGACTGCAGAAGAACGTCTTCTGCGTGCAATTTTCGGTGAGAAAGCAAGAGAAGTTCGTGATACTTCCCTCAAGGTTCCTCATGGAGAATATGGTATTGTTGTAGATGCCAAAGTATTTACAAGAGAGAACGGTGATGAACTGTCTCCAGGAGTAAATCAGTCAGTTCGTATTTATATTGCTCAGAAACGTAAGATTTCTGTTGGTGATAAAATGGCTGGTCGTCATGGTAACAAGGGTGTTGTTTCCCGTGTACTTCCGGTTGAGGATATGCCATTCCTTCCAAACGGACGTCCGCTGGATATCGTACTGAACCCTCTGGGCGTACCTTCACGTATGAATATCGGACAGGTCCTGGAAATCCACTTAAGTCTTGCAGCCAGAGCACTCGGATTTAATGTTGCAACACCTGTATTTGACGGTGCGAGCGAAATTGATATTCAGGATACTCTGGAACTGGCAAACGATTATGTAAATATTGAAGATTTCGAAGAATTCCGTGCAAAATATCAGGATACACTTGCTCCTGATGTTATGGAATATCTTGATGAACACAAAGATCACAGAGATCTGTGGAAAGGTGTTCCGATTTCCAGAGATGGTAAGGTTCAGCTTCGTGACGGACGTACCGGTGAGTACTTCGATGGACGCGTAACAATCGGTCACATGCACTATCTGAAACTGCACCATCTGGTAGATGATAAGATCCATGCACGTTCAACAGGTCCATACTCTCTCGTAACACAGCAGCCTCTGGGTGGTAAAGCTCAGTTCGGTGGACAGCGTTTTGGAGAGATGGAGGTTTGGGCTCTGGAGGCATATGGTGCTTCTTACACACTTCAGGAGATCCTGACAGTGAAGTCCGATGATGTTGTAGGACGTGTGAAGACCTATGAAGCAATTATCAAGGGAGACAACATCCCTGAGCCGGGTATTCCGGAATCCTTCAAGGTACTTCTTAAAGAACTTCAGTCTCTGGGTCTTGATGTCAAAGTTCTTAAAGATGACAATACAGAAGTACATCTTCTGGAAACTGTAGATTATGGTGATACAGATCTTCGTTCTGTAATTGAAGGCGACAGCAGACATCGCAGAGAAGAGGAATCCTTTGGTAAACATGGTTATACCAAACAGGAATTCGAAGGCGAAGAACTTGTAGATGTAGAAGAGGATGAGGACGAAGAAGAGTTTCTTGACTTCGACGATTCCTACGATGATGATGACGACAAGTAAGAAAGGGGAAAGAATACATGGCAGAAACAACAACTACCAATGAAACATATCAGCCAATGACTTTCGATGCCATCAAGATTGGACTGGCGTCCCCTGAGAAGATCAGAGAATGGTCCAGAGGTGAGGTAACAAAACCTGAGACTATCAACTATCGTACTCTGAAACCAGAGAAAGATGGTCTTTTCTGTGAAAGAATTTTCGGACCAAGCAAGGACTGGGAGTGCCATTGTGGTAAATACAAAAAAATCCGCTATAAAGGCGTTGTCTGCGATCGATGTGGCGTAGAAGTTACGAAATCTTCTGTCCGAAGAGAGCGTATGGGACATATTGAGCTTGCAGCTCCGGTATCCCATATCTGGTATTTCAAGGGTATTCCGTCCCGTATGGGACTGATCCTTGATCTGTCTCCGAGAACATTGGAAAAAGTTTTATATTTTGCTAACTATATTGTACTGGATCCGGCAGATTCCAAGCTGCAGTACAAACAGGTTCTCACTGAGAAAGAATATC
This sequence comes from Blautia sp. BIOML-A1, assembly GCF_009883055.1. Taxonomy (GTDB): domain Bacteria; phylum Bacillota; class Clostridia; order Lachnospirales; family Lachnospiraceae; genus Blautia_A. The sequence goes on along the minus strand of NZ_WWVR01000020.1, from coordinate 31,469 downwards.
AGGATGCCCGTGAAGCATATGGATATAATTTCCGTGTTGGAATGGGTGCAGAATCCATCATGGAACTTCTGAAAGCAATTGATCTTGAGAAAGATGCTGAGGAACTCAAAACAGAACTGGTAGATGCAACTGGACAGAAACGTGCCAGAATCATCAAAAGACTGGAAGTTGTAGAATCTTTCCGTGAGTCTGGAAACCGTCCGGAATGGATGATCATGACTGCAATCCCGGTTATTCCGCCAGATCTGCGTCCTATGGTACAGCTGGATGGGGGTCGTTTTGCAACTTCTGACCTTAACGATCTGTACAGAAGAATTATCAACCGTAATAACCGTCTGAAACGTCTTCTTGAGCTGGGAGCACCGGACATTATCGTTCGTAATGAGAAGCGTATGCTCCAGGAAGCTGTAGATGCACTGATCGACAATGGTCGTCGTGGCCGTCCGGTAACAGGACCTGGAAACAGAGCCCTTAAATCCCTCTCTGATATGCTGAAAGGTAAATCCGGACGTTTTCGTCAGAACCTCCTTGGTAAACGAGTTGACTATTCAGGACGTTCTGTTATCGTCGTTGGACCGGAACTGAAGATTTATCAGTGTGGTCTTCCGAAAGAGATGGCAATTGAGCTTTTCAAACCTTTCGTTATGAAAGAACTGGTTGCAAACGGAACTTCTCACAACATCAAAAATGCCAAGAAAATGGTAGAGAAACTTCAGCCAGAGGTATGGGATGTACTGGAAGAGGTTATCAAAGAGCATCCGGTTATGCTGAACCGTGCACCTACACTGCATCGTCTGGGTATCCAGGCATTTGAGCCGATCCTTGTAGAAGGTAAAGCTATCAAACTTCATCCACTCGTTTGTACCGCGTTCAACGCAGACTTCGATGGTGACCAGATGGCTGTTCATCTTCCGCTTTCTCAGGAAGCTCAGGCAGAGTGCCGTTTCCTCCTGCTTTCACCAAACAACCTTCTGAAACCTTCAGATGGTGGTCCGGTAGCCGTTCCTTCACAGGATATGGTCCTTGGTATCTACTATCTGACACAGGAGAGACCGGGAAATCCAGGAGAAGGCAAATTCTTCAAGAGCATAAATGAAGCAATTCTTGCTTATGAGAATAAAGTTATCACTTTACAGTCCAGAATCCATGTGCGCTGCACAAAAACAATGCCGGATGGAAGCGAACTGACAGGAACTGTAGAATCTACACTTGGACGTTTCCTGTTCAACGAGATCATTCCGCAGGATCTTGGATATGTAAACAGAAGTATTCCGGGCAATGAACTTCTTCCGGAAGTTGATTTCCTGGTAGGTAAAAAACAGCTGAAACAGATCCTTGAAAAAGTCATCAATACTCACGGAGCTACCAAGACTGCTGAGGTTCTTGACGCTATCAAGGCAATGGGTTATAAATATTCTACCCGTGCAGCTATGACAGTATCCATTTCTGATATGACTGTGCCGCCTCAGAAGCCTGAGATGATCCAGAATGCACAGGATATCGTTGACAAGATCACAAAGAACTATAAGCGTGGTCTTATTACAGAAGAAGAGCGTTACAAAGAAGTTGTTGAGACATGGAAGAAGACAGATGATGAGCTTACCAAAGCACTTCTGAATGGTCTTGATAAATACAACAACATCTTTATGATGGCTGACTCCGGTGCCCGTGGTTCCGATAAACAGATCAAACAGCTTGCAGGTATGCGAGGCCTGATGGCGGATACAACCGGTCACACTATCGAGCTCCCAATCAAGTCAAACTTCCGTGAAGGTCTTGAAGTACTGGAATACTTCATGTCCGCACATGGAGCTCGTAAAGGTATGTCCGATACCGCTCTTCGTACCGCTGACTCTGGTTACCTGACCAGACGAATGGTTGACGTATCTCAGGAACTTATCGTTCGTGAAACAGACTGCTGTGAGAACAGAGAAGAAATCTCCGGTATGTATGTCAAAGGATTCATGGATGGCAAAGAAGAGATTGAAAACCTTCAGGAACGTATTACAGGACGTTTCTCCTGTGAGACCATCACAAACAAAGATGGAGAAGTTCTTGTTAAGGCAAACCATATGATCACACCAAAACGTGCTGCCCGTATCATGAGTGAAGGTGTAAATGCAGCCGGTGGCCCGATTGAAGAAGTTAAGATCCGTACGATCCTTAGCTGTAAGTGCAAGGTTGGTGTCTGCGCTAAATGTTATGGTGCAAACATGGCAACTGGTGAAGCTGTTCAGGTTGGTGAATCTGTTGGTATTATTGCAGCACAGTCTATCGGTGAGCCTGGTACACAGCTTACCATGCGTACATTCCATAGTGGTGGTGTAGCCGGTGGAGATATCACACAGGGTCTTCCTCGAGTTGAGGAGCTTTTTGAGGCAAGAAAACCGAAAGGTCTTGCTATCATTACAGAGATCCCTGGTGTTGCAGTTATCAATGATACCAAGAAAAAACGTGAGATCATTGTTACCAATCCGGAGGACGGAGATTCCAAGACTTATCTGATTCCTTATGGATCTCGTATCAAGATCACAGACGGACAGGTACTGGAGGCCGGTGATGAACTGACAGAAGGTAGTGTAAATCCACATGATATCCTGAGAATTAAGGGTGTTCGTGCGGTTCAGGATTATATGCTCCGTGAGGTTCAGCGAGTATATCGTCTCCAGGGTGTAGAAATCAGTGATAAGCATATCGAGGTGCTGGTTCGCCAGATGCTGAAGAAGATTCGTATCGAAGAAAACGGAGATACAGAATTCCTTCCAGGTACACTTGTTGATGTCCTTGAATTTGAAGAGGTTAATGAAAAACTTGAAAAAGAAGGCAAGACACCGGCAGAAGGAAAGCAGATCATGCTTGGTATTACCAAAGCATCTCTGGCAACAGATTCCTTCCTGTCAGCAGCATCTTTCCAGGAAACAACAAAAGTCCTGACAGAAGCTGCTATCAAAGGTAAGGTTGACCACCTGGTAGGTCTGAAGGAAAATGTTATCATTGGTAAACTGATTCCTGCAGGTACAGGTCTGAAACGTTACAGAGATATCCAACTGGATACCGGAATGCCGGAGGAAACTCCTGTTGCAGAAGAAGAGCCGGCAGATGAACTTCCAGAGGATGAAGAAATGCTGACTATGGAAGAAGAAGCAGATGAGGATGTTTCTGATAATGAAATCCTGTTTGATGACACAGACTCTACAGAAGAATAAATAAAAAACAAAAGAAGTTCCAGATTTATGACAGAAGTAAATCTGGGGCTTCTTTTTTTAAATATAAAGATTATATGAAAAAAGAAGAAAGAAAAGCGAAAACTACAGACATACACGAGTGGACATGCTATACTAATAGCACTTCCTGAGGGAAGTTTTATAAAATAGACTTTTTGATTGAAATAAAGTAACTGTTCAGTAGCCACTAAGAAGGTATTGAAGAGTTACAAATTAAATTTGAAATTACATTGCAGATAAATATAGATTATATATAACTGTTCAGAAGGAAATATCCCGTGATGGTGTTGAACAGTTACGAGTGTATTACGAAAGGAGAGGAGGGGAGGATAGATGGACAAACAACTTCCGGTTTCTGCATGGCCGGAATGGAAGATCGTAGAAAAGATCGGAGAGGGCTCTTTCGGAAAGGTGTATAAAGCCAGACGTACAGAGCAGGGAAAAACCTTTTATTCTGCGATCAAAGTTATTACAATTCCTTCGAATGCCGGAGAATTGAGCAGTGTTCGCTCAGAAAATCCGGATGAGCAGTCGGTGAAGGAATATTTTTACAGCCTCGTAGAAGAATGTATTCAGGAAGTGAATACAATGGAATATTTTCGTGGCAATTCTCATGTAGTTTCTGTGGAAGATTATAAAGTAATGGAATATCTGGATGATATAGGATGGGATATTTATATCCGTATGGAATATCTTACCAGTTTTCTGGACTATTGTGCGGGACGTGCACTGACAGAAGAAGACGTGATACATTTAGGAATTGATTTGTGTAAGGCACTGGAATACTGCCAGTGTCAGAATATCATTCACAGAGATATTAAGCCAGAGAATATTTTTGTCTCCCGATTTGGGGAGTTTAAATTGGGAGATTTTGGAATTGCCAGAGAACTGGATCGGACAATGAGTGGGTTATCGAAGAAGGGTACATTTTCTTATATGGCACCGGAGATGTACAGGGGAGAGGCGTATGACGCACGAGTAGATATATATTCTCTTGGAATTGTACTTTATAAATTAAGAAATCATAATCGGCTTCCTTTTATCAGCCTTAAGAAGCAGCTGATAACTTACAGAGACAAGGAAGAGGCACTGAACAGAAGGATGGCAGGAGAAAAACTGCCTGTGCCGGTAGAAGCAGGGGAGGCTTTTGCAGAAGTAATTCTTAAAGCCTGCGCGTATGATCGTCATGATCGTTATGAAAGTGCGGAAGAATTTCGAATGGCATTGGAGCAGATTTTGTATCCGGGACAACCGGAAATGCAGGAAATCCGAAAGCCTGCGATCACACCGGATTTTGAAGGATCCGGGAAAATTTTTCCGGAACAGGAGGAAGAACCGGAGGGTACGAGAGTACTAAAACGAACAGATCCGAAAGCAAGGATACATGGGGAGTATTCTTCAAAAAACAGGAAATCGACCAAAAGAAAGAAGAAGTTTGAGCCACTTTTTGCGGCTGCCGTCATTATGGTGATAGCAGTCTGTATTGTTGTGAGCGTTTTTATCTGGCTTCTGAAAGAAAATGCGGAACTGCAGAAATTAAAACAGTCGGTTACAGAGACTGTGCAGAGTGCAGAAAATAAGCAGTTACAGGAAACATTGGAAAAAATTCAGTCACAGGCAACAGAAATCAGCGATAATCTGAATGATTACAGCTGGATCGGATCAGAAGACGAGGGAAAAATCAGTTATTTGCGGCAGAAGGATGATGGAAGCTGGCAGGTAATGAAGATTCTGATCTATCCATCTTTATCACAGGATGGATATTACCAGGAATATTATTACTGGAATAATGAATTGTTTTTTGCCTACATATGGGCAGACAATAATACGATGAGTGACCTGAAGGACGGAGAGCAGAAAATAGACAGATATTATTATGAGGATGGTAAACTGATTCGATGGATCGATGATAAAAACCGTTGTCATGATAACGAGACAGACAGTGAGGAGTATGTAACACGAGGAGAGAAATACTGGGATTATGCAGATGAGTATAAAACCCAACTGAATCTTTCTGACGACAGTACATCTGCATCCTGAGAAAGGAAGGACTATGGCGTATCAGATTGAATATGCATATACGTGCCATATTGGTAAGGTACGTAATAATAATGAGGACAATTTCTGGTGCTGTGGTGAAAGCCTTGATTCAGAAAATAAGGGAATGAGTCATGTCTGCAGCGGGCATATAAAACAGGCAGACCTACCGCTCCTGGCCGTATTTGACGGGATGGGCGGAGAGAGCTGTGGTGAAATGGCGGCATTTCTTGCTGCAGAAAGCTGTGGACAGTATTATAAAGAAAAAAAGAAGGAACTTTCAGAAGATCCGGAACAGTTTATGAACGGACTATGCAGTATAATGAACCATGCAGTATGTCATTATGGGAAGGAAAACAAGATAAACAGCATGGGGACTACAGCGGCTATGCTGGCCTTTGGGAAAGAGAATGTATACTCATGTAATCTGGGGGACAGCCGTATTTATAAGATTTCGCCAGAGGGAAAACTGGGGCAGCTTTCGCTCGATCATGTCCTTGGGGGCGGAAGGTTTGGAAAGCCCCCGTTGACGCAGTATCTTGGTATTCCGGAAGAAAGCATGGGACTTGAACCAACGATTGTGCCGCAAAAAGCAGAAATAGGGACGCGTTATCTGATCTGTTCAGATGGTATCACGGATATGCTTTCGGATGGGGAGATTGCAGACATTCTTACTAGAGAAATTTCCGTATCTGAAACAGTAGAGCTTCTTGTTGAAAGGGCTCTTATAAAAGGCGGCAGAGATAATATTACAGTAATACTCTGTGAACTTGTGGAACAGGAAAAAAGCCTGTTTGGAAAATTATTGAATTATTTTTTATAATTATGAAGGTGACAGACTATGAAAAATCGTATGCAGGATCTGGATTTTGAGCAGACAGTTGCTTTTGATTCGGTCAAAGACTTTGAATTTACACGAAAAGCTGCACAGCGATTCCGACAGGTGGTCAGTCTGGATGGCTTTGAGGATGAGGATGCAGATGTTATTTTCCATTATCTTTATAAAGAAATGGAACTGGTATCTTTTGGGGATCATCTGAAACGTTATATTTACGAACGTTCAGGACTGGAAGAGCCTTATAATGAAGTAACGCAGGAGATATACAGGGATATTGTGATTGAATCCTTTCATGAAACCTGCACGCCGAAATCAATGAATCCAACTTCTACGAAGCTGACCTCTCTTGTGAATAACTGGCTGACACAGGCTTCTGTCAAGAGAGAAACTGTATTTCTGCTGGGATTTGGACTTCGCATGAGTGCCGAGGATGTCTCTGATTTTCTGACAAGAGTGCTGAGAGAGCAGGATTTTGATTTCCATAATCCGGATGAGGTGATCTACTGGTATTGCTATACCATGCAGCTTGGATACCATAAAGCAGAGGAGTTTAAGAAAGCTTATGAGAGACTGGAGCCTGATCCGGATTATACGGATGCATCCAATGTTTATTCAGGTACACTGATATTGGATAACGAGGAAAAGCTTCTGAAGTATCTGGCATATGTAAAGGTCGGAGCAGATGATCCAATGTCGGAGAAAAGTCAGGCTTTCCAGGAATTTGTACGTCTGCTGACTCATGCCAAGGAAATCATTGCCAAAATGTATCAGGGCGATGAGGCGGAGAAAGATCGCAATAAAGTGTGGAATATTTCTGATATTACAGACTCTGATGTGGAAAAAGTTATCTGCAGCGGAATTCCGGTAAATAAAATGGGAAATCTCAAAAAGATGTCGGCTTCCATTCTGGCAAAACATTTCAGCCAGAAAAGATTCAGCCGTCAGAGAATAAACAGTATCATGAATCATAAATTTCCGGTTGAACGTTTTGATCTGATAACACTTGAGTTTTTTATTGTATCGCAGGAGATGCAGGATGATGATCCATACAACAGATATCATCATTTTCTGGAGGAGATACAGAAGATTCTTCACAAGTGTGGAATGAGTGAGATTTATATTGTAAATCCATACGAATGCTTTCTTCTAATGTGTCTTCTGACAGATTGTCCGCTGGCAGTTTTTGCTGACATTTGGGAGATGTCCTATGAGGATAAGGACGGAGAGAATTTGTAAAAAGTAATAATCAGAAATTCATAAATAAAAAGAAAAAATCATGTAAAATACCTTGACAGCCGTATTTTTACAGGATATAATGAGCAAGCGTGCAATAAGAACGCTGTTTTTTTGTTGCCGCAGCATATTCAGGAAATTGCCAGTGGCAGATCCTGAAGATTGATTTATTAATTTGACAATAGCAACCGCGCTACCCCATGGCAAACCATGGAGAAAATAATCGGGAGGTGAAATGGAATGCCAACATTCAACCAGTTAGTAAGAAAAGGACGTCAGACATCTGTAAAGAAATCTACAGCACCGGCTCTGCAGAGAACATTCAACTCTTTAAGAAAGAAAGCTGTTGAGCAGTCTGCACCACAGAAACGTGGAGTTTGTACAGCAGTTAAAACTGCAACACCTAAGAAACCTAACTCAGCTCTTAGAAAGATCGCCAGAGTTCGTCTTTCCAACGGTATCGAAGTAACAAGCTATATCCCAGGAGAAGGACACAACCTTCAGGAGCATAGCGTTGTTCTTATCCGTGGTGGACGTGTTAAGGACTTACCTGGTACCAGATACCACATCATCAGAGGTACACTGGATACTGCAGGTGTAGCCAACAGAAAACAGGCCCGCTCCAAATATGGTGCTAAGAGACCTAAAAAGAAATAAAGTTAATTTTGCGTAAGTAAATTAACGATACTTCTTGAATGCAAAGCATTTAAGAAGGTTCCCGTTTGAAGGGAAAATAAATTAGACAAGTAATCAATCGAAGATTCACTTATAGCTATAAATATTGTACGGTATTCCATATACCCTGTCGGTTGCGGGTTAAATATAGGACTTTACCAGTGCGAACACCTTAGTTTTAATAGTGAGTACCGATGATTTAATCATTTTGATTAAGGAGGGAAGTAACGTGCCACGTAAAGGACATACTCAGAAAAGAGACGTTCTGGCAGACCCGATGTACAACAACAAAGTGGTTACCAAACTTATCAACAACATCATGTTAGATGGTAAGAAAGGTGTCGCTCAGAAGATTGTATACGGCGCTTTCGCTAGAATTGAAGAAAAAGCTGGCAAACCAGCTATCGAAGTATTTGAAGAGGCTATGAACAACATCATGCCACTTCTCGAAGTAAAAGCAAGACGTATCGGTGGTGCTACTTATCAGGTTCCGATCGAGGTAAGAGCAGACAGACGTCAGGCACTGGCTCTTCGCTGGCTCACCACATATTCTCGTAAAAGAGGCGAGAAGACCATGGAGGAGAGACTTGCAAACGAGCTTCTGGATGCAATGAACAACACAGGCGCATCTGTTAAGAAGAAAGAAGATATGCACAAGATGGCTGAAGCAAATAAAGCATTTGCTCACTATCGTTTCTAATCAAGGAGGAAATCCAATTGGCTGGAAAAGAAGGTAGAGAATACCCGCTTGAGCGTACCAGAAACATTGGTATCATGGCTCATATCGATGCAGGTAAGACAACTCTTACAGAACGTATCCTTTATTATACAGGTGTCAACTACAAAATCGGTGATACTCATGAAGGTACCGCAACAATGGACTGGATGGAGCAGGAGCAGGAGAGAGGTATCACAATTACTTCCGCTGCTACCACATGTCACTGGACTCTGCAGGAACACTGCAAGACAAAACCAGGTGCTCTGGAACATCGTATCAACATCATTGATACACCAGGACACGTAGACTTCACCGTAGAGGTTGAGCGTTCACTCCGTGTACTTGACGGCGCTGTCGGTGTCTTCTGTGCAAAAGGTGGTGTAGAACCTCAGTCCGAAAACGTATGGCGTCAGGCTGACACTTACAATGTACCGCGTATGGCATTCATCAACAAGATGGATATTCTCGGTGCAAACTTCTACAACGCTGTAGATCAGATCAAGACTCGTCTTGGTAAAAACGCTATCTGCTTACAGCTTCCAATCGGAAAAGAAGATGAATTCAAAGGAATCATCGACCTTTTCGAAATGCAGGCTTATATCTACAATGATGAGAAAGGTGAAGACATTTCCATCACAGATATTCCGGAAGACATGCAGGAAGAAGCAGAACTTTATCATACAGAACTCGTAGAGAAAATCTGCGAACTGGATGACGATTTAATGATGGAATATCTGGAAGGTGAAGAACCGTCTAATGATAAATTAAAAGCAGTTCTTCGTAAAGCTACTTGCGAATGTACAGCTGTACCGGTATGCTGCGGTACTGCATACAGAAACAAGGGTGTTCAGAAACTTCTGGATGCAATCATTGAATTCATGCCTGCTCCTACAGACATTCCTCCAATCGAGGGTGTTGACCTGGAAGGCAACCCGATCGTGAGACATTCTTCTGATGAAGAGCCGTTCTCCGCCCTGGCATTCAAGATTATGACAGACCCATTTGTTGGTAAACTGGCATACTTCCGTGTATACTCCGGTACTATGAATTCTGGTTCTTATGTACTCAACGCTACTAAGGACAAGAAAGAACGTGTTGGCCGTATCCTTCAGATGCACGCTAACAAACGTATGGAACTGGATAAAGTATATTCAGGAGATATCGCTGCAGCAATCGGTTTCAAATTCACCACAACTGGTGATACAATCTGTGATGACCAGCATCCGGTAATCCTTGAATCCATGGAATTCCCGGAACCGGTTATTGAGCTTGCAATCGAGCCTAAGACAAAAGCTGGACAGGGTAAACTTGGTGAAGCTCTTGCAAAACTGGCAGAAGAAGACCCGACATTCCGTGCACATACAAATCAGGAAACAGGTCAGACAATCATCGCTGGTATGGGTGAGTTGCATCTGGAAATCATCGTTGACCGTCTGCTTCGTGAATTCAAAGTAGAGGCTAACGTTGGTGCACCTCAGGTTGCATATAAAGAAACAATTACTAAATCAGTAGACGTTGACAGCAAATATGCTAAACAGTCTGGTGGTCGTGGACAGTATGGTCACTGTAAAGTTAAATTCGAGCCTATGGATGCCAACGGAGAAGAACTGTACAAGTTCGAATCCACAGTTGTTGGTGGTGCTATTCCGAAGGAATACATCCCGGCAGTTGGTGAAGGTATTGAAGAAGCTATGAAAGCTGGTATTCTGGGTGGATTCCCGGTAGTCGGCGTTCATGCAAACGTATACGACGGTTCTTATCATGAAGTCGATTCCTCTGAAATGGCATTCCACATTGCAGGTTCCCTTGCATTCAAGGATGCTATGCAGAAAGCAGCTCCGATTCTTCTTGAGCCTATCATGAGAGTCGAAGTTACTACTCCGGAAGACTACATGGGTGATGTTATCGGTGATATCAACTCCCGTCGTGGTCGTATCGAAGGTATGGATGATATCGGCGGTGGTAAGATGATCCGTGGATTCGTTCCGCTTTCTGAAATGTTCGGATATGCAACAGACCTTCGTTCCAGAACTCAGGGACGTGGTAACTACTCCATGTTCTTCGAGAAATACGAACAGGTTCCGAAGTCCGTTCAGGAAAAGATTCTTTCCAAGAAAGACTGATAAATAAAGAGATTACTGTTTGCAAGGTGAACAGTAACAAAATACTTGCAAATATCCTTGATTTGCAATATAATCAAGGATAGCAAGTCAAAAACTGATAAAAATGCTCTGAAAGAAAGAGCAAAGTTTTTAAGGAGGACATTTTAAAATGGCAAAGGCTAAGTTTGAGAGAACAAAACCGCATTGTAACATTGGTACCATCGGACACGTTGACCATGGTAAAACAACTTTAACAGCAGCTATCACAAAAGTTCTTGCAGAAAGAGTTGAAGGTAACTCTGCTACAGATTTCGAGAACATCGATAAAGCTCCAGAAGAAAGAGAGCGTGGTATCACAATCTCTACAGCACACGTTGAGTACGAAACAGAGCATAGACATTATGCACACGTTGACTGCCCAGGACATGCTGACTACGTTAAGAACATGATCACAGGTGCAGCTCAGATGGATGGTGCTATCCTCGTTGTTGCTGCTACTGATGGTGTTATGGCTCAGACAAAAGAGCACATCCTTCTTTCCCGTCAGGTAGGTGTTCCGTACATCGTTGTATTCATGAACAAATGCGATATGGTAGACGATGATGAACTTCTTGAACTGGTTGAGATGGAAATTCGTGAACTTCTTTCCGAGTATGACTTCCCAGGAGATGACATCCCGGTTATCCAGGGATCTGCTCTTAAAGCACTTGAAGATCCGGCTGGCCCATGGGGAGATAAGATCATGGAACTTATGGATGCAGTTGATAAATACATTCCGGATCCACAGCGTGACACAGACAAACCGTTCGTTATGCCTGTAGAGGATGTATTCTCTATCACAGGTCGTGGAACAGTTGCTACTGGTAGAGTAGAAGCTGGTGTTCTTCATGTATCTGAAGAAGTTGAAATCGTTGGTATCAAAGAAGAAACACGTAAAGTTGTTGTTACAGGAATCGAAATGTTCCGTAAACTTCTTGACGAAGCTCAGGCTGGTGATAACATCGGTGCTCTTCTTCGTGGTGTTCAGAGAAACGAAATCGAGCGTGGACAGGTTCTTGCTAAACCAGGAACACTTACATGCCATACAAAATTCACAGCTCAGGTTTACGTTCTGACAAAAGATGAAGGTGGACGTCATACTCCATTCTTCAACAACTATCGTCCACAGTTCTACTTCAGAACAACAGACGTAACAGGTGTTTGCAACCTTCCAGAAGGAACAGAAATGTGCATGCCTGGAGATAACATCGAAATGACAATCGAACTGATCCACCCAATCGCTATGAGCCAGGGTCTTACTTTCGCTATCCGTGAAGGTGGACGTACTGTAGGATCAGGACGTGTTGCTACAATCATCGAGTAATCACTGACTAATATATATTGAGTACCGCAAGGTACATTGTGTCCAAACGTAAGATACCCCGGAACCGTAAGGTTTCCGGGGTTTTTCTGTTGAACAGAAGATTAAAATAAGGCTGTAAAGAATAGCGAATAAATTAAAAACAGGCAGGTATGGGAAGAAAATGAAAACCTTCGCATATCTGCCTGTGATACTGTTATGATACTATTTCTGTTCGTTATTGGAAAATTTCTGTGTTAAAAGTTCATCTCGTTTACGGATTCGTGTCTCAAAATCCAGTTCTTCAATTTCTTTATGGGTGACGGGTTTGGAAGTGTAGTATTCCAACGTCTGTTTCTTCCACATATCAAACATATCTTTACCTGTGAAATAAGATTCCAGGCTTTCTCTGTTCTCCTGCAGATCGGCAAGAAAATTACACATATCTGCATTTAAAGAGTGTTCCGGATCATTTCCATAAAAGCGAAGTCCGGCATACCATTTCTGTGTTTCTGTTTCTATATCACCGGGAAATTTATTATTTATATCCAGTTCATACCGGAGTTCATTGGATTCATTCATCTGCAATAAAACCCAAATAATATCGCTGAGAGTAGAAATCTGTACTTTATTTTCAGATAATCCAAATAACCAGTCCAGTGAGACATGAAATTTCTGAGCAATAGTCAATAACACATCATTGGAGGGAGTAACCACACCATTTTCATAACTGGATAAAGTTGACTGACGTATACCGATAGCTGCGGAAAAGTTTTTCTGATTCATCTTCAGATCAGTTCGCAGCTCTTTTATTTTTTCTGAAATAGATGATTCCTGCATATTATCCACCTCCTTAAAAGCTATGATTAGTATATCACAAATGATAAAAATCAACAATATAGAAAAATATCATTCATACAGATAAAAATTATTGACAATGATTATTTAAAATGATATAGTATCAGTGAAAATGATAATTATAGATAAGGAGGAAATGATATGCAGAGACAGAACTATATGATTACAGCGGAAGAAGTTGCAGAGAGCATGGGGATTTCACTTGGATATGCTTACAAACTGCTTCGCAAACTGAACAAAGAGCTTGCAGATCAGGGATATGTAACCGTTTCGGGCAAGATACCGAGGGCATTCTGGGAAAAGAAATTTTATGGATATTCCCAGATTGCAATGTAAGGGGGTGAGAAAGTATGGCAGCATACAAAGATGAAGAAAGAGGAACCTGGTATGTTTCATTTTATTATGAGGACTGGACAGGAGCCAAAAAGCGAAAAGTAAAAAGAGGATTCCGCACTAAGAAAGAAGCATTAAATTTTGAAGCGGAGTATAAAAGAACAGCGAAAGCAGACATGGATATGACAATGGGAGAGTTTGTAGAAGTCTACTTCCGAGACAAGTCTCAGTCATTGAAGGACAGGAGTATCAAGAACAAAAGAGATACGATGAATGCTCAACTGTTACCGTATTTTAAGGACAGACCGATGAACAGTATCACACCAGCAGAGATTATCCAGTGGCAGAATATGATTATTGAAAAAGGATATTCAGATGATTATCTGAAAACAATACAGAATCAGATGACGGCATTGTTCAATCATGCGAAGAATATCTACAATCTGGCAGATAATCCCTGTGACAAAGTAAAACGTATGGGAAAGACTTCAAAAAAGAAAATGAAGTTTTGGACAATTGAAGAATATCGGCAGTTTATGACCGGAATCGAACCGGGAAGCAAATATTATGTGCTGTTTGAATTATTATTCTGGACAGGAGCGAGAGAAGGCGAAGCACTCAGCATTACACCTGCTGACATTGATTTTGAAAGGAATCTACTTCATATCAATAAAACTTACTACCGTATGCATGGAGAGGACGTGATTACATCTCCCAAAACAGAAGAATCGAACCGTACGATTTCCATACCGGAATTTCTGAAAAAAGAGATTCAGGACTATATTAGCAGACTGTATGAGTTGCCCGAAGATGAACGGATTTTTCCAATGGTTCATGAAGCGGTACAGCATAAGTTAAAACAGGTGGTTCAAAAGACCGGAGTAAAAAAGATAAGAGTACACGACATTCGTCACAGTCATGCGGCATTTCTGATTAATAAGGGAGTGCAACCATTGATGATTAAAGAAAGGTTTGGACATACGGACATTCGCATTACATTGAATACTTATGGGCACTTATATCCAGATCAGCAGAAAGTGGTGGCAGATATGCTGGATGATGAAAATATAAAAAGCTCCGGAAGTACGAACAACCGGAGCAATGTGACAAATGGGGACGAATCCACAAATGTCAACCCTAGACAAGTTGATTATAGCAGGGATTCTTCCAGAGAACAACAGAGAATTGGCGAGAACAGTTGGGAAAATGGAGGAATTTATGGAACAGAGAAATGAGAATAAAACAGAATTGAAAATGATAAAGATGTCAGATGTCCAGTCTCAGACAGTGGACTGGCTCTGGTATCCATATATCCCTTATGGGAAATTAACGATCATTCAGGGTGATCCGGGCGATGGAAAAACTACGCTGATATTAAATATTGCAGCGAGATTGTCTAAAGGAGAAGGTCTGGATAACGATATGAAAGTAACAGAACCAGTAAATATTATTTATCAGACAGCGGAAGATGGGCTGGCAGATACGGTAAAACCCAGACTGGAGCTGGCAGAAGCGGTCTGTGAAAGAATCATGGTTATAGATGAAACAGAAAAATCACTTTCCATGATAGATGAGAGACTGGAAACTGCTATCAAACGGACTGGTGCGAGAGTGCTTATTTTAGATCCGATTCAGGCATACCTTGGAGGAACAATGGATATGAACCGGGCAAATGAATCAAGGAATATGACAAAAAGATTGAGCTTGCTGGCAGAAAAGTATAAATGTGCAATTTTATTAATCGGACATATGAATAAAGCTGGTGGAAATAAAGCTGCATATAGAGGAATGGGTTCGATTGACTTTTTTGCAGTAGCCAGAAGCGTATTACTGGTAGGAAGAATAGAGGGAGAACCGGACTTAAGAGCAGTGGTTCAGATTAAAAATAATCTGGCTGCATTTGGACATTCCAAAGCATTTCGCCTGACAGAAACCGGATTTGAGTGGATAGGTGACTATGAAATCACAGCAGATGAGGTGCTTGGTGGAATTGCTCCAAAGGCAAATAAACTGGAACAGGCAAAAAAGATGCTGAGGGAACTGGCAGAAACATCAACTTCTGTGCAAAGCAGTGAAATCTTTGATATGGCAGAAGATTTGAATATTTCTAAAAGAACACTGGAAAATGCAAAAAAGGAACTTGGAATTAAGGCAAGACGAATCGGTAATTCATGGTATTGGGATTTAGATAAAGTTAAGCCGGAATAAATTAAGGGTGCAACATTGCAGAGTATATAGAAAATGCGGAATTAAAATGCAAGGTTGCAATCTGTAAAGACATTGTAGTGTTGCGTCCTTACATAAATTGTAAGAAGGTGAGAACTTGAAAAACGTTATGATTCCAGAGGAGTTATTTGGAAAGATTATAAAATATCATTTACTGGATCAGGAACAGGAAGCAGATGATATAAGAAAAGGTTTAGAGAAAAAACTGGATGCAATGGTAAATCGTGAGGTATACAGTAAATCCAAAACTGCACCAACAGAAGAAGAACGGGAAAAGTTCCGGCAGGAGTATCTGGACAGAAAAGGAATGCAAGAGAGCTTTCGATGGTAACAGTTCTTATTGACTATCTTTTTACAGGAGCGTGTCACGCACCTGTGAGAAGTAAACAAGGAGAAAGTTGGTAAGGTGCAGACGGAAAACTATGGCTGGAATGTGAGATTACTGTAAATTTGATAGTTGTGAAGAAGGGAGAAAGATATAATGAAACAGGGAAGATTAGGATATAACAGCAGTAATGACAGATATGGATTGTTGGCATCAGACTTATGGATTGATACGGGATTTCACTGTGGAGAAGGTCTTGAGGTGCTGGTTGATGATAAGTGGGTACGGACAAGAATGGAGATGAATCCGGCAAGAGAATGGTATCTGGTGGGAACATCATATTGCGGAGATCTGGAATATGTACAGGCAAGAATACCGGAATAATTTGATTGGATAGCCCCCGGCAGGGCGCAAGGGTACTTTTGATGGACGGTACGGCTGTCGAAAGTGCTTTTGCGTTACTTTTGACAAAAGTAACAAAACCGCCGTATCCGGCGAAAGTTTCTTAATATCGCCATGACTGGCGTAAATAAAAATTATGTGTCATATCTGGCACTTGCTCAGAGAAGAGGTGAGAAATATTATGATAAAACGAACAATTAGCGGTATGATTGGGAAAGGCTCTCTGGCTCATAACAGGAGAGAGTTTTTCGCAGAGAATGTAGAACCGGACAGAGTACAATTAAATATTTGTTACCAGAATGAAAATCTGAAGGAAGTCTATAAAGAGTTATTTGATGATGCTGTGGGGAGATACAACATCGGAAAAAGAAAAGATCGGCAGATTACAAATTACTATGAAAAAATCCGGCAGGGAAAACAGGAAAAATTGTTCCATGAAGTGATTTTCCAGATTGGAAATCGAGAAGATATGGCTGTCGGAACAGCAGAAGGAGGTCAGGCTGTAAAAGTACTGGATGAGTATGTAAAGGACTTCCAGAAACGGAATCCAACGCTACGGGTATTTGGTTGTTATCTACATCAGGATGAAGCTACGCCACATCTACATATTGATTTTATTCCTTATGTAACTGATTGGAAAGGAAAAGGAATGGACACCAGAGTTTCGCTGAAACAGGCATTAAAAAGTCTTGGATTTCAAGGTGGGAATAAGCATGATACTGAGTTAAACCAGTGGATGAACCATGAAAAAGAAGTTCTGGCAGGGATTGCAAAACAACATGGCATTGAATGGGAACAGAAAGGTACTCATGAGGAACATTTGGATGTTTATAACTTCAAGAAGAAAGAACGAAAAAAGGAAGTACAGGAGCTGGAGCAGGAGAAAGAGTATCTAACTGCAGAAAATGAAGAACTGACAGCACAGATTGCGGAATCCAGAGCAGATATCCAGATTTTAAAAGACGATAAGGAACAGGCAATTAGGGAGAAGCAAGAAGCAGAACAAAGGGCAGAGGACGTAGAAAAAGAACTAAAAAGTCTGGAAGATCGACGGAATGTGCTACAACCAATTATGGATAATGCCAGTAAGGAAATAAAAGAATATGGAATGATTAAGACGTTTTTACCGGAGGCAGGAACATTTGAACGTGCAGTACCTTACAGGGAGAATAAAATCAAGCCATTGTTTATCAAGATGAAAAATCAGATTGCTGCATTAGCTGGAAAGGTTGTAGAACTTAACAAAATGGTAGAAAGTTGGAAAAATAAATATCAAAAATCTGTTGAGGAATGTGATAATATCCAGAAACAGTTAGACGATGTACGTAAGGAAAATGGAAAATTATCAAATGATAATCAACGTTTACAGGAGACTTCGGACAGATATGACAGAGTGGTGCGTATTCTGGGAACAGAAGTTGTAGAGGATGTAGTGCAGCAGGATATTAAAGAACAAAAGGAATTGGAAGAGCAGCGTCGAATGGAACAAATGCCAAAGGGAAGCGTTCTGAAACAGTTGGAATGGGCAACTCAAAAGAGCCAGATTGAAAACCAACAACGTAAGAAAAATAAAACAAAATACAAAGGATTGGAGATTTAGACTATGAAAAAACAGATTTATGATGAGAAAAATGGAATGAGCTATACGTTGCATGGAGATTACTATTTGCCGGATCTGGTTTTAAGAGAAGAAGAACCGACATATGGAAAATATGGAATGTTACGAAAGCAGTTCTTAAAAGAACACAGATCAGCAAGATATCAATACATGTTATTGACCGGAAAATTGAATGAACATCTGAATCAGATCGATCAGGAAGTCAGAGAACAGGTGGAAATGCTTATGAAACAGATGGTAGAAAAACAGGGTGTAACTGAAGAATTAAAGGTACAGGATCAGATGAAGTGGGTTAGGTTAATGAATAATATAAAAGCCAGTGCAGAAGAGATTGTATTGAAAAACCTGGTATGTGTGTGATTGTAAGTGACAGTCGATAAGATTGCCCTTTTACACTTTTGTATATATTAGAATAGCACTTTAGAAAGCACTATGGTAAAATAAAGTGAAGGTAAATCGAAAGTTACCGAATTAAGTTAATCGTGCCATATGGCTTGGTTATCAAAACAAAGATAAAAACGCAACGTGCATCTTTGATGTGCCAGAGCCGGTAGGTAGCCCGGCCGTCCTATGTAAATAGGGTAAGTAACCTGCCCCTCCGGGTTGTCCATTCTTTGCCCAATAAATTTTAGGAGGGATTTTTATGGACAAAGTAAATGGAAAACTGACGGTATATTTTGAAGAACCATTTTGGGTAGGTATATTTGAGCGTATTGAAGATGGAAAATTATCTGTGGCAAAGGTAACATTTGGTGCAGAACCAAAAGATTATGAAGTGCAGGAATATGTTCAAAAATACTATTTTGGTTTGAAATTCAGTCCAGCTGTTGAAGCTATTGTAAAGGATATAAAAAGAAATCCGAAACGGATGCAGCGTGCAGCAAAAAAACAGATACTGGAAACTGGCATTGGCACAAAATCGCAACAAGCGTTGAAATTACAACAGGAACAGAACAAGCAGGAGCGTAAAGAAAAAAAAAGAAAGAAAAAAGAGGCGGAAGAACAGCGAATGTTTGAACTAAAACAGCGAAAGAAAAGAGAAAAGCATAAGGGACATTA
Organism: Blautia sp. BIOML-A1; assembly: GCF_009883055.1. Classification (GTDB taxonomy): domain Bacteria; phylum Bacillota; class Clostridia; order Lachnospirales; family Lachnospiraceae; genus Blautia_A. The sequence continues at coordinate 12,482 of NZ_WWVR01000020.1, read as the reverse complement.
AAAGTCCTTTGGGCTTTTTCTCAAATTCGGGATTTGAAGGTATAAACAATGAGGAAATGTGAAAAGTGTGGAGCAAGTATGAAATTAGATTTAAGACTTAAAGTTAATGGCGGTGGCTATGGGATGGTTGTTCGTGTAGATGAAAAACAAAAGGCGACAACTATAGATGATGTTAGAGTTGCAGTCTGCCCAGAATGTGGCTATACAGAAATGTATTTAGAGGATTTAACGAAATTGAAATCTTAAAAGACAACTTTCAGATTTTTAGAATTAAGAAAAACGGAATTTAGGGAGGGGTCTATAATTGAAATTAGCAGATTTAGCAACAGGTTCTGATTGGATAGTGTGGATTGTCTTTGTAATATTTGCTGTACTTTCTATAGTTTTACTTTCTGGACACGGAAGCTGGTTTATTTCTGGATATAATGCAGCTTCAAAAGAAGAAAAGAAAAAATATGATGAAAAGAAGTTATGCAGAACAATGGGAGTTGGAATGTCTATTATAGCAATTCTTGCATTAATTATGGGCTTGCTTGAAAATATTTTGCCTGCATTTTTTGTATATATTGCATTGGGAATCATTGTAGTTGATGTCGTGGTTATTATCATTTTAGAAAACACACTATGCAAAAAGTAATAACTTCTGGTTTGAGGAATTGACTGAAAGGAAGGCATTATATGTTCTATATTTATATTATTTTTGACTTTGCAATGGCAGTGATTATGCTTTTATTTGGAATATGGTTTTATAGGTCAAAAGGACAAGCATCCAAATTCTTGTCTGGTTATAATATGAAATCAGCAGAAGAACGAAAAAAATATGATGAAAATGCTATGTGTAAGGCATATGGGAAGAGAATGATGTTTATGTCAATTCCTTTTATTGCTGGAATGATTATAGATATTTGGCATATAGGAATCGGTTGTTTAATTGCATGGGTGATATGGTTTGTTATGTTTATTCTGCTGCTTATGGATAGACATAAAAGAGAAGGTTAATTTATAGAGGAATAGAATGCTTTTGGGGTGAAAATACCGTTTATTTGTTTTAGACATACGATGTCCGGTTGAAAATTAGCGGATTCTCGTTTTATGTCGTGGTAATTTTGATACATATTGGTAAGCTGTAAGTGGAAGAGAGGTAGAGACATGGACACAAAAAAGATTGGAGCTTTTTTAAAGCAATGTCGTAAAGAAAAGAATCTTACGCAAGAGCAGCTTGCCGAGAAGTTTGAGGTATCTGCAAGAACAGTTTCCAGATGGGAAACAGGAATAAATATGCCGGATCTCAGTATACTTGTTCAACTTGCTGAATACTACGATGTTGAGATGAGAGAGCTCCTGGATGGAGAAAGGAGCCAGACTATGAATAAAGAGATGAAAGAAACACTGGACAAAGTTGCGGTGTATGAAGGATGGGTGAAACAAAAAGCATTAAAGGCTGGAAATCTTGCATTTGCATCAATGTTTGTGATTGGTGTGTTAGCGATTATTATTCAGATGCTATTAATGGTGGATACTCGTTTGGTTTTGGGAGAGATAGTAACTGTCTTAGTAGGAGGAATCCTATATGTAGCTATTATGGTGTATAATGGAATATGGGATAAATGCCTGCCAAAAAGTGCTGTTATATGGCGGAATTTTCTCACCAGTGTAATATGTGCAGGAATTTTTACAGTCATCTATGGTACATGTTTATTTAGAATGGGAGCTACAGAAACACAGATAACACGATTGGCATTGGGATTTCTGATAGGTATTACTATTGTGTCATTTATTATTCTTAGGACCTTAGCATTTATTAATCGAAAAAGAAATCAGAATTCACCAAATGTTCAGGAGAGAAAAGAAACTTCCCAATCTAAGACAGAATGGACAAAAATTTATAATGCACAGAATATAGTAGAGACAGAACAACTTGTAGAAATGTTAAAGCAAAATGGAATAGCAGCTTTTTCACAGGAAGCAGGTGCGAATGTTGCAATGCATGGGGCACCTGGATTTGGAATATATGGTGTGGATATATTCGTGAAAACCGATGATGCAGAGAAGGCAGTACAGCTGATTAAGGAGATTAATAACCAAGAGAATGAAGAAAATTTTGTCAAGCGTTTTTGAAAATGTCCTAAAATAATTGAAGTATTAGCCCCGGCTTTTTGCTGGGGCTTGTTAAATTGATTCGTTTCATTCCTCAGGCAATTTTTGTATCTTGATCATTCTGGTGGTGTTCTTGCTGTTTGACAAACTTTCCAAACTGTTGGCGACGCCAGGGATGATTCATTGGTGGAATGCGGGGCTTCTTTGGTTTTGGCGGAGTATAGTCTATATCTAAGTCTTTTGATTTTGTTTCGTGCTCGGGTATTTCTTCCAGTGCGTAGATGTCTTTGTCATTTACACAGCAGTATTGACTGCCATCAAAAGCCTGAATAAACATTACCTTTGTTCCTTTTCGGTAGTGGACCTGATTGCCTCTGCTGTCAATCATACGGTAGTATTTATTGGAATGCCTTAAACAGTGTCCGGTATCTACCGTTCTTTCGCATAAAACTGCAAGAATCAGGTTAATTTTTTCAATTTGGGGTTGCACTTCGAACACAGACTTGATACCATGAATGGGAAGGGAAAACTTCTCATTGAATTCCTTTATGTAGGAGTTTAGGAATTCATTGGCAGCGTCTATGGTCGTTATGCCTGCAAGTCTTAACTCGACTGGCAGGCGCGACTGTAGCGTCTGGTTCAGGCGTTCTACACGTCCTTTTGCCTGAGGCACACTGCTTGATCCCAGTTCAACCCCCAGCTGTTTACAGGCATAGGCAAACTGTGTATAGGTATCCTCATCGATAGATGGGGAGTTTTTCTTTTTATAGGTGAAAACAGTACGGCGGTCTGTAAAGAACTTGTAGGGGATACCGTAAGTTGTGAGGATCTGATGGAAAACGTGGTAATAGCCATTCAGAGTTTCCTGGGTATCAAACCAACCGCCGGTAATCCTTCCTGTAGCATCATCTATAGCCAGATGCAGATGCCATATCTGACCGGGGATCCATTCGTAGGGAGTTGCGTCCATTTGCTGCAGTTCACCGAAATAAGCGGCTCTGGGACGGCGGGAATGGGCGTCCTCAAGAGCAACAAGATTAATCTGTATCTGATCCGCTTCTTTCTGAGATTTCGCTGCTTTTTTATCGGCTTTTAATTGTTCTTTGATTCTCTTTTTCTTAGCTTTTGTAGCCTTGGGAGAGAGAATGTATTCAGCTTCGAGAATAGACATAACCGCTGAAGGGGAGATGTGGATATCTTCATGTTTTCCTAATAACTCAGTGAAATGCACAAAATTGGCATCATAGTATTTGTTGCGGTATAAATCGACAACAAGATTACGAGTTTCATTGGGGATGGTATTGGCTGGCTTACGTCCTCTGTTGCCATGGATAAAATAGGCTTTGCCATGCTCTTTGTAGCCTTTAAGCATACGGTTAATGTGACGTACAGTACAACCGAGAGTAAGGGCAGCTCTCTGCTTGTTAGGGGCTGGATGATCTGCCAATGATTTGATCACCTCATACTTCTTTTGTTCATCCATTGATAATTCTACCTTTCTGATAATCGTTACCTCCATCTGTTGATGGAAGCATTATACTACATTGGGACATTTTCCTTTGTGGTATATTAGGACATTATCATAAATGGTTCATATAATAACCAAGAGAATGAAGAAAATTTTTGACATTTTCACACATGCGTGCTAATATGATTATAGATAAAGAGTGCTACCGATAGACGGTTAGTCCGATATATGTTTTGACAAAAATTGCCGCTTAGTTTACCAGACCAGGGCGGCTATTTTTGTGGTTTATTATTATCCTTGCCAAAGGTATATCCAAGACCAAAGCAGGTTAAGCCGAAGCTCACTACTGCTATAAAATCAACAATACTCATGGCTTAGCCCTCCTTTCCAGTGGATTCTCTTTCGAGTTTCTATGTAATCAGAGGGTCACAGTCCCTCTGCTGAAGGACTAACCGCCTACCGTTATGATAGCACCCATGATGTAAATTATAGCAGTCAGGGACATTGTATGCAATAAAAAAATACGAAACATAAAAGAGGCTGTAATGAAGATAAAAGATGTTGAAAAACGAACTGGAATTACAAGTTATAATATCAGATTTTATGAGAAAGAAAATTTATTAATTCCGAAAAGAAATCCTGTAAATGGATATCGTGAATATACAGAGGAAGATATTCTTTGGTTAAATCGTATAAAAATGTTAAGGATGTTAGATATTCCGGTTTCAGATATTAGAAAAATTTTATATGAAAAGGAAGCATTAACTAGTGTTTTAAATACACATTTGCTTAAAATTAAAGAAGAAGAAAATAGACTTAGGCAGAATTATTTTTTATGCGAAGAGTTGATAAAAATGGATATGAGTGTGACTGATTTATCAGAAGAGATGTTAGATAAAATGATATCAGGAAAAGAGGAATATATTTACCAATTGGAGAGAATAAAACGGCAGGACAGGATACAAAAAATTTTCGATATTTCTAAATTAATTGTTTGTATTGTAGGGGGAGTAATTGCTGTCATTATGTGCGTGCAATTATATTTGGAATTATGTAATACATATATGAGTGCTCCGTTTAAAGTAATAACTTTTGTTTTGGGTTTGATTTTGGTTGTTTCAATATTACGGATTATAGTGTGTAATGAAACAAAATAAGAATGCGAAGATATTTTTGAGAAAAAGAGGACAAATAGAAAATGTTCTCTTTTTTTCTTGACCTTAAACTTCCTCTAAGGTGTATATATAAGAAAAACAGGGAGGCGAGAGATATGTATGTAAATGTAGAAAATGTAAATTTTGCTTATGATAAGAAGCCAATATTACATGATATTAATTTTGGAATGAATAAGGGAGAGATAACAGGCTTAATTGGTCCTAATGGCGCAGGAAAATCAACAATGCTAAAACTCATGATAAAAAAAATGAAACCTAATAATGGTAAAATTATTATTGGTGATAATGATATATTTTCTATTAAAAGAGAGAATAATCCTGTGACGTTCATTCCAGATATTCCAGTGTACTATGAAGAGTTGACTGTTTGGGAGCATCTTCAGTTTATTAAAGCACTGTACCCTGAGAACTCAGTGACAGTTGATTCATTAATTCGAGAATTTAATCTTAATCAGCACCTTAACAAAATTCCATTAGCACTTTCAAAAGGAACGTTGCAGAAACTTATGATTGCACTTGCATTGTTGCGGCAATACGATGTGCTGCTGGCAGATGAACCGTTTAATGGGTTGGATCCAGCACAAACATATAAATTCAAAAATACTTTAAAAAATTTGAAGAAACAAGATAAAACGATACTCATATCTACACATTTACTAAGTTTGGCTGAAGATTTTTGTGACAGATATATTTTTTTATATGATGGAAGAATAGTTGAACAAGGAACAAAGGCAGAAATATTACAAAAGCAGCAGATGAATAAGGAAACTTCGTTGGAACAAATATATATGTCCTTAATTGGTGAGGGAGAGCATTATGCAGGAGTACAGAAAACTGTTATGTGTGAATAAGATTAGAGAAACTAAAAGATTAATAGAAAATATGCTGATACCTATATTGTCTTTGGTAGTTGCGGCAGCTGTTGTTGGATATCAAATTGTGATTAATTTTTTTCCAATAATTCGGAAAATAAATGCATGTAATCTTCGAATATGTTATCTGGTATTTGGATTTTTGATATTATACTCGTTTGGCGTTTGTTTTATTAATGTTAAACCGGCAATTATAATAAAACCGGTATCATTATTTTTTATTCAAGAGAAAAAGATAAGACAAATGATATCAATAAAATATATAGGGTTAACCTTAAAGGACATTATATTTTCAATCATTCTTTCAGCTTGTATTAATGGCATTCATTTGAATAGAAATTTTCTATTTATATTACTCATAATATTTTTGTTATTAAATACAACCAATTTAATGAAATGGAAAATATATCATGCAAATCAAAGAAGAGATATTGGAATATGGCTGTTATTTAGTATAATCTTGGTAATATCGCTTAAATATTTTTTTATGTGCATTATAGATATAGGAATATGGATGTATATGCTAGTTTATGATTTTGGTGTTCTGGAAATAAATGCTTTAAAGTATGAAGATGAGATGCAATTTTTGGAAAAAGTACGTATTGCTCAAAATTTTAATAATACTGTATTGTTAGATCAATATGCAAAAGAAAAAATGGTGAGATATTTACAGAGAAAAAATAAAGTATCCAATTTTTTATACTACTTTCCATTGATATGGAAAGCTCAAATATCTATTTATAGATTAGGCAGAAATTGGATAATAATGGGAATGATTTTGTTTACGATATGTCTAGGAATTTATAAAATGCCTTTTTATTGGACGCTGCCATTTTTACAGCAAGAAGAAATACGTTATATGTTGTTGTTAGGCAGTATATTTGCCGTTTTTCGATTGACTTTACGGAGTATGGTTCAACAGTTGGATAGTATTCTTGAAAAAGCCACAGATGGTCTATTTATTCCTATATCGGAAAATCGAATTGTGAAACAGTTTATGGTGATACCAATTACAATTGTTTGTGGCGAAGGAATTATAATGGCTTTTGTTGTAAACAGCAGTATAGCGCAAATACTGTTAGGGTGTGCAATACTTATATGTGCGACAGTCCTGAATCTCTGGCTAGAAGTGAAATATAAAAATTTTCTGGTGAAAAAGGATTTTATTTTAAGTATTGCTGTTTTCTTAGGAGCATTGATACTTACCAAATAGATAAGAGATATCATAGTGAGAAATGAAGTCGCTGTGATACCATTTTGATACTAAAAAATGCAGAGAATAGAAATATAGCTTGGAAAATCCACAACACAAGAAAATATGGACACGGAAATCACAGAAAATAATGGAATTTTAAGAACCTCACAAACGTGAAGGTGGACGTACTGTAGGATCAGGACGTGTTGCTACAATCATCGAGTAATCACTGATTAATATATATTGAGTACCGCAAGGTACATTGTGTCCAAACGTAAGATACCCCGGAACCGCAAGGTTTCCGGGGTTTTTCTGTTGAATAAAAAATAATAATGGCTTCTGAATAATTCAGAAGCCATTCAAAAAAATAAATTTAATAAATTTCATGGTTGACCCTATTTTGACCTTGCTTTTTTCAGAAATGAGAAGATTATAAAATTAATTGACCTTTATTTTTTACGAAGTTTATCATAAAAATTCAGATAATCAATAAACAGTGTCTTTTCAGATTCGTTGTGGCAATGTAAAATGTCTATGACAAAAGATGGTAGAGATGTTTCTACAGTTTCATAGTCTTGTCCTTTAATTAAATAATCTAAGCTGCAGTAAAGATGGTTACTTAGAAGAACCTGCATGTCTATAGAAATTCCTGTAATACCACGTTCGATCTCTGAAATATGTTTTGCTGTAGCTCCTACTAGATCAGCTAGTTGAGCCTGTGTCAAATGTTGTTTTTTTCGTAGCGCGGCTACACGTTTTCCAATGCTTTCATTAGAAATAGGATTCTCCATATAATCAACCTCACTTTCTCTAATAGTATAGAGTAAAAATGAATTAGGATATTCAACTTTGATTCGTCAATATCTAATAGAAAAATCATAAAGTGGGTTTACCTATATAAATGAACGGGATATAATAAAATATAGTTTTAGTTATATATACATGGGAGGTTAAAAGTGAAATGAAAAGAAAAGTAATTTGTATACTGATGTCGTCAATTCTTTCTCTATCATCTGCACAGGTACAAACAATATTTGCTGAGGAAATGACTATTACAGACGGATTGTCAGAATCAGAAAATTCAGATGTGATTGAGAATGAGAATTTACAAATAGAAGATCAAACAGAAACGGTTGATGCAGATAATGAAACAATTCCAGATTGCATAGAAAATCAGGAAGTGGAAGTATTACAAAACGACTCAGAGTTTTCTGATGGAGCTTCGGAAAATACAGAAGGATTGAAAGAATTTTCCGAAAACAATACGAGAGTGACACAGAGTGAGTATAATGGATTTTTGTATGATATTACGGATGAAAATGAAGTTACAATAACAGGATATGATGGCGATGTTGAAAATGGACTTATTATTCCAGACACAATTCAGGATTATCCTGTTACTGAGATTGGAGATTCAGCATTCGCAGGAAAAGATATTAAGGGAGAATTAAAGCTCCCTGAAAAATTGAAACGTATAGGAGAATATGCATTTTCTGGTTGCTATAATTTAACAGGAAATTTAGAATTCCCATCTACATTAAAACAAATTGGTCGAGATGCATTTAAAGGGTGCAGTGGCTTTACTGGTAACCTGATTCTGCCGGAAGGCTTGAAAACAATTGGAGAAGAAGCTTTTTACAGATGCACAGGATATTATTATGACGAAGAGGAAGAAGAAAATGACAAAGGATTATCTGGCAAATTAACACTACCATCTACAGTGACTGACATTGGTGATAATGCATTTAATAGTGGTTCAAGTTTTGATGTTACGGAATCAGGCTACATAAATTGTAACAGATATTTTACAAGAGTAGAAAATTATTCCAATACTCCATTGAATATGAATCAGATAATGGGTGACTGGTATGATTTGCAAGGCCAAAAAATGTTTACAGAATCAGATAATTATTTAATAAATTCTACCGCTGTCTTTGTCCCATATCTGATGAATATTGCAGGAACTCCCGATTATGTAAGAGTTGGTGAAAAAAGAAAGATAAATTATATGTTTTATCCTGAAAAATTGGATGCTGAATGCCCTTTATTCGTGAAATTTAGTAGTAGTGATTCGTCAGTAGTGTCAGTTGATGAACAAGGATACATTATTTCTAAAAAGCCAGGAAAAGCTACGATTACGGCAACTGATCTGACGGGACGGAGTGATTCTGAATCAATAACTGTGGTCGAAACTAAAGCAGAAGTAAAAAAGGGTAATATAATATGGTATATTCCAGAAGAAATTGGACTGGGTTACCAGATTGGGACTTTGAGAAGCGAAAGTTGTGGAGGAATTAGCATTGCCAAAGTGATAAATTTGCCGTCTGACACTATAGGAAAAAAATTACATTTTAATACGGACAGTTCAAAATGGGGATATGGCGATGATTATCATTTTACAGGACCACATGCAGGCGATATGGATTCGACTATATATGATACGTCGGCTGCTTTTGTACATGCATATTATGATACTGCTACTTATCCGGGAACAGTATCGTTTCGGTTAAAATTGGGAGAGGATACTACACAGGGATGGGTTGATAGCCAAATAGTTGGTGATGTTTATAAAGTAAAAATAAAAACTCCTACAATAACAGTTAATGCACCAAGTACTGGAGTTGTTGGCGATTCGTTTACGCTAACTTCTACATTACAGGATACAGCATTAAAAAATGAATTGATATCTAAGTACATAATTGGAAATAGATTTTATCATACACTGGTATATCAGCCAACATTTGAAATTATACAAGGTGCAGACTTGGTAGCATGTAGTGATGGGAATTTTTCACATATGTTGACAGCAACTGAGAAAATATCTTTTAAAAAGGCTGGTACTGTAAAAATTAGAATAAAGTATAATCCAGTTTTTCTTTGCAATTGGTGCGAAGAAAACGGCAGAGAGAGTTATTATGTGCCTGAGAAGACGATTACGTTAAAAATAAAACCTGCTACAACTTTGGGAACAGTCAAACTGGGAACAGTAAAATCAGCCGGTTACAACAAACTTTCTTTGACATGGTCTGCCGTTCCGGATGCAACAGGTTACAGTGTTTTTCGGAAAAACGGAAATCATTGGGAGAAAATAGCTACTACATCCGAAAATTCATATAAACATATTTCATCCAAAAAATTTCCAATAAAAACGGGAGTTACTTATATGTATACAGTAAGAGCGTATAGAAAATCTGGAAAATCAATAATTTATGGTAACTATGATAAAAATGGAATGAAAGGAAAAACAGTTGCAGAGAAACCAGTGCTGACTTCAATTTCGTCTCCAGCGTATAATCAAGTTAAGATAACTTGGAAGAAAGCAACTGGAGCGACAGGTTATATTGTTTATCGTAAAAACAGTAAAGACAGATGGGAACGTCTTGCAGTATTAAAAGGGAATATGACGTCTTATACCCAGACATCTTCAAAAGATTTTCCAATTGTATTGGGAAGAACTTATACCTATACAGTTCGGTCTTATACTTCTACAGAAAAAACATATGGACTTTATGATTCTAGCGGAAAGAAAATTCAGGTTACGCTTGCAGCACCACAATTAGAAACTGTAAAAAGTGTTTCTTCAGGATTAAAAATCCAGTGGAAAAAGGTTGCAGGAGCTTCTGCTTATGTTGTCTATAGATGTGAAAATGGAAAGTGGGAACTGTTAACAAGAACGAAAAGACTGTATTATATAGATTCAAAAGCCCAAAAAGGTATTACATACAGATATGCGGTAAAAGCTTATAGCACTGTTGATCGAAAAAATATATATAGTAGCAAGTCTAATACGAAAAGTGGTCGTTATTAGATAAGCATTGTAGAAAGATTGAATGAAGTAATTGTTTATAAGTTGATCAATAAAACGCCAGCGATTTTTGAAATATTTAGGAATCTCTGGCGTTTTTTATATACAAATTATTATTTTTTATGCCTAGAAATGAAATCTCTTACAGAGTCAGCAGGGATTTTCCAATGTGATCCTAATTTAAAGGCTTCAATTTCGCCAGACCTCATAAGGCGATAGGCGGTTGATTCTGATATCATAAGGTGTTCACAAAGTTCTTCAAGGGTAATAAGATCATCTGCTATATTTTCGTGTGTCATTTTTCGGTATTCTCCTTTATATGTTTCTTTTTACTGGTATGTTAAAGAAATATTTTTTATTAAAAGTACAAATAGCATGATAAGCTGCTCAAGATAGAATGAATGAGGAGCAAATGCAAAACGGTCCCAACTAACGTATTCTTGTATATAATAATAGAAATAAATATACAGATTTAGACAAGGTATGGTAGCAATAAATAATATTTATAACCTTAAGATTATGATAAAGAGTAATACAACATAAGGAATAGTATTAAAAATTAAAAAATGACAATAAATACCAACATATAAATAAAAAAATTAGAAGGAGAGTACCGATGGATAATATAAAGATTATGAGAAATATGGTATCTGTTGTAGATGAAAAACGTAAGAGTCGCAAATTTCCCCTAAGTGATACAGAATTTGTAAAAATTAATAATGTAAGTAAGCAACTGGGATTTAAGAAGCCTCGCGATTTAATGGTGTATCTTTGCTGCGGTGAAAACAGTTTTATAGAAAAAATGGCTGAAAATGAAAGAGCGCATTTTGCTATTCTATTAAATCCATTGGCTACTGCTATAAATAAAATTGAGTCAGGAATTGATATTGAAAATTCACAAAAACAGTTAATAGACGAAGGGAAAAAATTATGCCGAACTTACAAGTTGTAAATCAAGTAAAACATGATTTTGTTGCGTATAATAACTTGCTTTATTATGTAGCGCGACCAGATAGATGTAGAAATCGTATGATTGGAATGACAAATGTATTTTTTGATTTTAGTGAAGCACCGAAAAATCTTGTGAATAAGCAAGTGCAGCGTTTTAGAGAGTATCATTCGGTCAACAGTCGGTACGCAATACATATCATTGTATGTTTTTCACCTGATGAAGTAGAATATCTCAGCTGTAATAGAGTTTTGGAAATTGGATATTTTCTTGCAGAAACAGAATTTAAAGACTGTATTTGTTTCTTTGCAGTTCACGATCATTCTACATATGAAGGGACAAATAAAGTGTATTTACATCTAGATTTTATGTTAATTCCCTTTAGCATTTATGATGGACGAGGATATGATTGCGGAAAAGCTGGATGGTATAAGATTGCGAATGATATTAAAGAATATTTGAAAAAGTTTATGCCATCATCTGTTATTTCAACTCATATTATATTTCCTGGCAGAAGGGAGAAAAATGATTTGTTTAATGAGATCTGACTGGAAACATAGATAAGCTTTAATAAGGTGTAAGAAAAAGAAAATATGGTTGCATATTATATCTGTGTATGAAGAATATATTGGTTGATAGTGGAAAGGAGGTGGAACTTTATGAAGGCCAGATATTATGAATACTCTATACAATATAAGCACAGAAAATATCGGATTCTTACACCACAATCATTGCCGGATGAAATGTATTTGTGCTGTAACTACTATAAAAATAGTGATTCAGATTACATAGACGGTGATCGTTATACATTTCAGTCATTGCGTAATGCAGCGGTTACGCTTGCTTTAACATAATATATAGCAAGAATTCTCCTTCCTCTACAGGTGGGAGATGAATTGCAAAAAATAAAAAAGAACACTT
>NZ_WWVR01000097.1 GCF_009883055.1 Blautia sp. BIOML-A1 | reverse complement strand
TATCCCTGGCTGAAAGAGGTGGATTCATTAGCACTGGCAAATGTACAGATGCATCTGGAAAGTGCTTTCTGTAAGTTCTTTCGTGAACCATCCGCAGGATTTCCACGCTTCAAATCAAAGAAGTCATCAAGGAAATCTTATACAACAAACGTAGTGAATGGAAATATCTTTCTAGAAGGAAAATATTTGAAACTGCCTAAGATGACAGCCATCAGGATAAAGCTTCATCGTCCGATATCAGAAAAATGGAAACTGAAATCTGTAACAGTCAGCCGGGAACCATCCGGAAAATATTTTGCAAGTCTGTTATTTTGCTGTGAAAACCAAACAGCAGAAAAAAGACCGGCAGAAAAATTTCTGGGGATTGATTTTGCCATGCATGGGATGTGTGTATTTTCTACCGGTGAAAGAGCCGGATATCCGATGTTCTACCGGAATACAGAGAAAAAGCTTGCACGGGAACAGCGGAAACTGTCCAGATGCCAGAGAGGCAGTCGGAATTATGAAAAACAGAAGAAACGGGTTGCACTGTGTCATGAAAAGATCCGAAATCAGAGAAAAGATTTNGAACAAAATGTTCAAAAGCAATGATTGAAATTATTTATCAACATATAGAAATATGAGGTGAGGAAAATAAACCGGGCAGTAAAAATAAGAATCTATCCAAATGCAGAACAACGTGTGCAGATAGAAAAAACAATCGGCTGCAGTCGATTTATCTATAACTGTATGCTTGCAGATAAGATAGAACATTATAAAAAAGAAAAGAAGATGTTAAGGAATACACCAGCCAGCTATAAGAAAGAATATCCCTGGCTGAAAGAGGTGGATTCATTAGCACTGGCAAATGTACAGATGCATCTGGAAAGTGCTTTCTGTAAGTTCTTTCGTGAACCATCCGCAGGATTTCCACGCTTCAAATCAAAGAAGTCATCAAGGAAATCTTATACAACAAACGTAGTGAATGGAAATATCTTTCTAGAAGGAAAATATTTGAAACTGCCTAAGATGACAGCCATCAGGATAAAGCTTCACCGTCCGATATCAGAAAAATGGAA